>JALZIB010000143.1 GCA_030860505.1 Actinomycetota bacterium
GGGCTGTTCGTGCTCTCTGGGTGCGAGCGGGGGCCTATCGCCCGGCGCGCCGCGGCGGGCCGAGTCACCGAGGCCATCGAGCTCGCCCGCAGGTGGCGCTCCGACCTCGGCGACGGTTTTCGTATCGAGGTCTTCGACCACCGCGGCTACGGCCACCGGGCCCTGCGGGACCGGCTGCTCGGCGTGTCCAAGGACTCGGGCGTCCCCGCGGTGGCGACCAACGATGTCCATTACGGGTCGCCGCGCGGTGCCGCCGCGCACGAGGTTCTTCACGCGGTCAAGCACATCGTCCCGTTGTCGCGCACCAAGGCGCTCAGGGCGACGTCCGAGTACTTCCTCAAGGATCCCGACGAGATGCGCGACCTCTTCTTCGACGCATCCGAGGCCGCCGACGAGACCATTCGCATCGCAGAGGCCTGTGACTTCGAGCTCGACCTCGGCAACTACCACTTCCCGGACCTACGGGGACAACGGGCCTCCGGCGAGAGCCCCACGAGCCACCTCACCCGGCGCTGTCGCGAGGGGGCGAGACGGCGCTACGACCGCCTCACGGCCGAGGTCACCGACCGCCTCGACCATGAGCTTCAGATGATCTTCACCCTGGGCTTCGCCTCGTTCTTCCTGCTGGTTGCCGACATCGTCGATCACGTCAGGACCACCATGGGGCTCCGTTGCACCTGCCGGGGGAGCGCGGCGGGCTCCCTGGTGTGCTTCGTGCTCGGGATCTCCGACGTCGACCCGGTGCGCTACGACCTCCTGTTCGAGCGCTTCATGAACACCAGGCGCGAGGAGATGCCCGATATCGACATCGACGTCGAGTCGCACCGGCGCGAAGAGGTGCTCGACTACATCGCCAAAACCTACGGCGCCGAGCAGACGGCCATCTGCTGCATGGTCGATACCTTCAGGGCGCGCATGGCGATCCGCGAGGTCGGCAAGGCGCTCGGCATCGCGCCGGACGAGATCGATCTGGTCGCCAAGGCGTTCCCCCGTATCAGGGCGCGCGACATCCCCAGGGCGATCGCGAGCCTTCCCGAACTGCGTCACAGCAACCTGAGGGCGGGGCAACTCGAGCAGCTCTTCGAGCTCTGCTACGCCATCGACGGCTGGCCCCGGCACCTTGCGCTGCATCCCTCCGGGGTGATCCTGTCCTCGCCCGACCTCGCCGACCGGGTGCCGATGCAGGAGTCGTTTCGGGGTTTCACGATGCTCCAGGCCGACAAGGACGACGTCGAGGCTCTCGGGCTGGTCAAGCTCGACGTGCTCGGGGTGCGGATGCTGAGCTCGATCGCCCACGCCAGGGACCAGATCACCCTCACTCGTCCCCTCGATATCGATGCGATCCCGCGTGACGACGGGGCGACCTTCGAGCTCATCGCGTCGTCACGCACGCTCGGCTGCTTCCAGATCGAGTCGCCCGGCCAGCGCGAGCTGCTCGCCCGCTTTCAGCCCAACCGCTTCGAGGACCTCATCGTCGACATCTCTTTGTTTCGTCCCGGACCGGTCAAGTCGGACATGGTGAGCCCCTTCCTCGACCGTCGTCACGGCTTCGCCGAGACCGGCTACCCACACGACAGCCTCGCTCCGATCCTGGCGGAGACCAACGGCGTGATCGTGTTCCACGAGCAGGTCATCCGGGTCATCGCCGCGCTCACGGGCTGTTCGCTCGACGACGCCGACTACATCCGGCGTCACCTGGACTCCGAGCGCCCGAGCCTGCCCGACGACCCGACGCGGGACGGGCTCGGCCGGACCGCACAAACAGAACATGACAGTCCCGCACCTAGGAAGGGTCTCGACGGGCCGAGGTCTTCTGCCTCAAAAGACAACGAGGTCGGGCGCTGGTTCATCGACCGGGCCACGCGTAACGGCTACAGCAGGGCCCAGGCGACGAAGCTGTGGAAGGAGGTCTTCTCCTTCGCCTCGTTCGGTTTCTGCAAGTCGCACGCCGCCGCCTTTGCGCTGCCGACCTACATCTCCGCCTACCTCAAGGCGCACTACACCGCCGAGTTTTTCGCCGGCGTGCTGACCCACGACCCCGGCATGTATCCCCGCCGGCTGATCGTGGCCGACGCCAGGCACTTCGACATCGCCATCCTCCCGGTCGACGTCAACGCTTCGTTCCACGACTACAGAGTGGAAGACGTCTCAGCGGGGCGAGGGCAGAGGCGGGGGATCAGGATGTCGCTGTCCGAGGTCAAGGGCATCTCGACCGCCGAGATCGACGCCCTCCTCGACGCCCGCTCGGCTGGGGGGCCTCGCCCTTTTACCTCGCTCGAGGACCTGTGGCGGCGGGTCGAGCTGTCCCGGCCGGTGCTCGCCAACCTCGTCCACGTCGGCGCGCTCGACTCGATCGAGCCCCGCCGCACGCGCCGTGAGCTGCTGTGGCGGGCCGCCGAGCTGTCCGGCGAGCTCCGCCCCGTCGCGGGGCGGGCTCGGCCGGACCGCAGAACAAACATCGGCGCGCAGCTAGAGCTCGCCCTCGACGAACCGGTCGGCGCCGGCCTCGAGCTGCGCCGCTACAGCGAGCTGGAGAAGATCGAGGCCGAGCTCGAGGTCACCGGCATCGACGCACGGCGTCATCTCATGAGCCACTACCTGCCGCTGCTCAGCGAGCTCGGCGCCACACCGGCGGCCGAGCTCCACCGCATGCGCACCGAGGCCGAGGCGTGGGTTGCGGGCGTCAAGGTCTCGACCCAGACGCCTGCGATTCGGTCGGGTCAGCGCATCATCTTTCTCACCCTCGACGACCTCACGGGACCGGTCGACGTCACGTTGTTCGAACGCTTCCAGGCGCGCTGCGCCCGCACGGTCTTTCATTCGTGGTTGCTGCTGGTTCGAGGCGTCGTGCGCAAGCGCGGGGGAGCGTCACTGACCCAGGCGATGAACCGGACCAACGTCGGCGTCACGATCGTTGCCCACGAGGCCTTCGACTTAGCCGAGCTTGCCGCCGACCACAGGGGCGGATGCACGCTTGCGACCGCGCTGGGCCGCCAGCGCAAGCGCCAGGCGATGACGGGCCTCGCGCCCGTCTCGGCCGAGCTGAAGGCTCGAGGCGGCCAGGCCGCCGGCCGGAAACTGTGGCATTCGAGCGGCGGCTCGGCCGGCCGCTAGGTGCGGCACCCGAAAAGTGGATGTCAAGCGATGAGTCGCGCCACTCACCGGGGTCTAACCCTGAGGAACCTAGAGTCGCCGCTGTGGCACGTCGAGAGGGGAGATACACATGAGCTTGAGGACCCATACGGTTCGCGCCTCGATCGCCGTGTCCGACATCACGGCCGCCGCCGGCTTTTACGAGGGCAAGCTCGGCCTCGAGGCCGAAGAGGACCAGGACGACGATAGCCGGCTCTACGACTGCGGAGGCGGCACTTCGCTGCACCTCTACGCATCTCCCGACAACGCCGGCAAGTCGCCCGCAACGCTCGCCACCTGGTACGTGACCGATCTCGAGCGGGTTGTGGACGAGCTCACCGCGAACGGCGTGACCTTCGAGCGGTACGACGGACTGAGTACCGACTCAAAGGGCATCTTCTCGTCCGGCGACGTTACGGTCGCCTGGTTCGAAGACCCCGACGGCAACACGTTCGCCATCGAGCAGCATCCGTGACAGAGGATCAGAGCAGCGCGGCGGCCTCGCGGACCCATCGGCGTTGACCTGGTGTCTCGACTGCGCGCGGATGGTACTGCTCACGCACCCATGCGACCGCGTCGTCGGGTGGAGTTCCTGCCATCATGGCTATGACCGCGAGGGCCGTGCCCGTCCGTCCGATTCCACCACGACAGGCGATTTCGACCCGCTCGTCGATGGCTCGTTCGTGCGCTTCGAGCAGGGCGGCCATCGCTTCTGCGGTAGACGCCGGCCTCCCGAAGTCCCGCCATCGCACCCAGCGGTAGTGCCACCCCTGGTTGCCTGGATCTCGGCCGAGTAGATACACCGCAAAGTCGGGCGGGTCGACCTCCCTGCGAAGTCGATTCAAGCCCGTGCCACGAATGCGCCGCCCGTCGGGCAGCTCAATCGTTCCGAGCTGGTCGTGCCACAAACTCACCCATCTACGCTAACCGGCGCCAGGCCGGCCGACGGGGGGTAAGTCATCCCTAGTCGAGCTCGGGGAGCTTCTGCTTCAGGTTGCGGACGGGCTCAAAGAGGTCGCCGTGCGTCGCGATCCGCCTCAGGACCTCGTCGCAGGTGAACACGAGTCCCTCGGAGTCGCTTCGGTCGAGCGCGCGCTCGAGCTCGTCCCAGGTCACGGGGGTCGATGCGGTCGGCCGCTCCCTGGCGCGCAGCGAATAGACGCACACGGTCGTCTTGGCCGAGTGGTTCTGGCTCCAGTCGATGAAGACCTTGCCCCTGCGAGCCTCCTTCGAGGGCTTCGAGACGACCTCGCCGGGCGTCTCGTCCTCGAGGCGGTGGGCCACCGCATTGGCCCAGGGCCTGGTGTCTTCGAATGTCACGCGCGAGTTGAGGGGCAGATAAAGCTGGAGTCCCTTGGAGCCCGACGTTTTGACCAAAGAGCTCAGACCCCGGTCGGCGAAGAGCGCGCGCAGGCGGACGGCGACCGCGGCGCACTCGAGCACGCCCGTGCCATCACCGGGGTCGAGGTCGAACACGACGGCGCCGGGCTTGTACGGCGCCCGGGCCGAGCCCAGCGCTACGTGCAGCTCGAGGTTGGCGAGGTTCGCCGCCCACACGAGCGCCGCCGCGCTGTTGAGCTGGCAGTAGTCGACGTCCTTGCCGTCGCCGCGCCGCATCGGCGTGGTCTTGATCCAACCGGGACGGTGCTTAGGGCACGACTTCTCGTAAAAGAAGCTGCCCTCGACTCCGTCGGGGTAGCGCTTGAGGGTGACCGGGCGTCGGGCGAGGTGGGGCAGCAGCGTCTCAGCCACGGCCCGGTAGTAATCGATGACGTCACCCTTGGTGAACCCGGTGGCCGGATAGAAGACCTTGTCGAGGTTCGACACCTCGAGTTTTCTGGGCCCGACCTCGAGCGTCTGCTTGGAGGCAACCACCGCTCCGTATTACCTCATCGAGGGAGCATTAGCATGAGTCCATGGAAGTGACGGAGCCGATTCTTCACGTCGACATGGACGCCTTCTACGCGTCGGTCGAGATCGTCAAGGATCCGTCGCTGAGGGGCAAACCCGTGATCGTCGGGGGTCAGGGGGGCCGGGGCGTGGTGACCTCTGCCTCCTACGAGGCACGGGCCTTCGGGGTGCGCTCCGCGATGCCGATGATCACGGCTCACCGTCTCTGCCCCGATGCCGTCTACCTGCCCAACGTGTTCGCCGACTACCAGGACTTCTCGAAGCGGATCAGGACCGTCTTCGACTCCTACAGCCCGCTCGTCGAGCCGCTCAGCCTCGACGAGGCCTTCCTCGACGTCGCCGGCTCGGTCAAGCTCTTCGGCCCCCCCGTCGACATCGCCGGGCGGATCAAGTCCGACATCGCGGGGCTGGGCCTGCCCTGCACGGTCGGGGTGGCACCCAACAAGTTCCTCGCCAAGCTCGCCTCGACCAGGGGCAAGCCCAACGGCCTCCTGGTGGTGAAATCCGATGCGGTCGCCCGGTTCCTCGACCCCCTGCCCGTCGATGCACTGTGGGGCGTCGGCGCCGTCACGGCCGAGACGCTGCGGCGGCTGGGGCTGGAGTCGGTCGGCGACGTCGCCGCTATGCCGCGCCGGACCCTGGAGCGGGCGCTGGGCGCCTCGCTCGGCGCCCACCTGCACAATCTGGCGCGTGGCATCGATGAGCGGGCCGTCACTCCCCACGAGCCGGCCAAGTCCGTGGGCTCAGAGGAGACCTTCTCCTCCGATCTCGACGACACCTCGGAGATCCTGCGAGAGATCCTGCGGCTGGCCGACCGCACCGCGGCGCGGCTCAGGGCCAAGAGCCTGTGCGGGCGCACGGTGACGCTCAAGGTCCGCTTCTCGAACTTCAAGACCATCACCCGCTCGCGCACGGCCAGCTCCGAGCTCGACACCGCCGCCGAGATCTATTCCGTGGTCAAGGACCTCTACCTGAAGCTCGATCCCCAGCGGCCCCGCATCCGTCTTCTCGGGGTCTCGGTGACCTCGCTCGTCCCCGGGCCCCCTCGACGGCAACTTCTTCTCGGAGAGGGAAGACCGACCCAGTGGAACGAGGCGGCGGGAGCCGTCGACGACATCAGACGCCGTTTCGGCGAGGGCGCGGTCACCCCGGCGACCTTGCTCGACCGCTTGCGCTGAGGTAAGTGGGTATGAAAAGAGCTCAGAACGGTTGGCTAATCCTCAGGCGTTCCTATAATCGGAGGACGGTGGTCCCAAGCGACCGCTGCGTCCCGACAGGGGGAGAAGCACAGAGTGCCGCTGTCCGATCGTGAACAACGCATCCTCGAAGAGATAGAGAAGAATCTCTATGACGAGGACCCGCGCTTTGCGCGACGATCTCGGCGGGCGACGCCCCGCTTCGATCGGTCAAAGAGAGCCAGGCTCGGGGCGGTCGTCTTCGTCTTCGGTCTCGCGACCCTGATCGCGTTCTTCGCCACGCAACAGATCCTGGTCGGAGTGCTCGCCTTCGGGGGAATGGTCGCGGGCATCGTCTTGGTGCTGGGTGCAAGCTCGGCTCTGGTCAACTCAGGACGCGAGGGCGGACGCGACGCCTCGGCCAAACTCAAAGGATCGTTCAAGAACTTCGAGCAGCGAATTCGCAACCGCAACAAGCGAATCTGAAGAAACTTTCCCGCGAACGGGGTCTATACGCGCTTAGGGGTTGCCGCGCGTGAAGCGGGCGCGCTAGATTCCGAAGGCGGTGTCGGAATCGCGTGGGGGTTGGGTAAGGTTCCGAGCCGGGGGATTTCTTTGTTTTCGAGTATTGCTGCGCTTTTTCGACTGGTGGAGGTTCGCGCGTCCCTATGGAGGGTTTCTCTGCAGATCAGGCTTCTCGTTTCACGGGTTGTACGGCACATCAACTGCGCTACTGGGATCGCATCTCTCTCGTAAAGCCGGGAGTGCAGGCGACGGGAGGACGGCCGGGGGTCAAGCGGCTCTACTCCTTTCGAGATCTCGTCTCACTGCGCGTCATCAAGTCACTACTCGATGGGGGCATGAGTCTCCAGCGAATCCGCAAGTCCATCGAGTTCTTGCGGAAGAAGGCGAGCCTCGACGCCCATCTCAGCGATCTCAAGCTGGTCACCGACGGGAGCAGCATCTTCCAGATCACTCGTAACGACGGCGAGATCATGGATGCGTTGCGCGAGGGACAGATGTCTTTCTTTCTCGCCATCGACGACGTCGCGCGGAGCGTCGACACAAAAGTGTCGCACTACCTCTATGACCGCGAGGAATTCGTGGGGGCCCTCCGCAAGGTCGAGTCACAGCTCGAGAGCGAGCTCAGCCTGCGCTCACGCAACAGCGACCGAAATCTGCGCGCCGTTCCCTAGAGCGAGCACGGTCTTCAGCCGGTGGTCCGGGTCGAGAGGCGCGCCCGCGCTCTTGGTCGGCTTCGTCGCGCGGCGAGAAGACCTGCCGGCGAGAACAGCCGCCGGAGTCGCATCCACCACGAGGCTCTGCTCCACATCGAGGAGCGCAGCGAGCGAGCGAGCGAGCGAGCCTCGGCCGCGTGGTCCTCGGTGCTGCCCGCGCTCGAGTACTCCGCCTCTTCGTAGAGGTGCGCGAGACGGTTCGCCTGCAGCTCGCCCACGACTCGTCGCCGTCCCAGACGAGTTGCGTAGGCGATGGCCGACTCAGACACCGAGCGGACGAGCGCGAGCTCGGAGGCGTCGTCGATGAATTGCGAGAACGCAGCCGCGGTCACCTCCGACGGGGAGCGGGCCCTACGGTAACGCCGCCCCGTACGAAGCTCCTTGAGCGCCGGGACGATCACGATGACCGCCGCCAGGGCCGCGAGGAACGCGCGCCAGATAACGGCAAAGCGCTCCTGCCATGCGAAGTCACCTTCGGGGGTTCGTCTCTCCGGGCTGTTGGCCCCGGGATCCTGGAGGTTGGCCGCACACTCCGCAGCCGTGAGCCCCGGTGGGCAATTGGGCCCGACCGCGCCCGCGCGCGGCCCGTCGCGGCCGTCGATGCCGATGCCGTCTTCGGGGGCTCCGCCGCCGCCCGCTGGAGTCTGCCCGGGATCACGGGTGTAGGCGAGCTCGGGGGAGATGTCGCGCGGCGTCGGCTCGAAGCGGACCCAACCAAGGTCGGCGAAGTAGACCTCGGGCCAGGCGTGGGCGTGGGTGCCCCGCACGATGTAGATGCTCGGGTCCTCGGGGTCGGTGTTGCCGGGCAGGAATCCGACCGACACGCGCGTCGGGTAGCCGAGGCTGCGGGACATGGCGGCGAACGCCGTTGCGTACTGCTGACAGTAACCCTGACGCTCCTCGGTCAGGAAGTCGTAGAGATAGCCGTCGTCGTCGGGTGGAACTGCGACGTTCTGCGAGTAGACGAAGTCACCGGAGTTCTGAAAGCGGTCTTGGAGAGCGATGAGCGTCTCGAAATCGGTCTCGGCCCCCGCCTGACGCGTCCAGCGCTCCGCGAGCGCTGGGATGCGGCCATCGAAGTCGTCGGGGAGCTCGAGATAGGTCTCCTGGGCCTCGCCGAGATCGCCGATCTCCGCTCCACTCAGCTCGTCGAAGGCGAGGGCGGGCTGCAGCGAGCGCACCGTGTAGTCGTGCTCGGAGACGTCTCCGTCGATCGCCGCAAGGTGGCCGGCCTCGACGCCGGCCTCGAACTGGTCGGCGCCGTCGAGGACCTCGACCGGCCTTTCAGCGGCCGGCGCGAACTCGCCGCTCAGACCGGTCAGCTCGTAGCTCTGCTCGAGCTCTCTGGTCAGCCCCGACGGCGTGTCGCCGCCCACCGCCGTCCCGTCGAGGGGCTCGGTGGACGAGTCGCCCTCGCTCCAGATCCGTCCGTCGAAGTCGCTCAGCGAGACCAAGCGCCAGTAGCTCGGCGCCTCGGCACGGACCCGAAAGAGCTCGGCGTCGGTCTGCTCGATCAGCCTCGGTTGCAAGTCGACGAGGGGGGTTACCGAGCCGCCCGCGCCCGCGCCGACCCCGGCTCCGTTGCTCGGCCCCCCCTCGACCGGTGTGCGCCAGGTCAACAGGCCCGAGCCGAGGGCCGGCACGATGAGGGGAGCGACGATGGCCGCGGCCACCGCGCCCAGGCCCATGCGGCGAGCGACTCTTCCTGTCACGCCCTCGGGCTCCGTCTCCCGATTCGTCCACGGTCCAACCCAGCGCCCCCACGACCTCAGGCGGTGGGTCGACTCGAGCGCCCAATAGGTCAGGAGCGCGGCGATGAACGCCAGCACGAGCACGGTCCCGAATGCGGGCCGGCCCACGATGAGAAGAAAGGCCACGAGCGAAGTCGGGCCGACGCTCGCCAGCAGTGGGCGGCGCCAGCGGAAGGTTGCGATCTCGCCGAGAGTGGCGCACGCCCACATGCCCGCCACGGTCATGATGACGTAGCCGGGTCGCAGCGGCACCGGCGCGAAGTCGGCCCTCGACGCGTCGAGGGCGCTCGTAATCGAATTCACGATGCCCGCCGCTGCCCTCGGAGCCGGCAGCCCGAAGAAGAGCTCGCCCGGCTGAAAGACGATGCAGAGGTAGGCCGCCAACGCGCTGAGTGAGACCCAGCCGGTCAGCCAGGGGCCCGCACCCAGGCGACGGCACATCATCGAGAGTCCGGTGGCGGCCATCGTTCCGAGGAGGGCGGGGCCGAGGTAGTCGTCGCCCTCGAAGAGCTGGCCGAAGGCGAGCAGCAGGACGAGCAGGACCCCGCCGAAGGCTAGACGAGTTCGGGCTTCCGACCCCACGGCTCCCCCTCTCTTCGTCCCTGCGCAGACATCGACCATGCGACGCCCAGCGAGTCGTCGGGACCCAGCACGATGGTTCGGATTCCTGAGTGCCCGAGCAGGCGCATGACCTCCATGGAGTGGCGCTCGCCCTCCCAACGCCTCTGCGTGCCCCCTGAGCCGAAACGGTGAGCCGGGAAGGTGATGACCGTCACCGACCGAAAACGCCTGCGACAGCGGGTCAGAGCGGTGGCGAGGTCGGGACTCAAGCTGCCCCCCACCATCACGAGCGCGGCCTCGACGGTGCCGCTTGCCTCAATCTCGGCGAGGCGCGTGACCAGTGCGGTCTCTACCGCCGGTCGAGGCTCGAGCGTCGCGAGCAGGTCGAGGCAGCGATTGAAGTGGTCGCCGCCTTTGTTGGGCCCTAGACCGCCGGCCGTCGCGGGAACCAGTCGCCAGCCGTAGCCGGACCTCAGATAGAGGTCGCACAGCGAGGCGGCGGCCTCCACGGCGCTCTCGAAGCTCGAGGTTTCACCTACTCCGGCGTGTCCCTGGACGCGGTCGTCGACGAGGATCGTGGAGCGCGTGTGCCACGGCGTCTCTTCCTGGCGGATCATGTAAGTGCCCCGCTTTGCGGTAGACGGCCAGTGCACTTTGCGCAGGTCGTCGCCCTCGACGTATTCACGCAGGGTGTAGAAATCCTCGCCCCTTGCGCCGGTCGGCTGTCTCCGCGCGGTCGAGGCGAGGCTCCTTCGCTCACCCATGTCGTAGGGCGTCGCCAGTCGCTCGACACGCGGGTGGACGAGGAAGCTCGAGACTCCCAGCGCTCGCCAGCGCACGCGTGCGAGTCCGAAGGGATCAACGAAGCCGACCTGCAGGGGCCCGATGTCGTAGCGCCCGCGCCGCACGGCCTTCATCACGAAGCCCGCCCGCCTGCTGCCCGAGGCCTCGATGCCGTGCACCGCGAAGCGTGCGTTGCCGGACAACCCCGGAGGTAGCTTGTCCTCCAGAAGCAGTAGCGGAGCGGCGCCCCGGCCCTCGTTGCGAAGCTCGATGGATACCGTCACCGGCTGCTCCTGGGCGGCGCGCAGCGGCGCCACGTGGCGCTCCAGGTGAAGGTCGTGACGCCCCAACCTCACGACGCCGACCGCGACCACGACCAAGACGAGGAGGGCGAAGCCGAGTTGCTCCACCGCCCCGCCACCGAACGCTCTACCGGCAACGAGAAGCAGCAGGGCGGTGATGCCGACGAGATAGCCCCTCGTGGTCGGCACGTGAGCCTACGCCTGTTCGCGCACGGGGATGGGCACGTTGCCGAGCAGGGCTTCGAGCACGTCTTCGGCCCCCGCACCCCTCATCTGCGCCTCGGGGGAGAGCAGGATGCGGTGCGCCAGCACCGGGATTGCCAGATCCTTGATGTCGTCGGGAACGACGTACTCGCGCCCCCGGCTCGCCGCCAGCGCGCGCGCGGACCTAAGGAGATACAGCGACGCGCGCGGGCTCGCCCCCAGATAGACGTCGGGATGAGCGCGCGTAGATTCCGAGAGCTCGACGATGTAGTGCTTGAGCGAGGGGGCGACGTGCACCTCGTGGGCCATCTTGACCAGGGTGGTGACCTCCCCGGCGTCCGTTACCGCGTTGAGCTCCTCGAGCGGGGATCGGGTCCCGTGCGTATCGAGGATGGCGAGTTCGGACTCGCGGTTGGGATAGCCGACCGACAGCCTCATCATGAAGCGGTCGAGCTGAGACTCCGGCAGTGGATAGGTACCCTCGTGCTCGATCGGGTTCTGGGTGGCGATGACCATGAACGGCGACTCGAGCTTGTGGGTGACGCCGTCAACGGTGACCTGGCGCTCCTCCATGCACTCGAGCAGCGCGCTCTGGGTCTTAGGCGACGCCCTGTTGATCTCGTCGCCGAGACATATGTTGGCGAACACGGCGCCGCGTTTGAAGCCGAAGGCGCCGGTGGTCTTGTCCCAGACGTTGACGCCGGTGACGTCGCTCGGGAGCAGGTCGGGAGTGAACTGGATGCGCTGCCAGGTACACCCGAGCGTCTTGGCGAGCGACTTCGCGAGCATCGTCTTGCCCACGCCGGGCACGTCCTCGAGCAGCAGGTGACCTTCGGCGACGAGCGCGACGAGCGCGAGACGCACGACCTCGTCCTTGCCCTGGATGGCGCGCTCGATGTTGGCGGCGATGCCCTCGAAGGAGGTTTGGAAGTGAGAGAAGTCGGTCCCGCGGTCGGTCATGGAGGCTCCGTTCTGGCCTGACACCCTGAGCACTTGCTCTACCACTGTAGTAGGCCTCGTGTCCCCGGCGCACGAGTGCGTCAAGACTAGCAAGACCTTGTTTTTGTAAGACCGTTTTTGCAAGACCGGCTTTCGCCGCAGTTCTTTTCGACTCGCTCTACAGAGAGTAGGTTCTGGCGCGCAGAGATGAGCCCGAGTTGTCGAAAGCACAGGGAGGAAGAACATGGCGGGATGGGGCGACGACCCCGAGCTCGAGCGGCTGAGAGAGCTGGTCGACTCCGGGTGGGAGGTCACCGAGATCAGCGAGGACGCCACGGCCGCGGGAGGCCCGGCGGACACCGTGACCGTCACCAAGGACGGTGAGACCGTGGCGGTGACCTCCGACCACCTCGCCTTTCACCGCTACGTCGAGTACCTGCGCGAGGAGCGCGACGCGTAAGCCCGAGCCGGGCCCGACTCGGCCCGGTCGTTGCGGCGTTTGGGGCGCCCAACGGCCATTCGGCCTCTCTCACCACTCGGGGAGGGATCGAGTAGAGCGTCGCGGCTGCTTGCCGTAGTTAGCAATCGACGCTACGGTATTCCAATTGTTGGGGGTTGACGACCCTTTTTCTTAAGTCGTCGGCCCCTTTCTTTTTTTGGGCCACGACCGTCTATCCCAGTGCCGTCCGGCCGTAAAGAGGGCCGGGGAGGCCGGCGGTTGCCCATGCGGAGGGCTCCATCCGAGGGCCCGGCGCAGCAAGCAGTCGATATGGAAGGAGACGCGATGACGCGCTTACCTCGAGGCCCGCGCAGCCCGATCAAGCTCATCGCTGGGGTCACTACAGTGATCGCAGCGCTCGGTACCACCGCTTACGCGCAGGAGATCCTCGCCGAGCCGAGGCCGGTCTTGGATTCGGCGCCCCGCAAGGTCGGCCTCAAGAGGGCGGCCACCATCAAGGGGCATGTCGAGAACCACGCACCCGGTGATCTCGTTACCCTGCAGCGAGCAAAGCCACGTGCCGAGTGGCGCAAGCTCGAGTCCAAGCGCGTGGACGAGCGCGGCCGTGTGCAGTTCCGGGTCAGGGGTCTACGGTCGACGGCGCGCTATCGGCTCGCACACACAGACGAGGCGGGTGTCACCAGGCTCAGTGCCGATCGCAAGATCAGGGTCCGGCCCAAGCTGACTCTCAAGACGAGGCCGTCGAACCTGATGAAGGGTCAAAGAATCACGGTTAGGGGCTCACTTCGTCCCACCGGACCGGGCCGGAGGGTCAAGGTCCAGCGCCGGCGCGAGGGCGCGTGGCGCACGGTCAAGCGCGTCAGGGTCCGTGACGGCAGATATCGCACGACACTCGCTTCGGGCAGGCCGGGTCGGCGCTCCGTGCGAGTCCGGTTTTCCGGCGACGCTCGCAATACCAACAAGCAGCGTCGCTCCTCCGTACGCGTGCATAGGCCCGAGCTGGCGACTTGGTACGGACCGGGTTTCTACGGCAACCGCACCGCGTGCGGCCAGCGGCTCCGCTACGGCACGCACGGAGTGGCGCACCGCAGCCTGCCCTGCGGGACCGAGGTGAGCCTGCTCTACAAAGGCCGCAACATCAAGGTGAGAGTCATCGACAGGGGGCCTTACACCTCGGCCAAGTACGACCTCACCCGGGCGACGGCGGACCGCCTCAACTTCTCCGGGCGCAACCACGTCGGCGTGGCACGCACGCCTTAGCTTGGGACGTCCGACCAATGAACGGGCCATCCTCGTGAGGCTGGCTATACTTTCGGCATCTTGGGAAGAGTGCTCGTACTCAACGTCTCTTACCAGCCGCTGTGTGTGGTTCCCGTCCGGCGGGCGCTCGTTCTCGCCCTCAGACAGAAAGCCGAGGTCCTCCATAGCAACGGCCATATCTACCGCAGCGAACATCTCGAGATAGCCGCACCGACAGTGGTGCGGCTCAATTACTTCGTGAAGGTTCCCTATCGGGCGCGCGCGTCGCTGTCCCGGCGCGCCGTCATGGTGCGAGACGACTACGAGTGTCAGTACTGCGGCCGGCCCGCCGAGAATGTGGACCACGTCGTGCCCCGCAGCAGGGGAGGGCCACACACCTGGGAGAACGTCGTCGCGGCTTGCAAGTCCTGCAACTCGCGCAAGGAGAACCGGAGCCTCGACGAGGTCGGCTATCGCCTCAAGAGTCCGCCCCAGGCGCCGCACAGCAGTGTCTGGATCGTCGTCGCGGTCGACTCGGTCGACCCGAGCTGGGAGGACTACCTCCGGCTCCCGAACGGCCTACGCGCACGCAAGACGCGCCGCCCCGAGGTCTCGCTGGCCTAACGCTGGGCCCGGCTCCCGCCGCCCCCCAGCCCGGTCTCGCCGCCCCCGCCCTCCAGGCCGGTGAGTGATGCCAAACGGCTGCGGGGTGCGCCCCAAACGCAGCACTCACCCGCGGGTCGGCCTCACTTGCCTGGTTTCTGGAGGTAGGCGGGCGGTCCCCTGTGCGCCATTCGCCCCGTTTTCGGGATTCTCATACTGAACATCAGTCACATCAACAACCCTGGTAACTGAATTACAAAAGTGTGATTCCGCCTTAGTCGTTGACTCCTGGGTGCTCTGGGGCTTACGTTGCCCCTCAAGTGGAGCGTAGTGGAGGAAAAAGGGGAACTTGGGAGGACTCGACATCGTCCCGCATCCCCTGCCCCCGCCGCCGGGCTCTGAGAGCAGTTGTGCAACCAGATAGATGGGGACACGTTGTCGTTCACCGGGGAGTACCGCCACACGATCGACACGAAGGGACGCCTGATCGTGCCCTCGCGTCTGCGGGACGAACTCGATGAGGGCAGGGTCGTTCTCACGACCTGGCCGGACGGGTGCATCGCGCTGTGGTCGGGCGAGGGCTGGCGGGATTTCGAAGGCAAGTTGCTGACCCAAAGGGCCGGCAGCAAGGACGCCCGCAAGGTCGTGCGGACCTTTGCGGCGAGCGCCTTCACAGACGAGGTCGACCGGCAGGGGCGCATCTCGGTGCCGCAGCACCTGCGCTCGGTGGCAGGAATCGACAAGGACGTCGTCGTGGTCGGCGCCCTCGATCACGCCGAGCTGTGGAGTCCAGACCGGCTCGAGCTGGGGCGGGCGGAGATGGATGAGCTCAACGAGCTCGTTGAAGGAATGAGTTTTTAGCGATCGCGAGAGCAGAAGGAGGTGCGAGGTGGCAAGGCTGATCAGCATAGTGACCGGAGCAAGACCCGAGCGAAGCCTCGGGCTGGCTCGGGAGGTGTCCCAGGGCATCGTGCTCCTCGCGCTCGCGGGAGCCTCGGTTGGGGGACTGCTCGGCATGGTTGCGGTCGCGACTCGGGCGCTGGGTGGTTAGGGACAATGGACCCAACGTGGAACATCGGCCGGTACTCGCAGAAGAGGTCACCGCGGCCCTCCTCCCTGCACTGGAGCACGGGGGAGTCGTCGTCGACGCAACGCTCGGTCGTGCAGGGCACGCGCACCGTCTTCTCGACGCGGCCCCGTCGGTCGAGCTCATCGGCATCGATCGAGATCCTGAAGCGCTGGAGGCGTCTCGGGCCGACCTCGCCCCGTTCGCCGATCGGGTTCGGCTCGTTCGTGACGACTTCCAAAACCTCGCGGCCGTACTGGAACGACTCGGGCTTGCGGAGGTGGCAGGAATCCTTCTCGACCTTGGAGTTTCCTCCCCCCAACTCGATGACGCGCACCGAGGTTTCTCCTACCACCACCGAGGTCCCCTCGACATGCGAATGGACCCAACCTCTGAGGCGACGGCCCACGACGTGGTGAACAACTACGCGGTGCGAGACCTCGCCGAAGTGATTCGTCGTTACGGCGACGAGCGCTTCGCGCGGCGTATCGCCGGGGCGATCGAGCGCGCTCGTCCTATCGAGGACACGGTGGCGCTCGCCGAGGTCGTCAAACAAGCCATCCCCGCAGCAACGCGCCGGACAGGTGGGCATCCCGCGAAGCGCACCTTTCAGGCGATCCGCATCGAGGTCAACTCCGAACTCGATGCGCTCGAGACGGTCCTGCCCGGCGCAGTGGAAGCACTGCGCCCGGGCGGCCGCCTTGCGGTGCTCAGCTACCACAGCCTCGAGGACCGCATCGTCAAGCGTTTCTTCGCCGACGGGGCCAAGAGCTGCGTCTGCCCGCCGGACTTCCCGGTATGCGTGTGTGGTGCGCGGGCGTCGCTTCGTCTCGTTACGCGTAAACCGCAGAGACCGTCGCCGGCCGAGCTCGCGCACAACCGGCGCTCGTCCTCGGCCCGCCTGCGCGTCGTCGAAAAGCTCGGAGTCGATGCCGCATGAGCGCACGTTCGTCGAGCGCGCAGAAGAGTTCCGCGCCGCAGGCGCGCGCGGCGCGCGTCCCACAGCGGCGCGCCGACTTGCGGATCGTGCGGCGCAAGCGCCGTGGCCTCATTCAGCGGAGCGCGTCTCGCAGGGTTACGCCCGTGGTCATCGCCGGGGCGATCGTCGTCGCCCTGTTGATAGCGACAGTGCTGCTCGAGCAGGTGCTGATGGCGCAGAGCGCGTTCAAGCTCGAAGAGATTCGGCAACGCATCGACAAAGCCGAGGGCAAGAAGCAGGAACTCGTGCTCGAGGTGACCCGGCTCGAGAACAACGGGCGCATCGACGAGTACGCGCGCAGGCAGCTCGGGATGATCGAGACCGATGCGGCCACCAGCGAGTACATGGTCGCCTCCATCCGCCTCCATCCCGGCGCAGGGTTCGCCCAGGCCCCCGGACCCGACGAGCTCGAACTCTCCGGTACGGCCGCGTCGGTGGGAACGGGGCAGGGACCTTAGATGGCGGGGCGGTCTTCTGGAGGCAAGAGAGATCGGGGGTCGGGCCGTAGGAGGCCGACCCCCGCTTCGCGCGCGGGCGGCGGCGGGAGTCGTGCGCGTCACCTTCGCAGCGCGCCCACACGCGCGTCGCGCTCGGCTTCCCGGAAGTCAGTGTCGCCGGGCCGCCTCGTCGGCCTGTTCGTGGTCCTGACTCTGTCCTTCGGACTCATGGGGGCCAGGCTCTTCGTACTTCAAGTCGTCGAGCGCGACGAGTTCCAACAGATTGCAGCGCGACAACGAGAGACGAAGATCGAGTTTCCGGCGCGGCGTGGCACCGTGCTGGACCGCAACGGACAGACGCTGTCGATCTCCGTGGACTTGCAGGTCATCTACTCCGACCCCTCGCTGATCGACGATCCCCAGGGGGTCGCCGCCGAGCTGGCGCCGCTTCTGGGCGAGAAGCCGGTGTCGCTGATCCCGTCGCTGACGGGAACGTTCGAGGATGACCAGTTCGAGTACGTCGCTCGTCAGGTTGATCCCGCGGTAGCCAAACGCATCGCGCGCAGGGAGCTGCCCGGCATCTTCTTGGAGGCTGAACCCAAGCGCTTCTATCCGAACGACAGGCTCGCGTCCCATTTGCTCGGCTTCGTCAACGTCGATGGGTCCGTGATGGAGGGGGTCGAGGCTCAGTACAACGACGTCCTCGAGGGGCGTCCCGGGGTGGTTCACTTCGAGACGGACACCTTCGGGCATCAACTTCCACAGGCCGACTCGGTCTACGAACAACCCCGTC
Organism: Actinomycetota bacterium; assembly: GCA_030860505.1. Taxonomy (GTDB): domain Bacteria; phylum Actinomycetota; class CADDZG01; order CADDZG01; family WHSQ01; genus WHSV01. The sequence goes on from JALZIB010000143.1 coordinate 17,574, forward strand.
CGGGGCGCTCGATCCTGTTGACCATCGACAAGGACATCCAGTACTTCACCGAGTCGGCCCTCGCCGACGCCGTGAAGGAGTACAACGCCATCTCGGGAACCGCGATCTTGATGCGTCCGCAGACGGGCGAGATCCTCGCTCTCGCCAACGTGCCGGACTTCGACCCGAACTCGTACTCGACCTTCGACAACGACGAGCGCCGCAACCGGGCCCTGGCCGACGTCTACGAGCCCGGCTCGATCTTCAAGGCGATCACGCTGGCGGCCGCGCTAAGCGAGGGCGTGGTAACACCCACCTCGACCTTCACCGTGCCGGATCAGCTTCAGGTCGCCGACAGGGTCATTCACGACTCTTCGCCGCATCCGACCGAGCGGATGAGCGTGCATCGCATAATCACAGAGTCGTCGAACGTGGGCACAGTGATGGTGGGCCAGAAGCTCGGCGCCGAAGCGCTCGATCACTACGTCCACAGGTTCGGTTTCGGGACGCCGACCGGTCTCGACTTCCCCGGCGAGTCGCCGGGGATCGTTCGTCCCCTCGAGGACTGGTCGGGTTCGAGCATCGGCAACATCCCGATCGGCCAGGGAGTGGCGGTCACTCCCCTCCAGATGGTGTCCTCTTACGCAACGATCGCCAACGATGGAATCTGGGTCGAGCCCAAGCTGCTTGCGGGCACGGTCGACGGCGATGCCGAGGTCGAACGCGCCGGCCCGCCCGCGTCCCGGCGCGTGCTGTCGAGAGGCGTTGCCGGCACGGTCACCGATATCTTTACGGACGTCGTCGGCGCGGGCACCGGCCTCGAGGCTCAGATTCCCGGCTACGAGGTCGCCGGCAAGACGGGGACCGCCCAGAAGGTGCTCGCCGAGGGTGGTTACGGAGACGATTACTTTGCGAGCTTCGCCGGCTACGCCCCCGCCAAACGGCCCGAGATCGCAGCGATCGTGATCCTCGATTCGCCGACGCCCATCTACGGAGGACTGACCGCGGCGCCGACCTTCAAGCACATCGTGCAGCGAGCGTTGCGTGAGCTCGCGGTGGCGCCGACGCACAACGCGGAGGAAGCCGTAAAGGCCATCGAGGCGGACGAGGACAGCTCGCTGCCGGCGCGAGACTAGGCTCAAACCCGATGACGGTGGCCCTGGATTCAAGCTCGCCCGTGGCGCTCGGCCGGCTGGCGAGTGCATGCGGAGACGCGCTCATTGCCCTAGACGGTGACCCGGCCGCCGAGGTGACCGGAGTGACCTTGGATTCCCGCGCCGCGGGCACGGGCGACCTCTTCTTCTGCGTCCCTGGACACGTCACCGACGGTCACCGGTTCGCACCCAAAGCGGTCGCCGGGGGCGCCGCCGCCCTGGTCGTCGAGCGGCCGCTTCGCCTCGGCGTTCCCGAGGTGCTCGTGACCAGCGCGCGCGTCGCGATGGCCCGGATGGGCGCGACCTTCTACGGACGCCCCGCCGACGGCCTGCTACTGCTCGGAGTCACCGGCACAAGCGGCAAGACCACGACTGCATACCTGCTGGAGCCCATCCTCGCCGCGGCGGGGCACACGACGGGCCTGATCGGGACAATCGAGACTCGCATTGGAGGAGCCGCGCGTGCGGGGGCCAGGACGACGCCGGACTCCCTCGACCTGCAACGGCTGTTCGCGGAGATGCGAGACGCCGGTGTCGGCGCGGTCGCAATGGAGGTCAGCTCGCATGCCCTTGCCCTGCACCGTGTCGAGGGCGTTCGCTTTACGGCCGCCGGGTTCATGAATTTGAGCCAGGACCATCTGGACTTCCACGCAGGGATGGAGGACTACTTTGCGGCGAAGCGCTCACTGTTCGTCCCCGGACGCGTCGGGCGCGGCGCGATCAATGTCGACGACGCATATGGGCGCAAGATCAAGGAGTCGTCGGAAGTAGACGTGATCGGATTCGGCATCGCCTCGGACGCGGACGTGCGCCCTGAGGGGCTGCGCAGGGGGCCGTGGGGACAGGAGTTCGTCGCGCTGACTCCCGCGGGCGAGATGAAGATCACGACCCAATTGGTGGGGGACTTCAATCTCTCCAATTGTCTCGCGGCCATCGCCATCGCTCTCCAGGCGGACATCGCCCCTGCTGCGATCGAGTCGGGGCTCGCCGGCGTCAAGTCGGTGCCGGGACGATTCGAAGGCGTCGACTGCGGGCAGCCGTTCGCGGTCGTGGTCGACTACTCGCACAAGCCCGGCGCGCTCGACAACGTGCTGCGCGAGGCACGCCGCATGTCCGAGCCGGGAGGTGGCCGGGTGATCTGCGTCTTCGGGTGCGGCGGCGACCGCGACCGAGCCAAGCGGCCCCTCATGGGCCGGGTCGCGGCCCGGCTCGCCGACGTCGTCGTCGTGACCTCCGACAACCCGCGCGGCGAGGATCCAGAAGCGATCGTAGCCGCCATCCTCGAGGGCGTCGCAGCCGAGCGCGCTGAGGGTGCAGACCACGTCATCATCGACCGTCGCGCGGCGATCACGACCGCGATCGAGCAGAGTCGGGCTGGAGACGTCGTCGTGATAGCCGGCAAGGGCCACGAAACCGGCCAGGCCTTCGCCGACCACACCGAACCCTTCGACGACCGTGAAGTCGCCCGCGCGGCGCTGAAAGACGGGGGCTGGACGGAAGCATGCTGAGCATCGGCATCGCTGCGATCGTCGGGCTACTCATCACGCTCCTTGGCACGCCGGTTGCGATCAAACGCTTTCGTCGACGAGGCTGGGGCCAGCTCATTCGCGAAGAGGGCCCCCAGGCCCATTACGAAAAGCGGGGCACACCGACCATGGGCGGGCTCGTCATCCTGGCGGGATGCGTGCTCGGTTATCTCGCCGGACACGTTGGCACTGAGGGCTTCGCCGACTTCAGCGACTCCGGACTGCTCGCGCTCGGCTCGATCGTCGCCTTCGGCCTGCTGGGCTTCGTCGACGACTTCACCAAGATCCGCAAGGCTCGTTCACTGGGCCTCAGTAGCCGGATCAAGTTCCTCGGGCAGCTCGTCATCGCGCTCGTGTTTGCGTATTGCGCGCTCCAGTTCGTCGGCATCGAGGGCAACATCTCGTTCTTTCGGACGACCGCCATCAACCTAGGGATCTTCTTTTACATCTGGGTTTTTCTGATCATTGCCGCGTCGTCCAACGGCGTGAATCTCACGGACGGAATGGACGGCCTCGCGGTCGGCTCGGCCGTGCCCGTCCTCGCTTCCTTCGTGGTCATAGCGTTCTGGCAGTTCCGCCATCCGCGCTTTTACGACATCGCCGCGACCGGGTCCGACCCCTTCGACCTCGGCCTGCTCGCGGCCGCGTTGTTCGGCGCGTGCGCGGGGTTTCTGTGGTGGAACACGGCTCCGGCCAAGATATTCATGGGCGACACCGGCTCATTGATGCTCGGCGGGGCGATGGCGGTGTTCGCTATCTTGCTCAACACACAGTTACTGCTCATCCTCTTGGGGGGCCTCTATGTCCTCGAGACCCTCTCGGTCATGGTGCAGGTCGCGGTCTTCAAGAAAACCGGGAAAAGGCTGCTGCTCATGGCGCCCATCCACCATCACTTCGAACTGTTCGGATGGCCGGAGTACGCGGTCATCGTTCGCTTCTGGGTGTTGTCCGGGATGTCGGTTGCGTTCGGCATCGGCCTCTTCTACGCCGACTTCTTGTCCAAGGGCGGTCTGAATTGAGAGCGGAAGCGGCGAGGGAGTGGACGGGCAAGCGCGTGCTGGTGCTCGGGCTGGGCGCGAGCGGGTTTTCTGCGGCGCGCGCGCTCGCGCGCCTCGAGGCCAAGGTGCGGGTGACCGAAGCGTCGAGCTCGTCCGTGGTCGAGGAGCGGGCTCAGCGTCTTCGTCTCGAAGGAGTCGAGGTCGACACCGGCGGTCACGATCTCGAATCTGTGGACGCGGATGTCGCGGTCGTGAGCCCGGGCATAGCTCCGCACGCACCGATCATGCGGGCCGTGACCGCATCGAGGATGGAGGTGCTAAGTGAGATCGAGCTCGCCTACCGGCTGGCGGAGTGCGAGTTCCTCGCGGTCACCGGAACCAACGGCAAGACCACCACGACCACTCTGCTCGCGCTGATGCTGGGTGAGTCGGGGCTTGATTCCGTTGCGGCCGGCAACATCGGACTACCTCTCATCGATGCGATCGGCGAAGTCCGGCAGGGCGGCGTCATAGCCGTTGAGGTCTCGAGCTTCCAGCTCGCGGCGATTCATCGCTTTCGGCCGCGCGTCGGGGTCCTCCTCAACGTCGCCGAGGACCACACCGACTGGCACGGGAGCTTCGGTAACTACATGGAGGCGAAGGCCCGCATCGCGCTCAACCAGTCAGGCGACGACGTCTTCATCCCGAACCGTGATGACGCCGCGGCGATGTCCGTATCTGAAAGGGTCGCCGCCCGGGTAACCCCCTTTTCCGGGGTGGCCGTGCCCGAGAACGGTATTGGGTGGGACGGCGATCGCTTGATGTGGCGCTACCAAGAGGTCCTCACAAGCGCGGACGTCGCGCTCGCCGGCGTCGCGGGCCGCGAGGACGTTGCGGCGGCGGCGGGGGCCGCTCTGGAGTATGGGGTGGAAATCGAGGCCGTGCGCCGGGCGGTCAAGGCCTTTCGGCCGCTGCGTCACCGTCTCGAGACCGTGGTCGAGGCGCACGGAGTGACCTATATCAACGACTCCAAGGCGACCAATCCTCACGCAACGCTGGCCGCGACCAAGGGTCTCGCCGACGTGGTGCTCATAGCGGGCGGAAGGGCCAAGGGCATAGACCTCTCGGTGCTCAGATCCACGGTGCCTCCTGTGAGCGCGGTGATAGCGCTCGGAGAGGCCGCCGGAGAGGTCGAGGCGGCGTTCGAAGGGCTCGTTCCGGTCACGCGCGTCACCTCCATGAGGGATGCCGTCGGCGCGGCACAGGAGCGAGCAATCCCCGGAGGATCCGTGTTGCTGTCGCCCGGTTGTGCTTCGCTAGACATGTACGACAACTATGAACGGCGGGGAGAGGACTTCGCGCGCGCGGTGAAAGAAGTGCTGACGCCGAAGTCGGGACGTGAAGAGCGAGGGAGCACGAACGATGGCGACAACTAGCAGCACGTTCGAGGTCCGCCGTGCGCGCTCGAAGAAAGCGGGGTCGACCACCCTTCACCTC
>JALZIB010000055.1 GCA_030860505.1 Actinomycetota bacterium
CTTCGACTGTTCACGTCCGAATCGGTGACCGAGGGGCATCCCGACAAGCTGGCCGATCAGATCTCCGACGCGGTGCTGGACGAGATCTTGGCCGAGGATCCCGAGGCGCGCGTCGCCTGCGAGACCCTGATCACGACCGGGCTCGTGGTCGTAGCAGGCGAGATCACCACCAAGACCTACGTGGATATCCCCTCGGTCGTGCGGCGCACCGTGACCGATGTGGGCTACACCTCGTCGAACATCGGTTTCGACGGTGCCACCTGCGGAGTGTCGATCGTCCTCCAAGAGCAGAGCCCCGACATCCAGGCCGGAGTCGATCACGCCTATGAGGAACGCATGGGAGATGCCTCGGACGAGGACCTCGACACCCAGGGTGCCGGGGATCAGGGCATGATGTTCGGATTCGCCTGCACCGAGAGCGACGACCTCATGCCCATGCCGATCTGGCTGGCGCACCGGCTCGCGCAACGGCTCAGCGAGGTCCGCAAGGCCGGCGTGGTGCCCTATCTGCGGCCCGACGGCAAGGTCCAGGTCACGATCGGCTACGACGGCCACCGTCCGGTGAGCCTCGAGACGATCGTGATCTCGACTCAGCATCAGCCGAACGTCGACATCGATACCCTGCTGCGCCCCGACCTCGTCCAGCATGTGATCGATCCGTTGATTCCGTCGGATATCGACGCCGAGGACGTGCGAGTGCTCGTCAATCCCACAGGAGTGTTCGAGATCGGCGGCCCCCGCGCCGACACAGGGCTGACCGGTCGCAAGATCATCATCGACACCTACGGGGGCATGGCGCGCCACGGCGGGGGAGCGTTCTCGGGCAAGGACCCGTCCAAAGTCGACCGCTCGGGAGCGTATGCATGCCGCCATATCGCCAAGAACGTGGTTGCGGCCGGGCTCGCCGACCGCTTCGAGGTCCAGGTCGCCTACGCCATCGGCGTCGCGACGCCGGTGTCAATCTCGATCGACGCCTTCGGCACGGAGAAGGCCGACCCGGCCAGGATACGAGCGGCGATCGACGAGGTCTTCGACCTGCGGCCGGCCGCGATCATCCGTGACCTGGACCTCAAGCGGCCGATCTACCAGGCCACCTCGAGCTACGGACACTTCGGTCGCTCCGAGAAGTCCTTCACGTGGGAGCGCACCGACAAAGCGGATGACCTCCGCCGCCTCGCCACCTAAACGCGGCGTCACCGTCTCCGTAGTCCCACTGGTCCCGGCGTGGAGGGTCGACCGGACCTTCGACTACGCCCTGCCGGAGAAGCTGCGTGGGTCGGTGGGCGTGGGCTCGCTGGTACGGGTCCCGTTCGGCGCCAGGCGCACCCGGGCGGTCGTTACGGCGGTGGTCGAGGGCGACGCGAGGGGACTCGAGGAGGTCATCGCGCTCGTGGCGGGAGCGCCCGTCGCGCCGGGTGTGATGACCGAGGTCCTCACCTGGCTGGCACAGCGCTACGTCTGTCCGTTGGGCAGGGCGTTCCAGAGGGCGGTTCCGGCGCGCGTCCGCATGAGGGTCGCGGCCCCCACGGCTCTCGAGACGGGACGAGACGCGCAACTCGTCCCGAGCTACGACGGCGGAGATGCGCTACTCGACGCGCTCCACAAGCGCACGCCGGGCGCGTGGTGCGTCCGCACGCTGCCCGGCGTCGACCGGGGGACGCTCATCACCGAGCTCGTCGAGGCCGCCCTCGCCCACGGGGGCCAGGCGCTCGTGGCCGTGCCCGAGGTTCGTTTCGGCTCGGCGGTGATCGACTCCCTGACCGAGCGCTGGCCCGGTCTGGCGCGCCTCGACTCTGCCCAACCGGACAACGAGCGGGCACATGCGTGGTTGCGCGTCGGCGCAGGCGCCCCGCTCGGCGCGGGCGGACGTTCGACCGTGCTTGCGCCTGCCGGACAACTCCGACTCATCGTCATCGACGAGGAGCATCACCCGTCCTACAAGGAGGACCGCTCACCTCGCTACGACGCCCGCAAGGTGGCGCTACAGCGCGCGGCCCTCGGGCGCGCCGTCTGCGTGTTCCTAGGGCCGACTCCGAGCGCTGAGACGGGAGCCGCGGCCCTCAACGGCGCGTTCGGCTCGGTCGTCGGGTCGCGCGCCGAGGCCCGGGCGCTTCGTCCCGTGGTCGAGACGGTCTCGCCCCCGCGCGATCGTGTCTTCTCACGCGAGCTCCATCACCGCATTCAGGACGCCCTGCGCGATGGCGAACGGAGCGCGCTGCTCGTGTCTGCGCGCGGCTATGCCAGAGCGCTGTGGTGTGCTGCCTGTGCGCGCTCGGTGCGCTGTCCGGTGTGCGAGAGGGGTCTCTTTTACGACCGCGTGCGCATGTCGGTCCGGTGTTCGCACTGTCGCTGGCGCGCCCCGGCCCCGACAAGCTGCCCGAGTTGCGATTCGAGCGCACTCCGTTACCTCGGAGCGGGATCCGAACGCTTGCGCGAACAGCTCGCCAAGGCGTTCCCGCGCGCCCGGGTCGCACGGATGGATCCCGACCTCATCGGCCACCTGGACCAGGACGAGCCCCCCCATGATGTCGACATCTACGTCACCACCTGGATCGGGACCAAGCCGGCGATCAGACCCCCGGTGAGTCTCGTCGGCGTGCTCGACGCGGACTCGTTGCTGCGCCGCCCCGACTGGCGAGCCGCGGAGAACGCATACCAGGCGCTTGCAGCGATGGCGGAGTGGGCCGGCCCCGCGAGTGACGGGGGCCGCCTCGTCGTCCAGACCGCAGAGCCCAATCACTATTCCGTCCAGGCCGTGATCCGAGGGGACTACGACTTCTTTCTTCGCCACGAGCTCGCCCAGCGCGCCGAGCTCGGCTATCCGCCTTACTCGGAGTTGATCCGAGCGACGAGCCACGGAGTGCGCAGGCAGGGACTCATCGAGCGAGCCGCCGGACTGGCGCGCGCCGCGGGGGCGCGCGTCCTCGGGCCGATCGAGGTGGCGACCGTGGTGGGGCCGGGCGAGCTCGAGGAGGGCCTCGAGATCCTCATCAAGGCCACCGACGCCGAGCCGGTCGCACGTGCGCTGCGCGGTATCCTCGCTTCGACGCCCGCCGGAAGCCGGCTGCGGATCGACGTCGATCCGCGCTAGCGGCGGCAGCACGGCCCCAAGGGCACCCTCGAGACGGAAGGACGACTGCAAGGCATGGCGGTTCTGGCGATAAGGACCTTCGGCGACCCCGTGCTCCGTACCGAGGCGCGCTCCGTCACGGAGGTGACCGACGTTCATCGCCGCCTGTCGAGGGACATGCTCGAGACGATGCGGGAGGCCCCCGGAGTGGGGCTCGCAGGGACACAGGTGGGCGTGCTCGAGCGCATCTTCACCTGGGAGGTCGAAGACGCCTTCGGCACGATCATCAATCCGGTGATCAGCAGGCGCTCGCGCCGGACCTTCACCGACGAGGAGGGCTGCCTCAGCCTTCCCGGGCTCGTCTATCCGGTTGAGCGCCACCTCAAGGTGCACATCGAAGGTCTGGACGAGAACGCCGAGGAGGTCAAGATCGACGCCGAAGAGCATCTCGCACGCGTCTTCCAGCACGAGATCGACCACCTCGACGGCATCTTGTTCATCGACCGCCTTCCCGAAGAGCTGAGGCGTGAGGCGCGCCGCATCCTCGCCGACCAGGCACTGGGACTTCCCATCCGCTCCAGTCACGTACGCGTCTCGGTTCCGACCGAGGACACTCTCTGAGAACGGTCTTCTTCGGCACTCCCGCCTGGGCCGCGCCGAGCCTCGAGGCGCTCGCGGCTTCGGACATCGAGATCGCAGCCGTCGTCACCAATCCGGATCGTCCCGCCGGGCGTGGGATGGAGTTGCGTCATTCGCCGGTCAAGCAGCACGCGCTCGAGCTCGGGCTGGAGATCTTGCAACCGCAACGAGCGCGCGCACCTGAGCTCCAAGCAACGCTCGAGGATCTCGCTCCGGACGTGTGCGCGGTCGTCGCCTACGGCAAGATCCTGCCCGGCTCGCTTCTGCGAGTGCCTCGCCTCGGGTTCGTCAACCTTCATTTTTCGCTCCTTCCCGAGTACCGAGGGGCGGCACCGGTGCAACGAGCGATCATGGACGGGCGCGCGCTGACGGGGGTGTCGGTCATGGTGCTCACCGAGGGGATGGATGAAGGTCCCGTGCTCGCCGCTCATCGGGTTCCCATCGGTGGCGACGACACGGCGGGATCGCTGGGCGAGCGCATGGCGTTGGTGGGCGCGCCGCTTCTCGTCGAGAGCATCCAAGCCTACGCGGCGGACGAGCGCGCTCCGGTCGAGCAAGATCACGGGCGTGCGACCTACGCTCCCAAAATCACCACGGATGAGGCTCGGATCACCTGGGCCTCATCCGCCACCGAGATCCGCAACAAGGTGCGGGGGCTCCACCCGGCGCCGGGGGCGTGGACGACGTTGCGCGGCAAACGGGTCAAGCTGCTCAGTGTCGAGCCGTGGACCGGCCCCGAGGCGACGGCGGGCGAGCTCGCCGAGCACGATGGCATGCTCGTCGTCGGGACGGGCCGAGGCCTGTTGCGTATCGCCGAACTGCAGCTCGAGGGCAAGCGCGCGACCACGGGCGGGGAGGCGCGGCGTGGTCTTCGCCTCGCCTCGGACGAGAGATTTGAGTAGGTTCAGACGAGTGAAGACCCGACCCCGCTACCCGCTGCAGCTCGCGCCCTCGATCCTGACGGCGGACTTCGGGCGGATAGCCGACGAGGTTCAGGCCGTTGCTCCGTACGTCGACTGGTTCCACCTGGACGTCATGGACGGGCACTACGTGCCGAACCTTACCTTCGGCCCCTCGATGGTCGAGGCGGTCCGGGCGGCCTGTGACCTCCCCCTGCACGTGCACCTGATGGTCGACAACCCCGGCGAGTTCGTCGTCCCGTTCGCAGCGGCGGGCGCCGATCGCATCACCTTTCACCCCGAGGTAACGGATCACCCCGAGGCGGTCGTTCACGAGATCAAAGAGGCCGGCGCAGGTGTCGGGGTCGCGGTGCATCCGGATGTGGGGCTCGAATGTGCCGAAAAATACCTTTCGGAGGTGGACGTCGTTCTTATGATGACCGTGAGGCCCGGCTTCGGGGGCCAGAAATTCATGCCGGAGGTCGTGCCCAAGATCGCCGATGCTCGGCGCCTAGTTGATTCGAGAGGTGTGGATGCCGATATCGAAGTAGATGGAGGTATCAAAGTCGACAACATCGGCCTGGTGGTCGAGGCGGGAGCGAACATCGTGGTGTCTGGAAGCGGCGTGTTCGATGGAGTGGATGCCTCCGGCGCCGCACAACGACTGCGCGCCAAGCTGAATCTCCTTGCGACAAACGCAGAGGATGCCTCATGACCTCCAAGCGAGAGGTCGTCCTGGTTGCGGACGACGACGAGGACATAGTCCGTTTCGTCGAGGTCAACCTGCGGCTCGAGGGCTTCGAGGTCATAACGGTGTCCGACGGCGAGCAGGCTCTGCAGAGAGCCTACGACTCGCTTCCCGACCTCATTCTCCTCGACGTCATGATGCCGCGCCTCGATGGGTTCGAGGTGTGCCAACGGCTTCGGGGCGACGCCCGCACCAAGCACATCTCCGTCATCATGCTGACGGCAAAGTCGCTTTCCGTGGACAAGGTCGTGGGTCTGACCGCCGGCGCCGACGACTACATCATCAAGCCCTTCGACCCCATCGAACTGGTGGCAAGGGTGAAGTCGGCTCTGCGCCGTTCACGCGAGATGCGCGCAATGAACCCACTCACTCAACTTCCCGGAAACGTCCAGGTCGGCGAGGAGGCCGCAAGCCGCGTCGACTCCGGTGAGCCCTTCGGTCTCATGTACGTCGACCTCGACAACTTCAAGGCCTTCAACGATCATTACGGCTTCCTGCGCGGAGACGAGGCCATCAAGCTGCTGGCGCGCTGTGTGCGTGAAGCATTGCAGGACCACTCCCAGGACGCCTCCTTCCTCGGGCACATCGGAGGAGACGACTTCATCGTGATGATCGGACCCGAGGTGGCCGAACCGCTGGCGAAGTCCATCTGCGAACGCTGGGACTCCGAGGCTCCCGGTCTCTACGATGATGCAGATGGCGAGAGGGCTTACATCGAAGTCGCCGACAGGCGTAACCAGATGCACAAGTTCCCGGTGATGACCGTTTCGATAGGGATCGTGACGGACATGCTGCGGCGGATCGAGAATCACTGGCAGGCGGTCGAGGTGGCAACCGAGATGAAGCAGTTCGCGAAGCAGGACGCGGGTTCATCGTTCGCGGTGGACCGACGGCGAGAGACCGGATAGTCGATCCCCGAAGGCCGGCCGTCGTCAAGGCAGGCCCAGAGGAACATCGTGGACCTGGTTCGGACAGCTAGGCAACCGTTCGCTCGGTCGTATACTCGTGAGTGACCCGCAAGCCGGCGGGCCAACACAAGTGAATGATTGGAACCTCTTCGGGGCAGGGTGAAACTCCCGACCGGCGGTGAGAGTCCGCTACCTTCGCGCAGCATCGGCCGAGACAGGGCGAGGTCGCGTGGGGCTGATCCGGTGAAATTCCGGGACCGACGGTAACTCGCACAACATGTGAGAAGTCCGGATGGGAGAAGGGGTCGACCGGATCGGCGCGCGCGTCTTTCGATGCGATGGGTTCGATCTGAGTTCTCCCACCTCCCTTGTCCCCGGCGTGGTTCCCCGAGCCGTCGGAGGACGGGTGAACCAAGACACGGACGAACAGTTCATGCGCCGGGCCCTCGAACTCGCGCGCCGCGCTCCCTTCACCTCGCCCAACCCGAAGGTCGGCTGTGTGGTGGTCAGAGACGGTCGCGTTGTCGGCGAGGGCTACCACGAGGGTGCGGGACGGCCTCATGCCGAGATCGTCGCCCTTAGCGCCGCCGGCGACGTCTCCGGCGCAACGGCGTACGTGACGCTCGAACCCTGTGCACACCACGGACGCACCCCACCCTGCGCCCCGGCGCTGATCGCCGCAGGTATCCGACGCGTCGTCGTGGCCATGGCCGACCCCGATGGGAGAGTAAACCGGCGGGGGCTCGAGCATTTAGCAGAGGGGGGCGTCGCGGTTACGACGGATGTGTGCGCTTCCGAGGCGCGTGCACTGAACGCTTCTTACATCCACCAGCGCGTCACAGGGCGGCCCTACGTGTCGCTGAAACTGGCTTTGAGCCTCGACGGTCGCCTGGCCGCTCCCGACCGTTCGGCGCGCTGGATCACCGGGGAAGACACCAGGACGAGGGTGCACCGTCGCCGTATGGAGGTCGACGCCGTAGTCGTCGGCTCGGGCACCGTCGAGGCCGACGATCCGTCTTTGACGGTGCGGGCCGTGCAGGCCCTGCGCCAGCCGGCCAGGATCCTCTTGGACTCGACCGGCCGGACGCCGCCCACGGCGCGCCTCTTCGACGACGGGGAGGTCATCGTCGCCACGACCGAGCACGCCCCGCACGATGTCCAGACGCGCTGGAAGGAAGCGGGGGCGGAAGTGATGACGTTGCCGGCGACGGCCGACGGCGTGGACCTCGAGGCGCTGCTCGACGTCCTGGGACGGCGCGGCCGTCTCGAGATCCTTTGCGAGGGAGGCGCCCGTCTCGCGACCTCGCTGCTGAAGGCCGATCTCGTCGATCGTCTCGAAGTACATCTCGGGGCGGTCCTGCTGGGCAGGGGTGGGGAAGAGATCGGCGCGCTTGGAGTCACTGCGATGTCCGACGCGCGCAGATGGAAGCTGCTGGGATCAGAAGTGATCGGCGACGATCTCGTGGCCTCGTACGGACGGAGTCACTGATGTTCACCGGAATCGTGACCGGCACCGGGGTGGTAAGACGGGCTCGACTGCGTCCGGGCATCCTCGATCTCGACATCGAAGCTCGCGGGGTCGCCAGGGAACTCGCAACAGGCCACTCCGTGGCGGTCAACGGCGTGTGCCTGACGGTCACGGGCTCGACGCGCAAGAGCTTCAAAGCGCAGGTCATGGAAGCCACACTCGCCGCGACGACCATCGGCGCGCTCGAGAGGGGAAGCCTCGTCAATCTCGAACCCGCCGCTCGGTTCTCGGATCGCATCGGGGGTCATCTGGTGCAGGGCCACGTCGATCACAGGGCGTCCGTCATCCGGATCGAAGAACAAGACGGGACCCGCCGAGTGTGGTTCGCTCCGCCCGAGAGCGCCCAGCGTTACCTCGTCCCCAAGGGATCCGTCGCCATTGACGGCGTCTCTCTGACGGTGGCCGAGGTGGGTCGCACCTCTTTCCAGGTCGCGTTCATTCCGCACACCCTCCAGGTCACCACCTTGAAGGATCTGTCGGTTGGTTCCGTTGTGAACCTCGAGGTGGACGTCATCGCTAAGTACGTCGAGAGATTCGTCGACCCATTGCACGGCCGCTAGCTCAGAAAGGAACGCCTATGGCACTCGCGCGCATCGAAGAAGCGGTCGAGGAGATTCGCAAGGGGAACATGGTCATCGTCGTCGACGACGAGGATCGCGAGAACGAGGGCGATCTGATCTTTGCCGCGCGCAAGGCCACCCCAGAGATGGTCACCTTCATGGTCCGCCACTGTTCGGGAATCATCTGCGTGCCGCTCGAATCAGACAGACTCGATCAGCTCCAATTGCCGCTGATGGCGCCCAACCACGGCGACGCTCTGGGCACCGCATTCACGATCAGCGTCGACGCCGTAAGAGGCACCACGACCGGCATCTCGGCGGCCGACCGGGCGACGACGATTAGAGCCTTGATCGATCCGGAGACCCGGCCGCAGGATCTCGCGCGGCCGGGACATATCTTTCCCCTCCGCTACACGCCCGGCGGCGTCCTGCGGCGCGCGGGACACACCGAGGCGTCGGTGGACCTCGCCAAGCTTGCCGGTCTCTACCCCGGTGGCGTGCTCTGCGAGATCGTCAACGACGATGGAACCATGGCGCGCAGAGAAGAGCTCGAACGCTTTGCCGCCGAACATGACCTGTTGATCATCTCCATCGCGGACCTCATTCGTTACCGGCGCACGAACGAGCAGCTCGTCGCGCGGCAAACCCGCGCTCGCATCCCGACGGCGTTCGGCGAGTTCACGACCGTTGCGTACGAGAGCGACGACGGCCGCACGCACGTTGCGCTGGTCAAGGGAGATGTTGCGGGCAAGGACAACGTGCTCGTGCGGGTCCACTCGGAATGCTTTACCGGAGACGTGCTGGGCAGTATCCGCTGTGACTGTGGCATGCAGCTTCACGACGCGATGCGTCGCATCGAAGAGGAAGGTGAGGGTGTGGTCGTCTACATTCGCGGTCACGAGGGCAGGGGGATAGGCCTGCGACACAAGCTCGAGGCTTACGCGCTGCAGGATGGAGGGCTCGACACCGTCGAGGCAAACGTCGAACTGGGATTCGCTCCGGATGCGCGCGACTATGGCGTGGGGGCTCAGATTCTCGTCGATCTTGGCGTTTCGACCATGCGCCTCCTCACCAACAACCCCACGAAACGAGCGGGGCTCGAGGGTTACGGGCTCGAGATCGTCGAGCGAGTGCCGCTCGAGAGCGCGCCCACGGAGGAGAACATCCGCTACCTGACCACGAAGAGAGAGAAGCTCGGTCATCTACTCGAAACGATCGGGGCGGACGCCGAGGCCGGAGACCCAGTCAAGGGAAAGGTCCGCTGATGCAGACTTTCGAGGGTTCTCTGGACGGCAAGAGGCTCAGGATAGCGGTGGTCGCGAGCCGCTTCAACGAAACTATCTGCAAGCGCCTGGTCGAGGGCGCCCTGCAGGCGTTGGCCCGACACGGGGTCGCCGACGACGACGTCTCGCTCACCTGGGTACCGGGAGCCTTCGAGATCCCGGCGGTTGCTCAGCGCATCGCGTCGTCCGGCGAAGTCGACGCCGTCGTGACCATCGGCGTCGTCATCCGGGGGGACACGGCTCATTTCGACTACGTCGCAGGCCCGGCTGCGACCGGGGTGTCCCAAGCAGCGCTTGCCACCGGCGTACCTGTCGCTTTCGGTGTGCTCACGACGGAGACAACCGAGCAGGCCTCGGAGCGAGCGGGCGGAAAGCTTGGCAACAAGGGCTACGACGCGGCCGTTACCGCGATCGAGATGGCCACTCTCTTCGCCGCGCTCCCCAAGCCGCAGACCAGCCTTTAGGGTTCGGCGATGCTCAAGTTTGTGATCCCGAAGGGCTCGTTGGAGCGCGCGACCTTTCAGTTGCTCGAGGACGCCGACCTCAGGGTCGACCGAGCGAGCGAGCGCGAGTATCGCGGTTCCATCGCCGATCCCCGCATTGAGTCGGTGGCCATCCTGCGCCCTCAGGAGATCCCGACCTACGTCGAGGACGGCTTCTTCGATATCGGCATCACGGGCGAGGACTGGATCGCAGAGACCGCGTCCGACGTGGTCAAGGTTGCTCCCCTGAGGTACTCAAAACAAACCGATAACCCGGTCAAGATCGTGCTCGCGGTCCCGGGCGAATCGGGCATCACCGAACCCCAGCAGATCAAACCGAACTCCCGTATCTCCACGGAGCTGCCGAACCTCACGAAGGCCTACTTCGAGGAGCTGGGTATTCCTGTTCGCATCTTTCTCTCCTACGGGGCCACCGAGGCGAAGGTTCCCGAGATCGTCGATGCGATCGTGGATCTGACCGAGACCGGCTCCACACTGCGCCGCAACGGCATGGTCATCGTCGACACGTTGCTCGAGTCGCGCACTCACCTGATCGCCAATAGGGCATCGTTCGGCGACGCCGCCAAGCGCCGCGCGATCGACGAGCTCACGATCTTGCTCAAGGGAACGGTCGACGCAAGAGGGCGCGTGCTTGTGAAGCTGAACGTCCAATCCGACCATCTCGACGACGTCCTGGGCTTGCTTCCGGCGATGAGGTCGCCGACCGTGAGCCACCTCGCCGACACCGGCTTCCTCGCCGTCGAAACGGTGGTGCCGAAGAGCACGATCAACGTCTTGATTCCGAGACTGAAGGCGATGGGGGCCGAGGACATCGTCGAGATGCCGATCGCCAAGATCGTCCCCTAGGAAGGGTTCAACGACCCTCGCATGTCGGATGTCCGCACGGTCGGCCGGTGCTGCTCTGCTGAACAACGGCCTGCGGACGTCCGACTGCGCTCGAACGTCGACCAACCATGCCTCGGCCCCTCCTAAGCAAATAGCCGCGCCCGCGCCTCTGAAACCATCCAGGTCGCGCTCGGTCCAGACTTTTTTCTGGCGGAGGGGGTGAGAGGCACGCCTCCATGTGCTACGTTCTTGCCGTTGTTTGGAAGGGGGAGGGCGCCTTGGTGCGTGCTCCACGAAGCATCGAAAGGAAGTGCGCAACGTGGCTCAAGGCACGGTGAAGTGGTTCAGTAACGAGAAGGGCTTCGGCTTCATCTCACAGTCCGATGGAGAGGACGTTTTCGTCCACTTTTCGGCCATCGAGATGGACGGCTACAAGTCCCTAGACGAGGGCATGGCCGTCGAGTTCGAGGTGACCGAAGGTCCCAAGGGCAAGCAGGCGTCCAACGTCCGCGCAGCAGGCGCCTAAAACCACACCTGCAAAAAAGGCCCCCGAAGCTTCGGGGGCCTTTTTAAGTATGGTGAGTGCCTCGAGCACTCAGGGGAGGGGATCCTCGGGGTTGGCCGCTATCTGCGCATAGGCCATCTGTAGCTGCGCCAGGGTCTCGCGCAGCGGGGCCTCCGCGTCGCCGAGGTGGCCCGCCACCTTCTCGAGGATGCCGGACAGGGCGTCTATGGCGAGAGCGGCGTCCTCGACCAGGCCCGCGTTGAGCTTGGTGCCCGCTGCGTTGGCGAGCGTGACCGAAACGTTGACGACCCATTCGAGGCTTGGGATTCGGGCCATCTCCTCGGCCATGCGCCGGGCCTCCTCCTCCTGTTCCGGCGTCCAGACCCCTTGACCCCCCGGACCCCCGGGTGGGCCGGGAGGAGCGGACGGTGACGCTTGGGCCGCGGCGCCCCCTGCGGCCGGGTGCGCGCTCGCTATGCCCTCGGGGGTGGGGGGATGCAGAGTGGTCACGGTCGCATCCTTAGAAGCCTCGTCGCGATCCTCTGGGGCGGTTTTCGGGGGAGTCTCGGGTGGAGGAGGCGGTGGGGCGTGGCCACTCGGGGCGGGAGTCTCTCCCTCGCGTGAATCGGTGGAGGACGTCGAGCGCGACGAGGTGCGCTTGTCGACCACGCGAATCTTGCGTGGCTGTTCCTGGTCGGGGCCTTGATCGTTGTCCATGGTGGGGCTTTATACTCTCACTTAGCAGATATCGCCAAGAAGGGGTCGAAGTGGCCCCTCACCTCCCGGCGGAATGCCCTTCCGCTTCAAGCATCAGGCGGAGCGCAAGGGCCGAGTCGAGGGGGTCGGGAACGAGCCGGCAACGCTCGCTGAGGCCGGACTCGTCGTAGGGCTGGTGACGCCCTCCTTCTTGGTGTCGCCGGCCTTTTTCGCGTTCGCACGACGGGGACGCGGGCCACACGCCGAAGGGAGCCGTCGTATCGCACAGCAGGAGCTGAGGGTTAACGACCGCATCCGGATCCCACGGGTGCGCGTCGTGGGGTCGGATGGGTCTCAGGTCGGGATTCTCGAGACCAAGGCGGCGCTCGACATGGCCATGGAGCAGGACCTCGACCTCGTCGAGGTTGCCCCCCAGGCCGACCCACCGGTCTGCCGGATCATGGACTACGGCAAGTACAAGTACGAACAGGCGGTGCGCAAGAAAGAGGGCAGAAAGAAGCAATCCCTCGTGGTCGTCAAGGAAATGAAGATGCGGCCGAAGATCGATCGCCATGACTACGAGACCAAGAAGGGTCACGTCGTTCGTTTTCTCGAGGCGGGAGCGAAGGTCAAGGTGACGATCATGTTCCGCGGCCGGGAGACCGTTCACCCGGAACTCGGGCAACGGCTGTTGGACCGCTTGTCGGAGGAGGTCGAGGAGCTCGCAAAGGTCGACACCCCGCCGAAGCTCGACGGTCGCAACATGACGATGGTCCTGTCCCCTCACAAGGACGCGGCGCCGAGAAAACCCCAGCAGCAGCAGTCGACGAGATCCAAGCGGAACACCCAGAGCGCACCTCCGAAGGAGGCCGCCGAGGCTCCGACCGAGGAGGCGCCGGAGAAGACCTCCCGGCCCATCAGGGTGACGAGAGCCGAGGGAGGGTAAGCGGCCCGCCGCTTGTAGCGCCGTTTCGACGATTCGCCGAGATAAGGAGAATGAGATGCCGAAGATGAAGTCGCACCGGGGCGCGGCCAAGCGCTTCAAGGTGACGGGAACCGGCAAGATTCGTCGCCGCAGAGCGAATCTGAATCACATGCTCGAGAAGAAGGATTCGAGACGCAAGCGACGCTTGGGCCGAGCCGATGGCGAGGTGGCGCCCGCAGACAGCAAGAGAATCCGGAGGTTGCTGGCGAAATAGCCGGACCACCACGAACCGAGGCTCTTTTCAAGGAGGAGTTCCGATGCCACGCGTAAGAGGAAGCGTCCCAAGCAGGGCGAAGCGCAGAAAGGTCTTGGCCAAGGCCAAGGGCTACTACTCGTCTCGAGGCAAGCACCTGCGGGCCGCGCGCGAGCAGGTGCTGCACTCAGGCAACTACGCCTATCGAGATCGACGGGCCCGCAAGGGTGATTTCCGCCGCCTGTGGATCCAACGGATCAACGCGGCCGCTCGCCTCAACGGCATGAGCTACAGCCACTTCATCGCCGGGCTTCGTCTCGCGGAGGTCGAGTTGGACCGCAAGATGCTGGCGGAGCTCGCCGTAAACGAGCCCGAGACGTTCAAGAGTCTCGTCGAGACCGCCAAGGACGCGCTCGAGAACGAGAGCAAGGCGAGCTGAGCCAACCCGTAACCTCGCTGAGAAACCCGCGCGTCCTTGCGGCGCGCAAGTTGCTCCGGCGCAGCGATCGTGTGCGCGCCGGAGCATTTCTCGTCGAGGGGGCCGTGCCGGTCCGCGAGGCGCTCGTCTCGGGCTCGGTCAAGGATCTCTTCGTCGACGCGGAAGCGTCCTTCGCCGCCGAGTTTCTGAAGCGGGGCGGCATCGCCGTATCCGGCCGAGTCATAGCGGCCCTTACCGATACCGCGACGCCGCAGGGGGTCGTGGCCGTGGCCGAGGCCCGCACCGTGCGGCTGGCCGCCGTCGAGGGTGACCTCGTCGTCGTGCTCGCGGACGTCCGGGATCCGGGCAACGCGGGGACGCTGGTTCGCTCCGCGGTTGCGGCGGGGGCAGGCGCGGTCGTGTTCGCGACCGGGGCGGTCGATCCGTTCAATCCCAAGACCGTGCGCGCGACCTCCGGCTTGCTGTTCCACGTCGGTCTCGTGACGGAAATTCCGCTGCGGGCGGCACTCGAGGAACTGAGGGCGAGGGGCTTCTTGCTCGTGGGTGCGGACGCCGGCTCTCGGGTCGCCGTCTCAGGGGTCGACCTGCGGAGGCCGGTTGCGCTCGTGCTCGGGAACGAGTCCTGGGGCATCGATCCCTCGGCCCGCCACCTGCTCGACGAGGTGGTCGGCATTCCGATGCCCGGCCCCGCCGAGTCCCTCAACGTGGGTATAGCAGGCTCGATCTTGCTGTTCGAGGTCGTGCGCCTGCGCACGCGCGAACAGGAAGGCCACTAGTCTGCCCGCGGATGACGCAGCTCGGCCCCGGCCGTTTATCCTCGGCCCTCAGATGAACGAAGAAGCCTCATTCGCCGAGCTGATAGCGCGCTCAGGACACGAGCTGCGCTCCCCCTTGACCTCGATTCAGGGGTTCTCGTCGACCCTGGTCAAGCGCTGGAGTCGTTTCTCGGAAGATCAGCGTCTGCAGTTCGTAGAGACGATCCACACGGACTCGGAACGGATGAGCCGCATCGTGACAGAGGTGCTCGATCTCGCCCGTATCGAAGCGCGCCGGCTGGAGCTCAAGCTCGGTCCCGTGGAGTTGTCCCCGTCTGTCGAGATGGTCGTGGAGAAGCTCGGAAGCCGTCACTCAATCGAGCGGATCAAAGCCGACGTCCCGGACGGTGTCAGCGCCTGGACGGATCGCGAACGCTTCGAGCGCGGCCTCGAGAACCTGCTCGAGAACGCCCTTAAGTTCTCCGATGGTCCGGTGTGGCTCGAGGCAAGGCGCGCGGACGAGGTCGTGACGGTCAGCGTGCGCGACGAAGGCCCCGGAATCGAACCGCAGCGGTTGCCGCACATCTTTTCCGGACCGGGGCCCCGAGATCAACATGCCCCCACGGGCAGCGGGCTCGGCCTGGCCCTGATGTACAGAGTGCTGCGCGCGCAGGATGCAACGATCGAGGTCCACAGCGAGGTTGGCTCGGGCGCATCGTTCGTGGTCACGCTTCCCGTAAGGGGGCGCGTGTAACGGTGAGCGGCGACGACCTGAGAGCGCGCCTCGATGAGGCGAGGACCGAGGGGCTCGCCATCGTCGGAGCTGTGACCGACATGGCCTCGCTCGAGGATGCCCGCATCAGGGTGCTCGGCAGGAAGGCCTCGCTGAGTCAGGTGCGCAGCGGCTTGCGCGGCGTTCCGGAGGAGGCCCGAAAGGACCTCGGGCGGCGCGCCAACGAGGTCACCGCGGAGATCAATCGAGCGCTTGCGGCCAAGGAGGAGACCTTCAAGTCGGAGGAGATAGAGAGACGCTGGAAACGCGAGGCGCTCGACGTCACGCTTCCGGGCGACGCTCCTCCGGTGGGGACCGTTCATCCTCTGACTAAGACGATCTGGGAGATCGTCGACGTCTTCGTCGGTCTCGGCTATCGAGTCGCCGAGGGACCCGAGATCGAGCTGTCGAGCTACATCTTCGACGCCCTCAACATGCCCGCGAGCCACCCCTCCAGGAGCCCCCAAGACACCTTCTTCATCAGGGGCAGGGGTGACGAGGTGCTCTTGAGGAGCGAGACCTCGCCGGTCCAGATACGGACCATGGAGGCTCAGGACCCGCCCGTTTACATCGTGTGCCCCGGGCGCGTCTACCGGCGCGACACGCAAGACGCCACGCACCTCAGCGGGTTCACTCAGATCGAGGGCCTGGCCGTCGACGAGGGCGTCACGATGAGCGATCTCAAGGGCAGTCTCGAGCACTTCGCGCGCGCGATCTTCGGACGCACCCTCGAAATCCGGCTCCGTCCGCACTTTTTTCCCTTCACCGAGCCCTCGGCCGAGCTCGACGTCCAATGCTTCAAGTGCAAGGGCGAAGGCTGCCGGCTGTGCAAGCAATCGGGCTGGATCGAGGTGCTCGGTTGCGGCATGGTCGACCCGCACCTCCTCGAGTGGGTCGGATACGACCCCGAGCGCTATACGGGCTTCGCCTTCGGTATGGGCGTCGAGAGAATCTGCGCCCTCGCCCACGGCGTGTCCGACATCCGCATGCTGTGGGAGAACGACATCCGCTTTCTCGATCAGTTCAAGGGAAGCCCATGAAGGTCACCCTGAACTGGCTCAGGGAGTTCGTCGACATCGAGGTCGACACCGACAAGCTCGTCGAGATGCTCGATCTGTCCGGAACCAAGGTCGAGTCGGTATCCACCCCCGGTGAGGGATTGTCGGGCGTCATCGTGGCAGAGGTGCTCAACATCGACGAGCATCCGAACGCCGACACGCTGACCCTCGTCGATGTGCGCACGCCGGACGGTGAGCAGCGCGTCGTCTGCGGCGCCAGGAACTTCTCCGTGGGCGACCGCGTGCCACTGGCGCAGGTTGGAGCGCGCCTGCCGGGGATGGACATAACCGAGCGCAAGATTCGAGGTGAGGTCTCGCGCGGGATGTTGTGCTCGGGGGCCGAACTGGGAGTTTCGCGCGACCATTCGGGAATCCTGGTCCTCCCGCCCGACATTCCCGTCGGTGCCGACGTCGTGCCCGCCTTGGGACTCGACGACACGCTGCTCGATCTCGAGATCACGCTCAATCGACCGGACTGCATGAGCGTGCTCGGCGTGGCGCGCGAGATAGCCGCTCTAACCGGCGGGGAGCTACGCCGGCCCCGGGTGGAGGCTGAGGTCGCAGGCGGCCTCAGCTCGCCGGTCACCGTGCGTATCGAGGACCCCCGAGGTTGCCCTCGTTACCTCACTCGTTACATCGAGGGCCTCAAGGAGGGGCCCAGCCCCCAGTGGATGGCGACGCGCCTGCTTGCGTGCGGCGTCCGGCCCATATCAAGCGTCGTCGACGTCACCAACTACGTGTTGTTGGAGCTCGGCCATCCCCTGCACGCCTTCGACGCGGCCAAGATCACCGACCACACCATCATCGTGCGCCGAGCGCGCAAGGACGAGCGCTTCACCACGCTCGATGGGAACGCGCGCGAGCTCCACCCCGAAGACCTCGTGATCGCCGACCGCGATGGTGCCGTTGGACTCGCCGGGATCATGGGCGGCGAGGACTCCGAGGTCTCTGAGAGCACGACCGCCATCATCCTCGAGTCGGCCTACTTCGATCCGGAGAGCGTCGCCTTCACGGCTCGCCGGCAGCTCTTGCGCACGGAGGCCTCGTCCCGCTTCGAGCGAGGCATGGACCCGGCCATCGTCCCTCTTGCAGCCGAGCGCGCCTCGTCTCTGATGGCGGAGCTGGCCGGCGGGCGCATCTCGCCGACGGTCACCGACGAGTATCCGGCCCCCGTCGAACGGCGCAAGCTGAGACTCAGACCGGCCAGGACGAACAAGTTGCTCGGCATCGACATCCCCGCGTCCGAACAGGCGCAGCGCCTTCGTTCCATCGAGCTGGTGGTCGACAACGCGGCGGGTCCGCTCGACGTCGAGGTCCCGAGCTTCCGACCCGACCTCGCGCGCGAGGTCGATCTCATCGAGGAGGTGGGTCGCCTCCACGGCTTCCACGAGTTGCCCTCGACCCTTCCGAAGGGCTCGGTGGGAGGTCTCGAGCCGGAGCAAAGGATCGAGCGCAGGATCAGGGGGGCGCTGACGGACATGGGCCTCTACGAAGCGGTGACGCCATCCCTCATCGCGCCTGCGGATGTCGAAGCCCTCGGTCTTGCCGAGGGCAGTCCCGCGCTACGGATGGTCATGACGTCCAACCCCATGCGCGAGGACGAAAGTGCCATGCGGACCACGCTGTTGCCGAGCCTGCTCAAGGCGGTGGCTCGAAACCGGGCCCAGCGCGCCGGGGGGGTGGCGCTGTTCGAGATCGCCCGCATCTACGAGCCGACCGACGACAAGCTCCCTCAAGAGGGACTCGTGCTCGCGGGGGCGTTCTCAGGGCTTCGTCGCCCGCAGGAGTGGGTGGGACCCGCGCGGCCCTGGGACTTCTTTGCGGTCAAGGGCCTCATCGAGGCGACCTTCTCTGCACTCGGCGTGGCGACGCCGGACTTCGCTCCGGCACAGGGCAGGCCCTTTCATCCCACGCGCGCCGCGACCGTGAGCGTGGGAAGGGTCCCTCTCGGGGCGTTCGGGGAACTCCACCCCGACATCTGCGCCCGTTTCGACGTCGCCGAACGAACTCTCGTTGTCGAACTGTCGCTCGCGCCTTTGATGAGCGCTCTGCACGAGAGGGTTCAGGTGGCCGACCTGGCGCGTCTGCCCGCGACCTACATCGACCTCGCGGTGGTGGTCGACGAGGGGGTTATGGCGAGCAAGGTGCGTGACGTCATCGTCGGGGCGGGAGCTCCGGAGCTGGTGTCGGTGCGGCTGTTCGACGTCTACCGAGGCGAACAGATCGAGGGAGGTAAGAAGTCACTCGCCTTTGCCCTGGAGCTGCGCTCCGAAGACAAGACGATGACGGACGACGATGTGCTCGCGGTGCGCTCTCGGATTCTTCCCGCCCTTGAGGAACGCACCGGTGGCATCATTCGCGCTTGATCACTCGAGACAAAGGACAAGGAGCTATGGCCACGCGTGACTACCTGTCGGTCGATGACCTCTCCACCGAGGAACTCGATGACCTGCTCAATGACGCGATGAAGATCAAAGCCAAGCCGGAGAGGCACGCGGATGCGCTGAAAGGCCGTCAGGTCGCGCTGATCTTCGAGAAACCTTCTACCCGGACGCGCGTCTCGTTCGAAGTTGCGGTGAGCTCCATGGGCGGACACGCGGTCGTCCTACGGGGGGACGAGCTTCAACTCGGCCGGGGCGAGACGATCGAGGACACCGGGCGGGTCCTGTCTCGTTACGTCGACGCGATCGTCGTGCGCACCTTTGGTCAAGAGCGGCTGGAGCGGCTTGCGGCAGGATCGTCGGTGCCGGTGATCAACGCCCTCAGCGACCGATCTCATCCGTGTCAGGTTCTGGCCGACCTCCTGACGATACGAGAGCACGGCCACGAAGAGCTCGTAGGTGTGGCGCTGGCGTACATCGGCGACGGCAACAACGTCGCGCACTCACTTCTCTTCGGGGGTTCGAAGATGGGCATGGACGTGCGCATCGCCGGCCCCAAAGGCTACGGTCCGGATGCCGACATCGTTCGGCGAGCGCGCGAGGTCGCGGCCTATACGGGAGGCAAGGTCACGGTGACGGATCTCGTAGTCGAGGCCGCGGCCGGTGCCCAGGTTCTCTACACCGATGTGTGGGCGTCGATGGGCGAGGAGGGCGAGGCCGAGGCGCGCGCCGCCATCTTCGAGCCTTATCAGCTCAACGAGGACGTCGTAGAGGTTGCCGCCGAGGACGCGATCGTGATGCACTGTCTGCCTGCGCACCGCGGCGAAGAGATCGCAACAGGGGTCATGGATGGAGAGCGCTCGGTCGTGTGGGATCAAGCCGAGAACCGTCTCCACACTCAGAAGGCTCTGTTGCTGTTGTTGTTAGGGGAGGGATGAAGCGGCTGACATCAGCCTTTTATCGTCGCGACGCCCTCGCCGTAGCGCGCGAGCTCGTGGGCTGTATCTTCGTCCATGACGACGCCGAGGGTCGGACCGCGGTCCGACTGGTCGAGGTCGAGGCCTACCGCGGGGTGCTCGATCCGGGCTCCCATGGGTATCGCGGCATGACGCCGCGCACGGAGGTCATGTACGGCCCCCCAGGCCGTCTCTACGTCTACTTCACCTACGGCATGCACTGGTGCGCGAACGTGGTCTGCGCCGAGCAGGGTCGCTGTGAGGCCACGCTACTGAGGGCCGGTGAGCCGGTCGAGGGTATCGAGCTGATGCGGTCCCGCCGGCCGAAGATCACCAACGATCGACGTCTCGCTTCCGGTCCCGCCCGTCTCACGCTCGCGATGGGCATCGGCAAGCGGCACAACGGGACGAGTCTGCTGCGAGGAGAATTCTTCGTCGCGTCCGACGACAAGACCGACGACTACAGGGCCGGCGAAGTCGCGCAGACCGTGCGGGTGGGCCTTAGCGCCGGCAAGGGCGACGACATCCCCTGGCGCTTCGTCGTGCCTGGTCACCCCTACGCGTCGCGTAGGAACTAGAAAGAGGCTCGGGAGCGAGCTTTAGTCGTTGCCGCCGCTGCCGTTGCCATTGCCGCCGTTGCCGCCGTTGCCGTTGCCATTGCCGCCGCTGCCGCCATTGTCGGGCGAGCGCTCGTCCTCGTCAGAATCGGTGCTCGGTGGGGGCGGAGGAGGCGTGGGGCAACTCAGCGTCGGAGCAGTGCCGGGAGCGAAGGGCACGGTGATGGCGAACTCGCTCGGAGTGAAGGTGTTCGCGAGGCAATCACTGCGAGTGTCGACGGTGACGTAGGTGAGGTCGCTCGTAGGAGCGAAGTCGGTGACCGGGGTGTCGACCAGGGCGTTGGACATGAAGTCCTGCCAGATCTGGGCGGGCCAGGACCCGCCGGTGACGGAGCCGATTCGGGTCGTCGTCATGGGAATCTCGGCCTCAGGAAAACCGACCCACACGGCGGCGGCAAGGTCCGGGGTGTAGCCGGCAAACCACGCGTCCCGGTATTCCTGCCCGGTTCCGGTCTTGCCGGCAGCCGGGCGGGCGATGTTGGCGGCCGTCCCCGTGCCCCCCGAGATGACTTGCTCGAGGGCGCTGGTCACGATGAACGCAGAGGTGGGGCTGATGGCGGCCTCGCCCTGGGGCTTGTCCGCCTGGAAGACGATTTCTTCCTTGCGAGTGTCGTAGATCTTCGTGATGGCGAGTGGTCGATGGTAGACACCGCCCGCCGCCAGCGTTCCGTAACCGGACGCCATCCCCAGCGCGTTGACAGGGTTGGTGCCGATAGGAGCCGAGGGGACTCCAAGGAGCTCGGTCCGGATGCCCATTTTCTCGGCGACGTCGGTGGTCGACTCCATGCCTATCTCGAGGCCAAGCTCGACGTAGACGATGTTGATCGAGCTCACCGTTGCCTGGAGGAGGGAGACCATCCCGTATGCGCTGCCCTCGTAGTTGCACAGCCCGGGCGCCTCGGCCCAAGCCGGGATGTCGGAGAAGACCTTGCAGGCGCCGCCTTTGAAGGTCTCCGACAGCGATACTCCCTGCTCGACCGCGGCTGCGAGAGTAAAGGCCTTGAAGGCCGAGCCAGACTGACGACCCTCTCCAGAGCTGGTCCCGCCGGACTTCTTGGGCCCGAGCCCGGGCTCTCCGAGGATGGCGAGGTTCAGCTTGGCGAATCGCCCGTTCGGCTCGTTCTTCTTCGCAAAGTAGTCACGGCCTCCGACCATCGTCTTGACGTGTCCGGTCGAGGGCTCGATCGCCACGAGCGACGCGTGGGGGTCGGTCGACTCATACAGGATCGAGGCCACGGCGTTCTCGGCCGCCGTCTGCATATCGAGATCCACTGTGGTGTGAATGCGTAGGCCACCTTGGAAGAGGGATTTGTTTCGTTGGGCCGGGGTGTCACCGAGCATCTTGAAGCGGGGGCTGTAGACCAACATCTTCTGAACGTAGTCGACGAAGTATGCGGCCTCGAAGCGATTCTTCTGCTTCTCATCGATCGCGATTGCTCCCAGAGGCTTCTTGCCGAGTTTGACGGCCCGCCTTTCAGAGATGTAGTCGAGCGCCGCCATCCGGTCCAAGACCACGTTGCGTCGCTTCTTTGCGGCTTTGGGACGTTTGAAGGGGTCGAGGGCTCCGGGCCGCGGGATGATGCCCGCGAGAAGAGCGCCTTGTGGGAGCGTCAACTCCTTTACGGGGATGCCGAAGTACGCTTTGGCCGCTGCCTGAAAACCGTAGGCGCCTTGGCCCAAGTAGATCGTGTTGAGGTAGCGCTCGAGGATCTCCTTCTTCGTCAGCTCCTCCTCGATCTGGCGGGACAGGGCGGCCTCGTGAATCTTGCGCTCATACGATTCTTCGGCGATCTCGCCCGGAGCGATAATCACCTGCTTGACGTACTGCTGCGTGATGGTCGATCCGCCCTCTTCGATCCGACCCGAACCGACATTGGCGAGCGCAGCCCGGATGATGGCCTTGATGTCGACGCCGTCATGCTCCCAGAAGCGCTGGTCCTCTATCGCGATCACGGCGTTCTGCACGTGCTTCGGAATCTGCCCGAGATTGACGACGGTGCGATTCTGTTCCCCGTGGAAGGTCTTTATCAGGGTCCCGTCGTCGGAGAACAACTTCGATGACTCGGGCGGGTTGAACTTCAGGTCCTTCTTGACGAGCTCTGGGATCTCGTCGACCCAATCGGCGCAGGACGCCGCGAGCAGCGCGAAGGCAGCTAGGAGGACGAGGATGGCGCGCTTGGAGAGTCGTTTCACGGAGTGGTCAGTCTAGCCCTGGAGAGGGCGTAAATACGGATCGAGTGACAAGAAACGGACACTCGCGCCGCCCCGAACATCTCGACTAGCATCACGCACACATGACTGAGACGCTCGACACGGCCCTAGGGTTCAAAAGGCAGAGGTTTCGGGACCTGACTCGCAACGCCGAGCATGTCCTCCCCGCGGAGGAGCTGCAACGCCGCCTCGAGGAGGGCCGACCGCTGCGAATCAAGCTGGGCCTCGACCCCACGGCCAAGGACATCACGCTCGGATGGGCCGTGCCCCTTCGCAAGCTCAGGGAGTTCCAGGACGCCGGACACATGGCCGTCCTCATCGTGGGTGATTTCACTGCCCGCATCGGGGACCCATCGGGAAAGTCCACCACCAGGCCGCAGCTCACAACGGAAGAAGTCAAGGCGAACGCCGACGCCTGCGTGACGATGCTGCTGGACATCCTGAGTGAGGACAACCTCGAGGTCCGCTATAACTCCGAATGGCTGGAGCCCATGGACCTCGGTGACGTTCTGGAGCTGACGAGCAAGTACACCATCGCCCAGATGCTCGAGCGCAACGACTTCTCCAAGCGCTATACGGAGCAGCGCGCGATCTCAATCAGCGAGTTCATGTACCCACTCATGCAGGGCTACGACTCGGTTGCGGTGGGGGCCGACGTCGAGCTTGGGGGAACCGACCAGCTCTTCAACCTCCTGGTCGGGCGCGACCTCCAGTCGGCCTACGGCCGGCAGCCGCAGGTCGCGCTGACGATGCCTCTGCTCGAGGGTCTCGACGGAGTGCAGAAGATGTCCCAGAGCCTCAACAACTACGTGAGCATCAGGGAGGCGCCCGAGGATATGTTCGGCAAGCTCATGAGCATCCCCGACAATCTCGTCGGGCGTTATGCGGGCCTCGCCACGACGATGCCGGCCTCACAGGTGGCCGCCATCGAGAGCGACTCCAAAGCGGGGGGGCCGGAAGCGAATGCGGCCAAGCGTGCGATGGCCCGTGCGGTCGTCGTGCTGTACCACGGGGAGGAAGCCGGGGCGCGCGCCGAGACCGCCTTCGACCGGCAGTTTCGGGACCGGGCGACGCCCGACGACGTTCCCGAGGCCGACATCCCCGGCGATGCGATCGACGGGCCGAACGTCTACCTCCCCAGGGTTCTCGCGGAGCTGGGACTCGCCAAGTCGGGTTCCGAGGCGCGGAGACTCATCGACCAGGGCGGCGTCAAGGTCAACGGCGAGACGGTTCCGAGCGAGTCGGTGGCACTCGCCGAGCTGCGGGGAGGACTCCTCCAGGTGGGCCGGCGCAGGTTTGTCAGATTGCGGGCCTGACCGCGACCCCGGTGCCCGGGCCTGGCGCCGTCTCGGGATGGATTGTGTTTTCCCAGGTCGCCAGGGGAGGTTTTCGCACTCTCGGTGTTTGACCGTTGGGGCCCCACACTGGTATGTTCGTGGACGGCCCACAGGGCTGCAGGAACGTTGGCAGCGTCCCACAGCGTCCCAATCGGGGGCGCAACCGAGACCGGAGTCGCTTATAACTCCTTGACTGAGAACTCATCCGAGTTGAGAAGTTCGAGGAAGTTCCAGTGACGTCGGTGCTGCACCGGCGTTTTTGTTTGCCCCAAAGTCGTACCACCTCGCTCCTTGAGAACTAAACAGTGTGCCTGCCGAGAAGCCTCCTTCGCGGAGGTGGATCGGAGATCAGTGCGACCTCGTCGAAGAGACCGAGTGAACGGTTCTCACGAACCGCGTCATGAGGCCTTTGACAAACTACAAAGTGCCGGTAAGGCACTGCGTACTCAATTGATAAATCCGAGATATAGACGTCTTCGACACGAGATGCGATCAGCGTCTCGGTCTTCAACGCAGCAACAGTCGAAGCGTTCATCTCACTGGATTCAAACCTCTTACAACCTCGAGCGTTGTCTGTGCCTTCGGGCCGAACGACGTTTCGAAGTTGCAAGATCTTTACGGAGAGTTTGATCCTGGCTCAGGATGAACGCTGGCGGCGCGCCTAATACATGCAAGTCGAGCGACGAAACCGAAGTGGGTAACCACTTCGGCTGAAAGCGGCGAACGGGTGAGTAACACGTGGGTAACGTGCCCCGAACTCCGGGATAACAACGGGAAACCGTTGCTAATACCGGATGACCCCTGCAGAGCGCATGCTCAACAGGGCAAAGTTTTTCGGTTCGGGATCGGCCCGCGGCCTATCAGCTTGTTGGTGGGGTAATGGCCTACCAAGGCGGTGACGGGTAGCTGGCGTGAGAGCGTGGCCAGCCACACTGGGACTGAGACACGGCCCAGACTCCTACGGGAGGCAGCAGTAGGGAATCTTGCGCAATGGGCGAAAGCCTGACGCAGCGACGCCGCGTGAGGGATGACGGCTTTCGGGTTGTAAACCTCTTTCAGCAGGGACGAAGCCTCACGGTGACGGTACCTGCAGAAGAAGCCCCGGCTAACTACGTGCCAGCAGCCGCGGTAATACGTAGGGGGCAAGCGTTATCCGGATTTATTGGGCGTAAAGCGCGCGTAGGCGGCCGACCACGTCGGATGTGAAAGCTCAGGGCTCAACCCTGAGAGGCCATTCGATACGGGTCGGCTAGAGGCAGGTAGGGGAGAATGGAATTCCTGGTGTAGCGGTGAAATGCGCAGATATCACGAGGAACACCGGAGGCGAAGGCGGTTCTCTGGGCCTGTTCTGACGCTGAGGTGCGAAAGCTGGGGGAGCAAACAGGATTAGAACGTATCTGGTCCTCTCCGGGAGTAATCCCGGTGACTAAACTGGCTGTATCGGCGAACGTCC
>JALZIB010000147.1 GCA_030860505.1 Actinomycetota bacterium
GCGACGAACAGCGGCGCGCCCTGCGTGTACTCGTCGAGCGACACCGACGTACGCAGGCCCCCAGGCACCACGAGGTTCTGGAGCTTGTCCGGAGCACTGCCCGTTGAGTCGCCCTCGCCGTCGTAGATCGTGACGTCCACGGTCGCATCCTCGGTGCTCGGGTTGTGAATGATTAAGGAGTCGGAGTCCGGGCGTGACGCCGGGGGCCCGGCAAGCCAGCGGTCAGAGAGGCGCGGGGAGCCGAGCTCCGTCACTCGCCCGCTGAGCTCGTCCGTGTCAAAGGTCGTGGTGCTCTCGGCCACGACCGGCACCTCGTTGTCGACCGACACGACGGCACTGACTCCACCGAGATTCGCGTCCTTGTTGTCGAGCCGGTCCGGGATCACGAGCTCCTTCGAGGTCTCCCCGGGAACCGCTATCTCTATGAGCTTGGACGATTGCACGGGCTCCTCGCTGGTCGTCAAAGTCACCGATACCTGCGACTCCTCGGGATTGGGGTTCATGAGCGTGATGGCCTGTCTGGCCCCCTCGCTCACCTCGCCCACGGGGAAGTACCAGTCCGTCCGGGGTGAAGTCGCACCGAGAGTGAACTCGAAGCCCTGGGGCCCTTCGTCGGGCTTGGTCCACAACGCCTTCCAGGCGATAACCCGGCCCCTCACCGACTCCAGCGCCACCGAGAGCTGGTCTTGGGGCAGAGCGGACCCGCTGATGGATACGACCTCGACCTCGCCCGAGGGCACCGCCACCTGGGAGAGCTTGGCCGATGGCTCACGGCCCTCCGGAGTCAAAAAGTTGATCCGGACGACGGCTTCATCGGGAAAGGGATTGGCGACCACGATGCGGTAATCCGTGCTCACGGAGCTATCCCCTGCCGGGAAATACCAGTTCGTCGCCGCGTTCAGCGCGCAGTTGCCGGCGCCTGCGCCCTCGACCTCGCCCGTTCGGGTGATGGAGGTATCGACGAAGTGCGACGTAGTCGAGGCGACGGGGGCCCCGTAACCCTCGGCCGCGACCGGCTCGTCGACCTCGACCGGACGGGTGACGGTGTCACCGGCGACCAGCTCGAGCGGCTCGGACTCGAGCGGCTCGAGCCCCACGGGAACGGCCTCGTTCGAAGCGGTGGCGACGGCGAGCTCGGCGCCCGCGCCTTTGCTCAACACACGCGCGGGACAGAACTGCGCCCGCTCGTAGAAGGTCGAAGCGCTCGACTCCGCTACGAGCGGCTCGGCGTCCTCGGTCGCCACGTCGAACGCGATGCCCACAAGCAAGAGGCCGGCGATGACGATGAGGAGGGTCAGGTCGCGGGCGCGTTCGGTCATGATCGGGCTCTCCTTCGTTCGCCTCTGCGGCTGGGAAAGGCCGCCCCGATCACGAAGGCCCACAGCAGCGGGAGACCGATGAGCCATGCGCTATCGGCTAGCGAGCGGGGAAAGTCGAGCTCGAGCCCGCCTTCGGCGTCGGCGGGAAGCTCGAAGGCGTTGCCCCAGCCCGAGTCCGCGCGCTCGAGCGCGTTGCCGTCGGATGACGCGTTCCAGTTGTCGTGGAAAGCCTCGGCCAGAAAGATTACACCGGGGCCGTCTCCGGCGGCGCCCCGGTAGCTCGATGAGTCGACGCGCTGCAACGGGAGATGTCCCTCGGGGGCCGGTCCCGAGGCGAGTGCCGGGTCCTCGGCTTCGATGGCGGCGACGAAGGACGGCAACTCGTCGTAGAGCGCGGCCCGGTCCAGCGCATCGCTCCGCTCGAAGACCAGGAAGTCGTCGTCTGTGCGCACCAGGGCGAGGTCGCGCTGGCTCAGCCACGGGCGCAGTTCTGCCTCCGTGTCGAGGATGACGTAGCCGATGTTGAAGCTCCCGAGCAGGCTGCCGGCCCTGTCGGTCTCTCCTGCCCCGATCGATTCGAGGAGCTCATTCAATCGCTCCGAGCCCTCGCCCGAGTCGCTCGCAAAGAGATCGGTGAGCTCGGGGCCGCGGGGGTCGGTCAAGATGCGGTCGCGCAGCGGCCGACCCGAGGTCGGGGTCGTCGCCGTCCACTCTTCGCCGACCCACAACGCCCGGAAGGGGCCTTCGGTCGCAGCGGCCTCGAGGAGCGAGTTGATCTGTTCGACCTCCAACTGGTCGAGATGACCGGCGCCTCTGCCGGGGGCCCAATCGCCTCGCACGAAGGTCGGGCCGAGACCGGCGACCGCCAGAAACAGAGCCACTGCCAGGCCGGCGATTGTGGCCCCCTGAACGACGCCCAGTTTGCGCCGCGGCAGATCGAGCCTGAATGCAGCAACGGCGAGCCCGGCGAGGCCGGAGAAGGCGAGCGAGATCAGCACCCCCATCTCGACGGGCGACGCCACGATGGGTCGGATGATGCCGGCGGCCGTGGCCGTGACCATGAGGCCGAGACCCACCACCAGCGCCCACAGCGCCAGAGCCATACGACGGCGCTGGCCCGCCCCCGTAGCAACGGCAATGACTCCGAGCACAGGAAGGGCGAGTCCGAGGAGCACCGGACCCTCCGGTGTCTGGCCGAGCAGCACGCTGATCACGCCGTGCCCGCGGAAGCTCGCCACGAAATCGGCGTAGGGATCGCCGGCGCTCAACACGGACAGCGCTCCACCCTCGCTCGTCCAAGTCGTGCTCCACGGCAGCAGGAGGACCCAGCCCAGCACGAGCCCAAGCGCGCATCCCCCCAGGGCTCGTAGCTCCGTTCCAGCCCGGCCCACGATGGTACGCACCCCGGCCAGCAGCACGGCGGCCGCGAGGTAGAGGATGAGCGCGCCGGGAACGAAGGCGCCGGAGAGAGCGGCGAACAGCCCGAGCGTCGCAACCTCCCTCCCCGCCGACCAGCGGGCGGGCCTGATCCACCCCACGAGGCGAAGGATCGAAAGCAGCACGAAGGGAGCCGCAGCGCCGAAGACCAGCGCTCCCAGTGAACCGCTGCGCAAGCCCGAGAAGCCAAGCGCGCTGAGGAGATAGACGACAGCCGTGACCAAACGGGTGGGCCGGTCCACGAGTTCGGCTACGAGCCTCGTCGCACCGATGAAGGCCGTCAGTCCAAGGAGCAAGATCAACAGCTTCTGCGCTACACCCGGCACCCCGAACGCAAGGAACTGCGCCACGCCGAGAACGAAGAACGACGAGGGAGCGGGGCCCGGCCCCCCCAGACCTGCGTCCTGCCACGGCGACGCCCACGCGCTCCACATCGAAGTCGCTCCCTGCGGAAAGGGCAACAGCTCGCCGAAGGTCGCGGGCGGCGCCCAGAAGAAGCCGCGAAAGCCGAGCACCACGAGCACAGCCACGGCGAGCGCGGCCGCGACTTGCCAGCCGTTGATGCGCGCCGTGGCCGTGCGCGCTTGCGTCGTTCGCCGCGAGACGTAATCGGCTCGACGTCCCCATGCCTCCTCGAGCCGTTCCGCTTGGTCCAGCGCGTACACGCGCAGACGCGACGGGAGCCGAACCATGAGGTGCCCGAGGGCCTTGTCGCCGACGCGCCGGGAGCGCTGTATGCGCCGGCGCTCGGTGACGGTCTGCGGAAAGCGAACGAAGTTCCAGATCAGAGCGCGAAAGAGATTGCCGACCTCGCGCGGTTCCCTCAGCACCAGGAAGCTCAACATCTCGGCGAGGGCCAGCAACACGAACAATGGAATGAGCGTGAGCAGGCGCAGCCCCGACGCGTTCTTGATGATGGTGCGCAGGCGATTGCGGCGAATGAAATAGCGAGGGGGATCGAAGCGTGTCTTCCTCTGTCCGGTCGCCATCGCGATCGCGTGACGCGCGACGGCCCCCGGCTCGAGCCGAACGGTGTAGCCGAGCAAACGGGCGCGCCAGCACAGGTCCAAGTCCTCGCTGTACGCGCCGAGCTGAGCGTCGAACCCACGCATGCGCTTGAACACTTCGTGGCGTACCAGCACTGCGGTGCTCGTGACGTAGAAGACCTCGCTCGCGCGGTCGTGCTGGCCGAGGTCGATCTCTCCCTGTTCGAGTCCCTTGTAGGGATAGCCGAAACGGTCGATCGCCATCCCGACCTCCTCGAGCACAGAGGGCTCGTCCCAGGACACGATCTTGGGCCCGACCATGGCCACGCTCTCGTCGCCGAGCATGCGCTCGACCATCCGTGCCACCGAATGGCGGCTCAGGGCGGCATCGTCGTGGATGAACAGCATGTGCTCTGCATCCGTGCGCACGCGCGACAACGCCCAGTTGATGGCCGCGCCGTAGCCGAGGGGGCGCGGCGTACGCAGATAGCCCCACCTACGCCGGCGCAGGTGTCTCTTGACGATGCGCTTGAGGCGAGGCTCCTCACGCGGACGGGGCGAGGCGTCGTCGACCACGAGCACGTCGAGATGCTCGTAGCTCTGGTTGGCGAGCGCGACGAGGCAGTCCCGCAGCCAGGGTCTGCCGTCGTGGGTCACCACGACTGCTAAGACGCTCGGCAACTCGGGAGGTGCAACCGCCGCTTCAGGGTCGGTGGACCCGCGCGGCACCGAAGTCGTGTCGGAGATGGTCATGATGGGACTTAGGCCGAAACGGTCTCGTACAGCGTAGTCCTACGGCGCGGCACCCGGCCAATGGAGTGGATGAGCTCGACCATCGCATCCGGAGAGAGCTCCTGACCGTGGGCGGCGCCGGCGGCGCGCGAGATGTTCTCGTTCATCAACGTGCCGCCGAGATCGTTGGCCCCGGCCCGCAGCGCGAGCTTGGCCCCCTCGATTCCCATCTTGACCCATGAGACCTGAATGTTGTCGATCGAACCGTGCAGCGCGATGCGGGCGACCGCATGCATCTTGAGCGCCTCGTCGAAGGTCGGCCCCCTGCGCGCCTTGCCCCGAAGATAGATCGGCGCCGCCATGTGCACGAACGGGAGCGGCACGAACTCGAAAAGGCCCGACCCTCCATCTCCTCGAGCGATGGCGTCGTTCAGGTCGCGTACGACGACGAGGTGGCGCGCCCAGTTGCGTGGTCCCTCGACGGTCCCGAACATGATCGTGGCGTTGCTGCGCAGACCGAGCCGGTGAGCCATGCGGTGAACGTCGCACCACTGTTGGGTCGTGATCTTGTCGGGACAGATGATGTCCCTGATCGAGTCGTCGAGCACCTCGGCGGCGGTGCCGGGCAGAGTCTTCAGTCCCGCGTCTCTCAGCTTCGTCAGAAACTCCTCGACCTCGAGTCCCGATGCGTGCGCGCCCTGGAAGACCTCGAGCGCAGTAAAGGCGTGCACGTGCATATCGGGAAGAGCGTCGGTCACCGCGCGCAGGTACTCGAGGTAGTTGTCCGACGTGAAGCTGTGGTGAATGCCTCCCTGCATACAGACCTCGGTAGCGCCGAGCTCCCAGGCCTCACGCGCACGCGCGGTGACCTCATCCGGCGTCAAGAGGTAAGGCGCACCCCTGAGGTTGAGTGACTTCGGTCCCTTGGAGAAGGCGCAGAAGCCGCATTTGAAATAGCACATGTTCGTGTAGTTGATGTTGCGGTTGATCACGTAGGTGACCTCGTCGCCGACCGTGCGACGGCGCAGCTCGTCGGCGACCGCGTAGAGATGCTCGGCCTCCGCGCCGCGCGCAGTGAACAGCAACGCGATCTCTTCTTCGTTGGGACGCGTCCCGGCGGTCGCGTTGTCGAGCACTTCGGTCACCTGCGGGCGCACAGTGCGGCCGGGGACGCGATGCGCTCCCGCCAGTCCCTGCTCCAACGCGAGCACGGCGGCGGCGGGCGGGGGTTGGTCCGCTCCCGAGTACCACTCGCCGGTGCGGGGGTAGCCCTCGGCGTCGACGGCGTCGAGCACCTTCGGCCGCAGGCCCGCGTGCACCCAGCGGTCGAGGGCACCCGGTGAGTCGCAATGCCGCGGGTAGAGCGCGAGACGGTCCATGAGGAGGTAGCCGCGCGCCTCGGTGACCTCGCGCAGCTCGTCGAGCTTGGGCCACGGGGCCTCGGGGTTGACGTGGTCGATCGTGACCGGCGAGACGCCGCCCCAGTCGTTGATCCCCGCGTCGACGTAAGTCCCGTACTCGAGTGGGGTCAGATTGGGGGGGGCCTGCAGCGCGACCTCCGACGGCAGGATGAGACGGGCAAGGGCGAGCGTCAGCCTGATCTCGGCAGCGTCGAGCTCGGGCGCGTCGGCCATGAGCGTGTGTGGCTTCGCCCTGAAGTTCTGGACGATGACCTCTTGGATGTGACCGTGTCGCTCGTGAGAGTCCCTGATCGCGAGCAGTGCATCGATGCGCTCCGAGGCATGTTCGCCGATTCCGATGAGGATGCCGGTGGTGAAGGGGACCGCGGCCTCGCCGGCGGCCTCGAGCGTCGCGAGCCGCACGCTCGGTTTCTTGTCGGGCGCTCCGAAGTGGGCCATCCCCCGCTTGAGCAACCGCTCCGAGATGGTCTCGAGCATCATCCCCTGACTGATGCTGACCCGTTTGAGAGCGAGGGCCTCGTCGACCGAGATCGTGCCCGGGTTGGTGTGAGGGAGAAGCGTCGTGTGCTCGAGCACCGCAGCGCAGGCCTCGATCAGGTACTCGATGGTCGAGGCGCAACCCATAGCGGCGAGCTCGGCGCGAGCCTGCCGCCACTTTCTCTCCGGTTTGTCCCCGAGCGTGAACAGGGCCTCCCGGCAGCCCGCGCCCTCGCCGGCGCGCGCGATGTCAAGAACCTCCTCGATCGTGAGGAACGCCCGCTCGCCTGCGACGGGAGGGTGAGCGAAGGTGCAATAACCGCACGCGTCGCGGCACAGCTTTGTGAGCGGAATGAAGACCTTGCGCGAATAGGTGATTTTTGGCCCGGTCAGGCGATCGCGAAGGGCGCCGGCGAGCCGCACCAAGGTTCCTGGGCTCTCGGGCGCCAGGCGCGCGAGTTCGCGCGCCTCGTCGTTCGAAAGCCGCCCGCCCGTAACCCGGCGCGCGCCCAGTTCCTCCAGGCGGGTCATCCACGCGAGGCTATCGCGCCGGCGCGAGTGGGTGACGCCACTGCAGGCCGGGAAAGCGGCTGAAATCTCGGTCGGTCGTGATCCATTCGCTCGACGACTCGATGGCGAGAGCGGCGAGGTAGGCGTCGGGAATGAGGTTCCCTCTCGCGCCGACGTCGATGCAGAGTCGCGAGAAGATCCCCCAGTGCCGAGGACCGGGCGACACACGCACGCAATTCGCTCTCGACCGAAGTAGCTCGGCGAACTCGAGCGCCTCAGGCAGCGGCGTTGGCCGCGCGAAGACTCGTGGGTTCGTGACCACTCGTATGAAACCG
>JALZIB010000150.1 GCA_030860505.1 Actinomycetota bacterium
CTACCGGCCACGAACGCCCCGATCGAGCCGAACAGCACCACGTCCACGAGCGGCCAGATCGTGACGTCGAAGAGGCGGTGCGGACTGCGAAGCATGACGTAATAATGACGACGCGCGACCGAGCGAATGCGCATCCACGAGAGCTTGCGTGAGTTCGACTCCTGCACGGGCGCAGTGTTCATGCTCGGTCGGTTTCCTGGCTTCGCTGCTCATCGTGCTCGGTCCCCACCCCTGCCAGATGCAGGAAGACGGCCTCGAGGTCGTCACTCTCGAACTGGGTGGCGATTGCGCTTGGGGTGTCGTTTGCGATGACCTTGCCACGGCTCAGGAACACGACCCTTTCACACAGCCGTTCGATCTCCACCATGTTGTGGCTCGTAATCAGTAACGCGGTCCCTTCAGATTCACAGAGCTCTCGCAATCCGGTGCGTACGCGCAAAGCCACGTCCGGATCGAGGGATGCGGTCGGCTCGTCGAGAACGAGGAGACGTGGCCGGTGCAGGGTCGCTTTCACGATGCCGACAAGCGTCCGCTGTCCGGACGACAACTCGGTGCCCATGGCGTCCGCAAGCTGAGGAATGCGAAAGCGTCGCAGCCCGGCGTCGATGCGCTCCTCGATTTGGTGGACTCCGTAAAGCTCGCCGAACATCTGCAGGAACTCGCGCACGCGCAGCCGTTCCGCCAGCGGCATGTATCCGGCTGCAAAGCCGACTCGCATCATGGCCTCGCTCCGCCCCCCCGGAAGCCGGTGCCCGCAGATCTCGATTGAGCCGGCGTCCGGCGAAATCGCACCCAGCAGCATCATGAGCGTGGTCGTCTTTCCCGCCCCGTTGGGGCCAAGCAGGCCAACGCGTTCCCCCGCGCTCACATCGACGTCGATACCGTCGACCGCCCGGGTGCGCTTGTACTCTTTCGTCAGGCCGTGCGCCCGCAGAACTTGGTCCATCGCCTCACTATTGCAGACGTAGGCGGGCAAGCAGACGCTCGTCGATGAGCGCGTTGAGCTCGCCTCCGACCAGCAGGACCCAGCTCAACATGTAGAGCCAGACCATCATGACCAGACCGCCACCGATGGCGCCGAGGATCTGATTAGCGCCGAAGGCGACGCGCAGGTAGGCGCTGAAGGCCAGCGACACTGCGAGCCAGCCGAAGGCTGAGAACAGGGCGCCGGGAATGCAGCGGCGCCACCTCATCCGGTGGTGGGGCGCGAGCTTGTATAGCAAGATCGCCCATGCGACGAGGGCGAACAGCATGGCCGGCCAGCGAAGCCAGTTCCAAAAGACTCGAAATCCGCCGCTGTCGAGACCGAGAAAGTCGGCCACGGCGTCACCGCCTCCCAGCAGAGGTCCGGCCACGAACATCACCAGCATCAACAAAGCGAAGAGCACACTCCCGAGCCCGAGCCCCACGGCGACGACACGCTGTCGTATCCACGAGCGCGTTTCGGGCAGATCGTAGGCGAGATCCAGCGCTGTGATCACGGCCGAGAATCCCCTGGACATGGCGTACACAGCGGTCGCGATCGACAAGGTGAGGACTCCCCCAAAGTCGCCAAGAAACAGTGACTCGACGGCGTTCACCGGACCCTGTTCGGTAAGGATCCCGCTCACGAAATCGACCACGACCGCGCGCGAGGTATCGACGACATCGCTGCCCACGATGCGACCGATGTATCCAAGCGCCGTCGCGAGCATGAGGAGCGCCGGGAAGATGCTTAACGTTCCGAAGAACGCGACCTCGGCGGCAAGGCCCGAAATGCGATCCCTCGATACCTCGGCCCGGATCTTGGCGACGAAAGGCCCGAAGCGAAGCAGACCAAGCCGCCTGAGGAGCGCGTCGATGAACATTGCATGAGGCTACTGCCGCCCGGCCGGGAACCGGGTCCTCGATCGCGGTCAGTTCCGCGTGGCCGTCTCCGTCCCCTCGTCGCGCGGCTTCCCTTTGCCATTCCGCGCGATGTTGGTTGCGGTCGCGGTCGTGACGAAGGCGGTGAACATGGCGGCAATCAGTCCGAGGAATTGCGCGAACCCGGCGCCCCAGTCGGGACTAGCAAGGTAGGTGGCCGTGTAGGCGCTCAGCGCAGCGGCCGTGCCCACCGCGATGGCCACGACCCCGCTCCAGGTGAGGCTCCAGCGCATCAACTTGGTAAGCGCGTCGACCCTTAGGAAGTCGTCTTCCCCTGGGAAGCCTTCGCGGATCGCGTAGACGTAGGCAGTGCCCCCCAGAATGACCAGGTAGAGCAACAAGAAGGGCACCGGCCAGTTCGGCCACGACAGAGTGATGATGACGGGAACCGCCATCTGCTGCACTCGCCTGTCGGTAAACAGGAATTGCCCGGTATAGGTTCCCGGATCGACTCTTGCCATGCTGGTTCGTTCGATGCAGATGCGGAGGCGAACGAGGTTGCCCTCAAGCGTTGCGTTGGCGTGAATGGCGCGCGGGAGAAAGCGTGCGTCGTCACTGCGCCTGAACTCGGTCACCGCGACCCGGAGATTGGGCGGATCCTGCGGATCCACCCGCGCACCGCCCTTCGGCTCGAGCCCGATGGTCAACCTCTTGGTCTCGTAGCTTCGGCCGAAGGCGAGTGTAGTGATCTCTCCCTGGCGCACCGCGAGCTCCACCGGTTCATCGGCTTCTACGATCTCCGGCGCACGGAGATCGCGACACGGGTCCGAGTCCGTCGGCTGCACCACTAACAGAGCGAGGATCAGAAGAAAGATCACAGGCAGCGAGAGGAGCACGAATGGCAGCCACTTTCCGATCCAGCCTCGCACGACTCACCGCCTGCCGAACGGAAGCTTGAGTTTGTGGCTGTCCGCGAGTTCGCTGCGCACGCGCGCCTCCTCCATGTAGTGCAGGTTCGGGATCGCGGTTTCGACCGGATCGCCGTCGATGAGGTGAGCGGTGTGCTTCCGTACCGCGGCATCCGCCAGGGTGTAGCCGTGATTCTCCAGCACGGACTTCTCGGCATCGCTGAATCGGTCCAGGTCGGTTCGAATCTTTGCCACGACGTCACGCGCGAGGTCCTTCGAATAGCCCTCCGTACCGTCGTACGACCCGGTCGCGCTGCTGATCCCCCAGTAGGTCCCCTCCAGCTCCCCGGCTAGGAAGTTCGAGATGAGCCACCGTTTTCTAACTCCACTGGCCTGACGGCTCACGATCGAGGTGTAACGCTGGAGACGCCAGAGGAGCCCCGAGTCGGGCTTGAAATCGAAGGGTGCGCCGCCGTCCGACACCAGCAGGGTACGTGATTGCTTCCACAGAGGCTCGAGCGCCATGTTGTCGTAGACGCCTCCGTCGCTGAGGCGGAGGCCCTTGATGAGGCGGTCTCGCTCCGCGCCCTGCGGAGCTCTGCCTCCCTTCAACCGTACTGGGTCGAGGCCAACCGGTAGAGGGTTGAAGATGGGGGGAAAGCACGACGAGGCCGCTACACCACGGGCCAGCAGCCACTCGGCCGGTGGCGGACAATATCCGGCCATGTAATCGCCCACGAAGGCACGTTCGAAAACGAAGTTCGCCCCGAATGACATATCGGTTGCGCACAGGACGAAGCGCGGATGTTGCGGAAGCTCCGTGACTTTGAGTCTCGTCAGCTTCGACTCGTAAAGATCGGCGAGAGCCTCGACCGCAGTCGAGGTGCGAGCCCAGTTCCAGGGGAGCAGCCGCTTCAACACGGGACCGGTCCTGATGTTGTTGCTCGTGAATCGTTTGAACGGATCGGCGACGCGTGCGTCCCAGTCGTCGATCGGAGCCTCGGGCCACGGGTCGAGGACCGTCGCCAGATGCGCGGCCAAGATGCTCCCTCCCGACACCGACGAGATGTCGGTGATCTTCGCCAGAACACCGAGTTCGTTGAGCCGCCGCATCGAGCCGAGATGAAAGAGCGCGGCCCGGTAGCCACCGCCCGACAGACACAGCCCGAGTCCTCGGCGCTCCGGTTCGGGCTGTGGCAGATACTTCGGGATCGAGCGTTGTTGGGCGGGGTCGTCCATGTCAGTCCTCCCCCACGAGGAACTCCGCCCACAAAGGATAGTGATCGGAGATGCGCCAGGACAGCTCCGTGTCGGTCAATGTGGGCATGACGAGTCCCCGAAAATCGAAGCACCCCGCCCGCTGCGAGTAACGTAGGGAGAGGATCGGTACGTCGGGGTTGCCGTCGCGCGTGAACCACGCGATCTGGTCGTAAAACGCCTCCTTGCCGCTCTTGAAGATCGTGCGTGGCACCGCGTCCAGCTCGGCCGGAGATCGGAGGCCCGTGGATGTGAACGCCTTGAAGGCGTCGTCATCCTTACGGTCGATGTTGAAATCTCCCAGGGCGATGAGGTTGTGACCCCACGATTGCTCGCGCTTGGCCCAGTCCTCGAGCCACCTAGCGATCCCGCGCAGCTCGCCGAGACGGTCGGTGGCCGAGTCGCCGTAGAGGACGTGCAGCGTCACCAGAATGAAGGTCTGGCCTCGCGACGAGAAACTGACCGCATAAGGCGTCCTGGCGAACTGGCTGCGCAGGGCGTTCTCCTCGAGGTGCTCCGCGTCTATCCACTCGGGGGGGACGACCAGCTCGCCTGCCAGGCCCGACGTCTTGACCCGGCGGGTGTCGAACACGAACGCCATACGCTCGTCGTTGCCGGACTGGCCCTGTGTGACGTCGGTCATGATCAAGCCCCACTCAGGGCCTAGCCAGTGCAGCATGTGGCGCAGAGCCTTGATGTTGTCCCGCGTTTCCTGAATGGCGACGACATCGAAGCGAGAGACGATCTCGGCAATGCATCGCAGCGAATAGAGATTTCGTTTCGGCGTGTCCCTCTCGGAGGGGATCCACGACTCGCAGAGATCTCCGAACGCACGAATGTTCCAAGTCGCAACCAGAAGATTGTGATCCAGCCGTTTGGCGGGGACCGCACTCGACAGCTCCGTTCGGAGCGCCCGGAGCTCGGGCACGAGGTCGTCCGGAACCTGCGTCAGATCGGTTGGACTCATATCCCTCACGCTCATCTCGGTCGCGTTATCGGACGGCACCTATCCAAGTTGTAGTAGACGACCGCGCGCGTCACCGCCGCGTCACGAGCGCGTCACGAGGATGGCGTGACGCTGCGATGACGGTGGGGTGACGCGACGGGTGAATGCTCCGGCA
This sequence comes from Actinomycetota bacterium, assembly GCA_030860505.1. Classification (GTDB taxonomy): domain Bacteria; phylum Actinomycetota; class CADDZG01; order CADDZG01; family WHSQ01; genus WHSV01. Next base: position 5,132 of record JALZIB010000150.1, read on the forward strand.
GACGGAATCGGTGCGATCGAACGAAGGGGGCCACGATGGCTCGGGGAAAGAAGACCACGCGCAAGTCCACAGCCAAGAGGACGGCCGGAAAGACGACGCGTCGGCAGGGGCGATCCAGGGTTCCCAAGCTCTCGAGTGGCCTCCCCCGCACCGTCTACGCCCAAGCGTCTCCACGCTCAATAGGAGGTCTATCTCTGTTCGACGCGGGAGAGATCATCAGTGCCGACTACGCCATGAACTTCTCGTCCGAGACGGAGCTCGTGATGACGGCCGCTCGCAGACTCCAAGACGCTGGCTTCGAGGTTCTCCAGTTGTCGCCGATCACGATCAACATCGCAGGCCCTCCGTCTCTCTACGACCGCGTCTTCGGCACGTCGCTGATCGCCGAGGAGCGTCCTGTGATCAAAGAGCAGGGGCTCGAAGACACGGCCACCTTTGTCGAAGCTCTGGACACCGAACTGCCCGGACTCGTCGATACATCGACCTCAGAACTCGCAGATGTGCTCGAGGGCGTGGCCTTGGAGGAACCGCGCTACTTCATGCAGAATGCCTTTGCGCCGAACAAGAGCTACTGGTATCTCGACGTGCCCGGCGACGTGTCGCTCGGCATGAACGCCGACAAGGCTCACAGGGGTGCGATCACCGGCAAGGGGGTCAAGGTAGTGATGACCGACTCCGGCTGGTACACGCACCCCTTCTTCACACAGCGGGGCTACCGCGCCTCACCGGCCGTACTCGGTCCGGGTACCGCCAATCCGAACGACGACGAGTCCGGGCACGGAACTGCCGAGTCGGCGAACATCTTCGCCGTTGCTCCCGACGTCGACTTCACGATGGTCAAGCTCAGCTTCGTAAACACCATCGGTGGCTTCAACACCGCGGTCGGCCTGAGCCCTAACATCATCAGCAACTCATGGGGCTCGGACCAACGATTCGGACCGCTGAGCGCGGCGAATCAAGCCATGGCCGCAGCCATCGCTCTCGCCGTCGCGAACGGCATCATCGTGGTGTTCTCGGCCGGTAACGGCCACTTTGGCTTCCCCGGACAGCATCCAGACGTGATCTCGGCTGGTGGGGTATTCATGGAAGCGAACGGGAACATGCGCGCGTCCGACTACTCGAGTGGCTTCGCCAGCAGCATCTACCCGGGACGCAACGTGCCGGACGTCTGCGGGCTCGTCGGGATGCGGCCGAGAGCCGCCTACATCATGCTGCCGCTTCAGCCCGGCGATCAGATCGACGTCGGCAGCGCGGGGGGTACCCATCCCAACGGCGACGAGACCGCAACTAACGACGGCTGGGCCGCGATCAGTGGAACCTCGGCGGCCGCGCCTCAGCTTGCGGGTGTCTGTGCGCTGATCAAGCAGGCCTGCCCCAAGCTCACTCCGGCGCAAGTACGCGACGTGCTCAAGAAGACCGCGCGCGACGTCATCACCGGTTCGACGCATCCGAATACCGGCAACACCGCCACGGTCGGTCCGGACCTCGCAACCGGTCATGGGTTGGCCGACGCCAACAAGGCCGTGCTGGTCGCCAAGGTGCGGTGCATGCGGACTCCCATAAGGCCCATAGGCACGACGCCCATCGGGCCGGTTCCGATCACTCCAGTGCCGATCACGCCGATCACTCCAGTGCCGATCACGCCGATCATGCCGATCACGCCGACCCCGATCACGCCGATCGCTCCGATCACGCCGGTGGGCCCGGTGATCCTTCCCGCGCCCGGGCCCACGAAGGCCGGTGAAGCCGAGGAGCAGACGGTCGAGGAACAGGTGGGAGGGGGGGCGCTCTCTGACGAAGATATCGAGCAGCTCGAGCACATCATCACCGAGTCGGAGAACGATCTGGACCTCTAATGCACCCGGGTAACGTGCTGTTGCTCAGCATGCCCTGGCACGCGCTGGAGCGGCCGTCACTCGGCGTGAGCCTGCTCCAGGCCGAGGTGCGCGCTCTCGATGTGAGGTGCGACATCGCCTACCTGGGCTTCTCGTTATCCGATTTCATCGGACTCGAGGACTACCTGTGGGTGCACTCGGGACTGCCCTATACGGCGTTCGCAGGAGACTGGTTGTTCACTCGCTCCCTCTACGGAGACCGGGCGGAGGCGGACTCCCGCTACGTTCACGAGGTCCTGGTGAAGACCTGGAACTTGTCCGATGGCGATGTCCGGCGGCTCTTGCGGGTGCGCTCCTACATCGAGCCGTTTCTCGACCATTGCATGCAGGCACACGACTTCGGAAGCTACTCGATCGTTGGCTTCACCTCGACCTTCGAGCAGAACATCGCGTCACTGGCTCTCGCCCAGCGCATCAAGTCACACCATCCGGACGTCACGATCGCATTTGGAGGCGCCAACTGGGAGGGCGAGATGGGCTACGCGCTGCATCAACGCTTCGCCTTCGTCGACGTCGTCTGTTCCGGCGAGGCCGACACCTCCTTCCCCGGGGTCGTCTTCCGCCGCGGCGAACAGAGCATCTCGACCGGTCCCGCCCCCGCTATCAAAGATCTCGATTCGCTTCCCATCGTCGACTTCGACGATTACTTCGAGTCGAGGTCCTCATGCGCGTCCGCCGCCGAGGTCGCCCCTCTGCTCTTGCTTGAAACCTCGCGGGGTTGCTGGTGGGGAGCCAAGCACCACTGCACCTTCTGCGGCCTCAACGGGGGCACCATGGCCTTTCGCTCGAAGAGCGCGGAGCGGGTCATCGAGGAACTCGCCTCGCTCGTGGAGCGATACGACGTACAGAACATCAGCGTCGTCGACAACATCTTCGACATGCGCTACTTCAAGACACTGTTGCCCCGGATCATCGAGTCGGACCTGCCCCCGCTGAGTCTCTTCTACGAGGTCAAGGCGAATCTCACTCACGAGCAGATCCGGTTGTTGGGGGCGGCCGGAGTTCGTCACGTCCAGCCGGGGATCGAGAGCCTGAGCGATCACGTTCTCAACCTCATGGACAAGGGCACGAGCTGGCTTCAGAACGTCCAGATGCTGAAGTGGTGCAAGGAGTATGGAATCAAGCCGGAGTGGAACCTTCTTTACGGCTTCCCGGGGGAGGAGCCGGCCGACTACGATCACATGCTTCCGATCATCGACGCGATCGACTTTCTCGATCCGCCGAGCGGGCACGGTCCGATCAGGCTGGACCGCTTCAGTCCCTACCATGCGGACCCCGGACGGCACGGCATGCTCAACGTCCGGGCCATGCGCCCCTACGACACGCTCTACCCCTTCGACGAGCACACGCTGATGAAGATCGCCTACTACTTCGATTTCGACTACCACGACAACAGGGACCCACTGTCGTACGCGGGCCCTCTGATCGAACGCATTCGCGCCTGGAATCGCTCAGGACCCGTCGGCTCGCTGTGGATGATCCCGCTGGGCGGGGCTCGGCTGGTGATTGTGGACCGGCGCGCGGGCCAGCACCTCCTGACTCTCGAGAGTTGGCGAGCAGAGGTCTACATGGCGTGCGATCGCATCTCATCGCTCTCGGGTCTGAGTCGCATCGCCGGCGACGTCGAGCCCGGCGAGCTCGAGGCCTGGCTCGACGACTGTGTGAGAAGCAGGATTATGGTGAACGACGGACAGAGGTACCTCGCTCTGGCCGTGCACCGACCTCCTCGCGCGTCGGTGGCTCGGAGCGGCAAGCGAGTCTCTCTCCAGGTGGCCCATGCCTCATGAGCGGTTGGGACGGACCATGGACGACGACATCAACTTGAGCGCCCTCGTAGTACTCCGACCGGAGCGCGAGGGCCGAGGTAGCGCGATCGACTCTCAGAACCTCGGCGAGCACCTGCCGTCGAGGAAAGCCATCGAAGAGAGCACCCAATACTTCCGCTCCCAGGGATTCGGGATCAGCGACGTGGTCGGGATCAGCTTCTCGATCGAGGGCAGACGTTCTCTGTTCGAGCAACTGTTCGACCAGAAGCTGAATCTACGCGGCGACCGTGATCGGGTCACCTCCGCCCGTGCGGGATCCGAGCTCGAGTTCGATCTGAGAGCGCTCCCAGACACCGTCACGCGACACCTCCTGGCGGTGACCTTCACCTCTCCACCGGACTTCGGCCCAGGCAATCCATGACGCTCGCAGCGCGGCCACTGCCTCGCCAACCCGCCGAGGACATCTTGCGAGAGGGTCCCCCTTCTCCGGGGGATCGCTCTCCCAGTTTCGCTATTCCCCCGGGCCCCCTGGGGGCTCACGGAGGTGCGCTCGTTGCTCGCCTACTCGACGACCACACGCTCGAGCGTCTCACCAGGGAGGCATGGGCTTGTCACCCTCAGGCCCTCGAACAGCGCGTCCAGCGCGCGGATGACGTGGCCGCGCTCCGAGGGGATCCAAATCGCTGGCTGCAGAACGCGCCGGGGGGGCCGGTACTTCAAGCCTTCTATGATTCCAGCACCGTGCTCGCCACGCTTGCGGGACTGACCGGTTTGCGCTGGAGGACTGCGGGGGGACTCGGTACCTTCTCCTACTACCGTCGGCAAGGACACCACCTCGGGCTTCATCGGGACCTCGACATCTGCGAGCTCGCCGTCATCACGTGCATCTACGACGACTCTCCTGCGGGCGGCATTTCGGGCGCGCTTCGTCTCTATCCGTCCCGCAGCGACGACGGCCTTCGAGCCATCGTGGCCGATCCAAGAGGCGGCGTCGACGTGCACTTGCGCTCGGGTGACTCGCTCATCCTGCTCGGGGGCCTCGTGCCGCACCGTCTCTTGCCGGTGAGAGCCGGCCACGTGCGCGTGGTAACTCCGCTCTGCTACCAGGTCGAGAACGGACGCTAGGGAGGGAGGGTCGTTGGGTCTCCCCCATCTGGGTGAGAGCAGACGCTCGTTCGAGCCGCGTCCCGTACTCGATCGGGGATGGCTGTAGTCACATCGGGCCATGGAATAAACGCCCCAAGCGCGCCATACAAAGCGAGCCTCGGCTGGTATAGACCGACTATGTGGACACCACCCCGACGCAAGTCGACATCCGGCTCGATCTCCTCGGCGGATTCGCTCTACACGCCGACGGTTCTGAAATCGATCTTCCCACCAGCGCCCAGCGATTGCTCGCGTTCCTCGCGCTGCGTGCCCGTCCTCTCATGCGCGCCGCCGTCGCCGGTGTGCTGTGGAACGAGACGACAGACGAGAGGTCGAGTGCCAGCCTGCGCTCGAGTCTGTGGAGGTTGCGCCGGTCGGGGTTCGACCTGATAGAAGCGGGCCGAAACGACCTGCGGCTGTCACCCCACGTGGAAGTCGACGTGCACCGCATGATGGACGTCACACACGACCTGCTTAACGAGCGAGCGGGCAGTGCTCGTATCGACATCGACGAAGGGGAGCTCGCAGGGGATCTCCTCCCCGACTGGTACGACGACTGGGTGCTGATCGAGAGGGAGCGGATACGTCAGCTTCGGCTGCGCGCGCTCGAGGCTCTCGCCCTGAGACGACTCGAAGCCGGACGTCATGGAGCCGCGTCGGGAGCAGCGCTGGCGGCAGTATCGATCGAACCTTTAAGGGAAAGCGCTCAGCGGGCGCTCATTCGGGTGCACATCGCCGAGGGCAATGTCGGGGAGGCACTTCGTCAGTACCGTCTCTATCGAGACCTGCTCTACGAGGAGATGGGACTCTCCCCCTCGGAGCAACTCGAGTCGCTCATCGAGCCCATCACACAACGAATCGGCAGCACCTTGCACCGAACCGTGCGTCTGGACTCAGCGCCCACGGTCACTCGCAGCGTCTAAGCACTCGGCGGGCACTCGGCGGATAGAGTGCAACGATGCCCCAGCCAAAGGTATTCGGCATCGTGCTTGCGGGCGGTGAGGGCAAAAGACTCATGCCCCTTACGGCGCAGCGCGCCAAGCCGGCCGTCCCCTTTGCCGGCAGCTACCGGCTGGTCGACTTCGCACTATCCAATCTCGTCAACGGTGGTTACCTGAAGATCGCCGTACTGACGCAGTACAAGAGCCACAGCCTCGACCGTCACATCTCGCAGACGTGGCGCCTCTCTCCCCTTCTCGGCAACTACGTCACGCCCGTTCCGGCACAGATGCGTCGGGGCAGGCGGTGGTTCGCCGGTTCGGCGGATGCGATCTATCAGAACTTCAACCTCTTGAGCGACGAGGAACCCGACTACGTCATCGTGTTCGGAGCCGATCACATCTACCGAATGGATCCGCGCCAGATGGTCGAGGCGCACATCGAGTCGGGGGCCGGCGTGAGCGTGGCCGGTATCCGCGTGCCCCGCCAAGAGGCGTCGGACTTCGGCATCATCGAGGCAGAGAAAGACGGTGTCAGGATCAAGTCGTTTCTTGAGAAACCGGCCGATCCTCCCGGGCTTCCCGATTCACCGGACGAGAGTTATGCCTCGATGGGCAACTATGTGTTCGCTGCCGAGGCATTGATCGACGCCCTCGATCGCGACGCCGCCAACGAGGACTCCGATCACGACATCGGAGGGGACATCATCCCGATGATGGTTGCGAAGGGCGAGGGCGCGGTTTACGACTTCAAGTACAACGATGTGCCGGGTTCGACCGAGCGAGATCGCGACTACTGGCGCGACGTCGGGACGCTCGAGAGCTACCACGAGGCCCACATGGACCTCATCTCCTACGTGCCGCAGTTCAACCTCTACAACTACGAGTGGCCGATTCTGACCTGGACTCCTGCAATGCCTCCCGCCAAGTTCGTGCACGAGACCGAAGGGCGCATCGGGCGCGCCGTCGATTCGATGGTCTGCGCAGGCGCCATCATCTCAGGAGGTGACGTTCGTCGCAGCGTGATCTCGCCCGGCGTGCGCGTCAACTCCTATTCCAGCGTCGAGGGTTCGATCTTGTTGCCCGGAGTGCAAGTGGGCCGGCGCGCCGTAGTACGCAACGCGATCGTGGACAAGAACGTCCGCATCCCCGAGGGTTATGAGATCGGAGTGAACCCCGAAGTCGACGAGGCCAAGTTCACCATCTCGGACACCGGCATCGTTGCCGTGGCCAAGAACCAAAAGATCGAGCCTTAGCCGATATCGAAATCGTTGAAGGCACAAGAGCGGCAGTTTGGAGTCCAATCAAGGACGACCGACTCCTCGGCCCCGATGGAACTAGGCGGAGGTAGTCACTTCGAGCCATTTCTCAAATGACCCCGAAAAGCGTTTGCGAGGGTGAAGCTCGCTAACCCATAGGCGGGTTTCGAAGTCTTGCGACCGGTGCGGACGAAGTTGCTCCCAGTCAATTTTCGCGCCCGACGAAGAGAGGTTTCCTGTCGTTCCTGAAAACCGGCGATGCCCTTGTGTTCGTGCTTTCTTAGTTGTCAATCGGCGCCCCCAGGTGGGCTCGTCGCCCAGGCATCTGCTGTAGAGCCTCATCCGATGACAACGATCCTAGGCAGGACGGCGGTGACCCTCGTGGCGCTGGTGAGCCTCGTGGCGAGCGCCACGATGGCGACCGCGGCGCCGGAGTCAGTCGACCTCAAGACCGAGGCCCACGCGGTCTTCGGCAAGGCTCGCTACGGTGGCTGCGGCGGGAGATGTCAACGGCGACGGGCTCGACGACCTCCTGGTCGGTTCCTCTTACGCCAACAACAACCAGCGGGGAAGCTCGGGCACGGTCTACGTCGTGTTCGGCAAGGCAGACACAGAGAGGGTCGACCTCGGGGCCTTCGACCGGGTGAGCAGGGTGACGCCGGCTACCGCATCGACGGCCCTACGCGGGCGCGCGCCGGCTACGAGACGGCGGGGTTGGGCGACGTCAACGGCGACGGGAACCCCGACCAGGCTCTGACCAACCCGTGGGCGGGGCTCACCTACGTCGTGTACGGCAAGAGAGACAGCGAGCCGGTCGACCTGCTCGACTTCTACAACGAGCCCGAGTCCGCTCCCGGGTTCATGGTCCGCACGGTGAGACGGACTGGCTCAGCGACATGAAGGTCGCGTCCGCGGGCGACGGCGACGGCGACGGGCGCGCCGACCTCGTCATCGGGGCTCCGTGGGCGACCTCGGGCTTCAGGCCGGGGACCGCATACATCGTCTACGGCAAGCCCGGCCACGGCGCGGTCGAGCTGTGGCGCCTCAAGAGAAACAACAAGGTCAAGGGCTACCGCATCCAGGGCGAGGACGACCGTGACAAGTTCGGCGAAAGCGTTAGCGCGGTCGGAGACTTCAACGGCGACGGTCTCGTCAACACCCTGAGGGACTCCACGCTGTATGCGTGGTTCGGCGAACGCTGACCAACGCGGGCAGGAGTGGCGGCCGCTCATCAATCAGGCTCGTTCAGCAGAGTGGTGCTCGACATTCGACACCCTCTTTGTAAACACGTGCTGGCGGCGACGAATGTCCGATAATCGCTGGAACGCGCAAGCCGAGCCTGTCACGATGCGCGAATGGACGAACCGCACGACAGAAACCGGAACGCAGGGCCCCAAAAACCTGAGCAGATCAGGCTTCGCCTTCCCTACCGCGCCCCTTTCGCCGCGCGCGCGCTTTTCGGGTTCCTTGCAGCGCGCGCCGTCCCCGGAATCGAAGAAAGCGACGGTGACTCCTATCGTCGGAGCCTGGCGCTACCTCATGGCCTCGGCGTCGCTGAGCTGCAGTCTCATGACGATCACATCGCCTGCACCCTTCGGCTCGGCGATATGCGCGACGCGGCGGACGCCGAGCAGCGCTGCCGGCGGCTTCTCGATCTGGACGCGGATCCGACCGGAGTCGATGCCGCACTGGCAATGGATCCACTGCTCCGACCACTCGTGGTCCGAGCACCCGGGCTCCGGGTGCCGGGAACGATCGACGGGGCCGAACTCGCGCTGCGCGCCGTGATCGGTCAACAAATCTCAGTCGCGGGAGCGCGCACGATCGCTGCACGGCTCGTGGCGGCGTTCGGGAAGCCGTTGACCGTCCCGGATGGCAGGCTGACCCACGTCTTCCCAGACGCGGAGGTTGTCGCCGGCGCAGATCTGCGCAACATCGGAATGCCGGGTGCGCGACAAGCGGCGCTCAAGGGTCTCGCGAAAGCCCTGGCGGATGGAAAAATCGGCGTCGATCCCGGCGTCGACCGAGCCGAGACGAGGGCGAAACTGTTGGAGCTACCGGGGATCGGCCCCTGGACCGCGTCATACATCGCGATGCGAGCCCTCGGCGATCCCAACGCGTTCATGCCGACCGACCTCGGCGTCCGGCGCGCGCTCGCGCGGCTGGGCGTGACCGACGATCCCGAGGAGATAGCGAATCGGTGGAGGCCGTGGCGCGCCTACGCTCAACAACATCTGTGGACCAGCCTCGTGCCCGGCCATGACTCATCCGATTCGTCGTCCTCCTGATGAGAGTTCTCTCACATGATTCTCATCTGCCCCTGAGGATGATCCGCAAGGATCCACACATCCGGATCAGCGCTAAGAAGGGAACTACATGCGACCCGTCGCCGGCAAAGGCGTGCCAGGACGCGTTCGACGAGCATCGCGGGGTAAGCGCAGGGGGGCGACTCTCGATCCCGGCAGGGCATCGGCTCGACTCCTCAGTTTCGTGATGGTCACCTGCGTGCTGGCCCCCCTAAGACACAATTGGGGTAAGCGTCCGGTCGACGGCTTTCCGCTCTCCTACTACCCGATGTTCTCGGCCAAACGGGAAGCGACGGCCAAGGTCACATATCTCGTTGGCTTGGATGGCCGGGGCGACCGCATCAAGATCCCCTACAAGTGCGCGGGGAGTGGCGGTCTGAACCAGGTTCGAAGGCAGATCCGCCGAGCCGTTAGACGAGGTCATTCCGAGGAACTATGCGCGCGCGTGGCACGTGAAGTACGACGCCGCAACAGTTTCAAAGAGGTCGTGACGGTGCAGGTCGTGACGGGCACCTACCATTTGGACGACTACTTCAGCGGCCGCAACCGACAGCCACTCAAAGAGAAGCTTCACGCCTCGGTCCCGGTCGAGCCTGGTCGCGCTCGACCGGGCACGGGGGCCGCTCCGACACTACTCTCAGGAAGCTCCCCATGAGATTGCGGAGGGCTCTCCTGTCGATTGATCGTCATTGGTTCGGCGGGGTTCCTGCCACCCGGCTGGCCGCATTTCGCGTACTTCTCGCGGGCTTCTCATTGTTCTACCTCGGCAAGCGAGTCCGCATGTTCGTCAAAGTGGCGCGCACCGATCCCAAGTTGTTCAAACCGGTGGGCGTCGCGACGCCGCTCCGAAAACCACTGCCGGTACCGGTCGTGAAGGCAACCATCGCCGCCACACTCGCCGCAAACGTTGCGTTTGCAGCTGGTTACAAGCATCGAGCGACCGGCCCCCTTTACTCCGGACTGTTGCTCTGGACGCTGTCGTATCGCAATTCGTGGTCGATGATCTATCACAGCGACAACTTGCTGGTGTTTCACGCCTTGGTGCTCGGATTCTCGCCGTCGGCCGACGCTCTGTCGCTCGACTCCCGCGGGCGAATCCCCGCCGGTCTCCGCACTTCCACGCGCTCCCTAATCGCCGGCGACCGTCCCCCAGATTGGCGTTACGGATGGCCGCTCCAGTTGATCAACGCAGTCACCGCTGCGAGCTACTTCCTTGCGGGCGTCGCCAAGGTCAAGGGCCCGCTGGGGTGGAAATGGGCCGACGGGGACTCACTACGCAAACAGGTCGCCGTCGACGGGCTGCGAAAGGAATTGCTCGGTGATGAGGGTGCCGCCCCACTGGCCTACCGTCTCTACGACCGGGTCGGTCTTTTTCGTGTCCTCGCCGCGGGATCGCTGGCCGTCGAACTACTCGCGCCCGTGATGATCCCCTCGCGACGGCTGTCCAAGCTGTGGGCCATCGGAGCGCTCGGAATGCACTGGGGAATCCTGGGCATCATGCGGATCAAGTTTCGATATCAGTTGTCGGGAATCGCCTTTGCGCCGTTCTTCGATCTCGATCGCCCAGTAGCCGGGCTCATACAACTGGCACGACACATCAAACGATGATCGACTTCGCAGCGTCGTCGTGGTCTTGGGCGGGTAGCGAAGCGGCCGCCTTACATGGCCCTTTCGTGAACGAACCGTAAGAGCGTTTCTCACGCGTCCTTAACGGAGTTCTTATGCGCGAATCGGAGACTGGGTTGGGCACCTCAACAGCGACACGATGCCGGCAACAGGCCAGGCGTCGCACAGGTCGAACCAACGAGTCTGAAGGAGATCGGCAAATGGCGCACGCATTCAAGCAAGGAGAGGTGACCAGCCGAGCATGCGCGCACCTCGGAAACGGTTTCGAGCACAACACCGAGCAACTGAGTCGGCGCGTGGCTCGGGCCAAGGCGGCCTATACCACCCGCCTCGTGCGCCTCGACGATGCCGTGTCACTAGTGACCGACATTGTCCCGGCCCCCGGCGACCTTGTACTCGCCCGCGTCGATGTGATCGGTCAACACAAGCGCATCGAGCTTCAGCACGGCCGGCGGGCCTCTCTCTTCGAGGGCGACGAGATCGTGGTGTGCTATGGCAATCGCTATGCCCCCGACCAGTTCGAGGCCGAAGTACCCGGTAACCTCGAGCCCTGCGCACTGATTGCAGCCGGCGGCGTCGCGGCCCGCATGCTTTCGTGTCACACCAAGATGTCGGAACCCACCACGATCACCCCCATCGGCGTCCTCGGAGATTCGACCGGCGCAGTCCTCAACCTCATGCGCTACGCGCAGCCCTCGCACAGGCTGGATAGCGAGCTCCCCCCCATCTTCGGCGTCGCCGGCACCTCGATGAACGCGGGGAAAAGCACGACAGCCGCGAGCCTGGTCCGAGGCTTCACTGCCTGCGGACATACCGTCGGCGCGGCCAAGGTTACCGGCACGGGCGCCGGCGGAGACATCTGGATGTTCACCGACGCAGGGGCTTGTCCGGTTACCGACTTCACCGCCGCCGGGCACCCGAGCACGTACAAGCTTCCTCCTCATGAGGTGGTGAGGACATTCAAGATGCTGACGGATGACCTCGCCGCCGCTGGAGTAGACGTCATGGTTATCGAGGTCGCCGACGGGCTACTGCAAGACGAAACCGCCGCGCTACTTGGCTCGCACGATTTCGCCGAGCGCGTTGACGGAATCGTCTTCGCGGCGGGAGATGCCATGGGTGCCTGCAACGGAGTCAAGTGGCTGCGTGCCGAAGGACTCGACGTCGCTGGGGTGAGCGGACTCCTCACCGCGTCGCCGCTGGCGCGCAGAGAAGCCCAGGCCGTTCTCGATGTCCCGGTATTCGACATCCAGGATCTCAGCGATCCCGTGCGGGCCGGGGCCCTCCTGAACTCCCACCAACGAACGAGGGCCTGATGCTTCCGCGGGTGCTCGAAGGGTCCAGGCGCTGGTTGTTCGCTCGCCTCGTCGCATACGGCTTCGGCCAGGCGCTCGCGGCCATAGGCACCGCGTTGCTTGTGGAGCGCGGTTTCGACCGGTTGATTGGCGAGCGAACGGCCACCCTCGGAGAGTTCGGAACCGTCGGCGGCGGCCTTGCCTTCGCTGCTGCTTGCGCCGGATGGCTCCGCATGCGTGAGCGCGTCGACGCCGAGCGCCTCGGTCAATCCTATGTCCACGGAGTACGCAATAGGTTGTTCAAACGACTCACCCAGTTCGCTCCCAGGTCCATGCAGCAGCGTAGTCAGGGTGGGATCATGCTGCGCTTCATCGGCGATCTCAACGCGCTGCGCCAGTGGGTCAGCCTCGGCCTCGCTCGCATCACAGTCGCGGGAACCAGCATCGTGGGGGCTCTCGTCGCGCTCGCGTTCATCAGTCTCAGGCTCGCGCTTGCGACCGGATCCGTCATTACGATAGGTGCAGTCGTCGCTGGATTCCGAGGTCGTGTTATCCGGCAGGCGTCGCGCGAAGCACGACGCCGTCGATCCCGCCTGGCCGCGAACGTCAACGAAAAGGTTGCAACCATCTCGGTCATGCAGGCCTTTGGCCAGTCGAAGCGCGAGCGCGAGCGGGTTAAGAGACAAAGCCGGCAACTCAGGCGAGCCATGGTCGAACGGGCCCGTGTGGTCGGCCAGCTGCGCGGCATCGTCGAAGTCACTACCGCTCTCGCACTCGGTGCGGCGCTGCTCGCAGGTGCGGTGGAGGTGGGGGCCGGGCGCGCGTCACCGGGAACCGTCGTGGCCGCCATGAGCATCGTCGGACTGCTGGTTCCGCCGTTGCGCGACCTGGGCAGGGTTCAGGAGTACTGGCACAACTCGCGCGTCTCGCTCGAGAAGATCCATGAATTCCTGGAGCGCGGGGAGCCCGTTGTAGAGGCGCCCGACGCCCCCGACCTCGTGCCGGGACCTGGACACCTGAGGATCGAGAACCTGGAGGTAGAAGGATCCCTCAGAGGTCTCTCGGCGACGACCGAGCCCGGAACCATAGTGGGAATCGTCGGCGCGAACGGTGCGGGCAAGACGACCTTGCTCTCGGTCATCGCAAGGCTTGTAGAGCCAACCGGGGGAGGCGTGTTGGTCGACGACCAGGCCATCGCAGACTGCAATCTAGCGTCGATCCGACGGACGATCGGGCTGGTTGGTCCCGACTTTCCGCTGCTGCGCGGAAGCGTGCTCAAGAACCTTTGCTACAGGTGGCCCGAGGCTCCCGACGAGGAGGTGCAGCGGGTGCTCGCCCTATGCGATCTGTACGACGTTCTCGACACGCTTCCAGAGGGCATCCAGTCGCGCGTCGGCGAGGGCGGCAAAGGGCTGTCCGCGGGGCAGCGACAGCGGATCCTGCTCGGCCGTGCGCTACTCGGGAATCCCGACATTCTGTTGCTCGACGAAGCCGACTCCAACCTCGATCCAAAGGCGAGCGCGATCGTCGATCGCATCATCGCCGAACACGACGGCACCGTCTTGCTGGTCACGCACAACCCCGAACGCCTCAAGGCAGTCGATGTCGTGTGGCGCATCGATGAGGGGCGTCTGGCCGCAGTGGAGGCGAACGAATCGAGATCCCAAGTAGACAAGTGAGTTTCGCAGCGCGTTAGCGGCCGCAAGCGCTTAGACGCGGCGGCGCCGGGGTGGGTTCATGAACGAACCCCTGCGACCTGAGGTGAAGACCTTCCTCGGCCTCGAGGTCTTGAGACCTTCGGCCTCGAACTCCGTCTTGAGGTTCAGCTCACTCGCCACGATGCTGACGTCCGCCTGTTGCTTCGAGGTGACCAGGGTCACTCCCGTGCCGGAACGCCCCGCCCGCGCCGTACGACCTACGCGGTGGACGTAGTCCTTGTGATCCTGGGGAGGGTCGTAGTTGATGACGTGCGTGATGTTGTCGAGGTCGAGTCCTCTGGCGGCCACGTCGGTCGCAACAAGGACGTCGACGGCACCGGTATCGAAACGATGAAGTGCCCGCTTGCGCTGACCCTGGCTCAGGTCGCCGTGCATCGCGAGGGCCGTAACCCCGCGCTGCTTAAGGCGCTGGGTCAAACGATCGGCGCCTCGCTTGGTCCTGACGAACACGAGCGTCAGACCACGCTCCTCCTTGAGGATCTCGATGAGCTTGTCCACCTTGCCGTGCTCGTCGACTGGAATGAAGCGGTGCTCGGCCTCATCGACGGTCTGACGCCTGTCCACGATCTCGTGCTTCGCGGGGTCGTCGGTGTAGGCCTTGGCCATGTAGCCGACGCGGCCGTCGAGGGTCGCCGAGAAGAACATCGTCTGGCGCTGTTTCGGGAGCCGGCGAACGAGGCGGTCGACCTGGGGCTGAAAGCCCATGTCGAGCATCCGGTCGGCTTCGTCCAGCACCAAGATCTCGATGGAGTCGAGGCGAATGAGCTTGCGCTCGGAGATGTCCTCGAGACGGCCCGGGGTGGCCACGATGATGTGCGCCTTGGCCGCCTCGGCCGATTGCTCTCGCAGCTTGGTGCCGCCGTACACGGAGGCGACCTTCAGCCCCTTGGCCCTGCCGATGGCGCGGAATTCGTCGGTGACCTGAACGCAGAGCTCGCGCGTGGGCACGAGGATCAGGGCCTTGGGGCGGGCGCCGCCCGGCTTGACTCTCTCGACGATCGGAATCGCGAACGCAAGGGTCTTTCCGGACCCGGTTCGGGACTTGGCAAGGACGTCGCGGCCTGCGATGGCGTCGCGCAGGACGAGGCCTTGAATCTGAAAAGGGAGGTTGATGTCCCGGCGGGCGAGCGCCTCGTACACGGGCGCGGAAACGCCGAGATCGGCAAATGTTGACACTGTTCGACTCCTTCTTAGCGACCCTCGGCCGCCGGTTTACGGGAGAGATTCACAACCCGCTCGCCTTGAAGGAGGAACCGGAAGACAAATCTCACAGGTGACGGTGTCACCCTCTTGTTGCGTCACAGTATCAAACATTCGCGACCTCCCCTACATTCCCGTCATTATCCGGGTCGACGGCAGGGCGTGTGAGCATGGCGGGATGAGCGCAGGAAGCCCCAAGGTGGAGCAGGTAAGGCTGGATCGCCCCTTCTGGTCGGCGGCCACGCTAGCGATCCTCATCACCGCGTCCTGCTCGCTGCCGGTCTTTCTGATCGGAGCACTGGCGGTACAGATCAGATCCGACCTCGACCTGCCGATCAGTCGCATCGGCGTCCTGACCGCTTTGTTCTTCGTATCCTCCGCCGCCTTCTCGACCCACGCGGGAAGACTTGCCGAACGCATCGGCGCGGGTCGCGCTATGCGAAGCAGCGGCGCGCTTGGGGCCCTGTCATTAGTGGGACTCGCACTGTCGCCGTCTTACGTTGTCCTGATCGCGTTCCTGGTGCTCGGCGGCATAGCCAGCGCGCTGGCGCAGGTCGGAGCGAATCTCCATTTGGCGACGCGCGTCGACCGCAGCCGGCAGGCGTTCGCCTTCGGCATCAAACAATCGGGCATACCGGCGGCCACACTGCTGGGCGGACTCGCAGTTCCTCTCGTAGCGCTCACCATTGGCTGGCGCTGGGCTTTTGGATTCGGTGCGGTGCTGGCGCTCGCCGTCGTCCTGGCGGTACCAGGATCGGGCTTTCGGACCCGATCGCGCACCGAGGAGCGCGTGCGACCCAACAACGTCGCGGCGCTCATCGTCCTTGCGATCGGGGGGGCATTCGGCTCGGGCGCGGCCAACGCGATGGGCGCCTACCTCGTCGACTCGAGCGTCGGCGCGGGGCTGGGCGAGGCCGCCGCGGGACTTCTGTTCGCCGCCGGGAGCGTGGCCGGCCTGTCCGTGCGCGTCGGCGCGGGCTGGCTCGCGGACAGGCGCACCGGAGGACGCCTCCTGTGGGTCTCCGCTCTCTATCTCGTCGGCTCCGCCGGCTTTCTGTTGCAGGCGACGCGCAGCATCGAATTACTGATTCCGGCGACCCTTCTGTGCTTCGCGGGCGGGTGGGGGTGGCCTGGGCTGTTCAACTTTGCAGTCGTGACGCGCAATCCGCGCGCGCCCGCCGCCGCCACCGGGCTGACCCAGACCGGGGTTTACCTCGGAGGGATGAGTGGCCCTCTGCTCTTCGGGGTCACCGCCGAGCAAGTGACCTACCAGGCCGCGTGGTTGGGTGCCGCAGCCTGCGGCCTGATCGCCTTCGTCACCGTGCTCATCGGACGCCGCATGCTGCTGAGCGCGGGGGAGCCCGAGGTCGAGCCCGCGTAGCGCGACTCAGACGGCCCGGTTGAGTTTCCTCATCGTGTAACCGGTCCAGATCCTCTGCTTGTAGAAGACGTCCGTCTCCACGATCGCAGCGGCCGCATCCTCGCTTGCGACGTCCATGATGAACAGCGACGCGGTCATGTCGTCGAAGGCGCCGGCGACGACCAGGACACCCTCAGCCTGCAGCTTCGCGACGCGCTCGAGATGCTCGGCGCGGTAGGGCGCTCGCTTCTCTGCCGCGCCCTCGACGTAGGTGATCTCGGCGACGAAACAAGGCTTGATGGTGGGCACAGTCAGATCCTAGTGGTCCGCACCGAGTCATCTAGCCGTACTGGAAGCAGTGGGGCCAGGCACCCGGACCCTGTCCTGCAAGAACCTTCTCGGCGATCGCGATCTGCTGCTCACGTGATGCCTGCCACGCGTAGCGAGCATAGGTACCTCCGCCGTAGCCGAGCCAGGTGTCGGGATGGAACTGCAGGCCGCCGTCATAAGTGCTGTCGAGATCCCAGTCGCCACCCGACTCGCACTCGGCGATCGCGTCCCAGTCGGGCCCGCCTGAGCTCACGGGGACGGGGGCCGGTGGAGGCGGCGGCGCCACGAGCTCCTGCAGCTCTTCCTCGAGTTGCTGCGTCTGCTTCTGGGCCTCGAGCGCCTCCTCTAGCCGCTGGGCCTCGAGCGCCTCCTCGAGTTGCCGGGCTTCGAGGTCCGCCTCGAGGGAGTCGACCTCGTCGGCCTGGTCGCCCACCTCGGCCTGGAGGTTCGTCTCGAGCTGCTGCACGACGACCAGAAGCTCGGCGACCTCGTCGCGGGCGTCGTCGAGCTCGTCGAGTTTGGCCAGCAGCAGCGAACGGTCGACGGCCAGATCCTCGAGTTGCTCAAGGTGGACCTCACCCGATGACTGGAGATAGTCGGCGCGCTGCTCGAGGTCCGTAAGGGTTTCGGCCGCCATCAAGACTTCGAGTCCGCTCGTGGCGCCGCTCTTGTAGAGCTCCTGCACGATGTCGATGAGCTCGTCCTTGCGCCGCAGAATCCGTTGGGCTGTGGCCTCGATCTCGTCCTCGGCGGAGCTCATCTCGCTGCGGAGCTCATCCAGGCGGGCGAACGCCGCTCCGAGTTGCTCCTGGACCGAGCCCAGGTCCCCCTCTAGCCGGTCGAGCTCGTCCTCGGCCTCGTCCACGTCGTCTCCGGTGGGCGGAGCGGCGGGCGCGGCGGGGCCGGCCCCCTGAACGATGAGGAACAAGCCCCCGAGGAGGGCGCATATCGATGCAATCGATCTAAGACGTATCAACTACCCGCGAGTTCCTCTCGATGACGTCCCGACGAACGGCCTGACCGCTCGAGCCGGGGATGAGAGCCGTGCGCCCCACCTTACCCGAGCCCAGACCGGGACACTTTTCCCAGCATGAGCTCCCCTAAACCGCAGCACCCACTAGAGGAGCGCGCTCCAGGTCCCCATGGACGCTCGGTATAGCGCTCGCTCGAGGTAGCCCCCGTCGACCTTGAGGCTCGCCGCGCCGCCTGCGGCTAGTAGCCGCTCGAGGCAAGGGAGCAGTTGCTCCTCGTACTTGTGCATGCAGGCTCTCGGATGGATCCCCGGCCACGAGTAGCAGCTCACCGTGGTCCTCCGATTCGTGTCCGGGACGCCATGTGGGATCGTCGCTCGCCAGTTCGGATCGTGAGGCCAAAAGACGCACTGCTCGAGGGTGCCCTGGGGGATGCCCTCGATGCCGCGCACCGTCGGGGGGTCGGCCTCGAGCAGGTAGGGATCCACCGACAGATCGCAGACGACGGCGTGCTCGGGCATGTCCTCGATCCATTCGTTGGGGATCAAAGGACGCGATGGATCAGAGCGGTAGGCCGCGTCGACGAGCACGTCTGTGACGCCGAGCCTTCGCCGCAGGTAGCCGGCGTCCGAGGTGAGATTGCGGCCGAGCACAGTGACCTCGACTCCCGGGTAGCCAGCCAGCACGTGCGCGCGCTCGAGAGAGCCATACTTCGTCGCGGCTTCGACCGCGTGCTTACCGACCATGCCCGCCCCCATGATCGTGACCCGGATCGGTTCGCGATCGTGGGTCTTGAAGCGACCGTAAGTCTGCGCGAGTGCGCCGAAGGTCGCCTCGAGGCCGTTCCACGCCACGGCCTCCATGTTCTCGACCAGTCTTCGTCCACTGTCGTCGACGATGAGATCCAGCGCCACTCCTTCGATCCCGAGCTCCTTGAGCCTGCGGTAACGCTGAACGCGCGTCGGGAAGTGCAGCATGGAGACCAATGTCGCGCCCGGGTGCATCAGCTCGAAGCGGTCGTCCGGACTCCGCAGAACCAGGACGACGTCCTGAGCAAAAGCCTCGGCGCGCTCCACGACGCGCACCCTGTCCGACGCGTTGAAGTAGTCGCGATCGGAGTATCCCATCACGGCGCCGAGCCCCGTTTCGACGAACACATCGATCCCCATGTCCCCGACCCGACGCGCCAGAGAGGGAAGAAAGTCACGCCTCTCCTCAGGTTCCTGGTCCATGCATGGAAGCCCGAGCGTCAGGCGCGCCTTGGCTTCTGCGACGGAGCCGACTATGCCGTCGCCGATTTCAACCATCGTTTGATCTCCGCTCGCGCCAGAGCCCGTTCGTGCAGCGAGTCGGCCTCGGGGTCCCAGTCGTCGACGGGCTTGTTCAACACCACCCCGAGGAAGGGCGCGAGCTGAGCTCCGTAGACCTTCATGCAGGCGCGCGGGTTGAGTCCCGGCCACGAGTAGCACGACAGCGCCAGCCTGCGATGCTCGGTTGAGATGCGCCGGTCGAGCTCGTCGTAGGCGGCGTCGTGAGGGTGAAATACGAACTTGTCCAAGGTGCCCTGGGGCATCCCCTCGATCCCTTTGACGATCGGAGGGTCGCCCGAGAAGTCGTAGGGGTCAACGGAGAGATCGAGCAGCACGGCGTGCTCGGGCATCTCCGACAGCCATGCGTTGGGCACGACGTGGCGCGTTGGATCGAAACGCTGGGTTGCGTCGATCAGAAGGTCGGTCGAGCGCAGCAACGACCGCATGTAGTCCTCGTGGCAGGTGAGGTCGTAGTCGACGACGCGCACCTCGACACCCATCACCCCCCCGGCGGCCATGTGGTCCCGAAGACGGGCGTCACCGTAGCGGCTTGCCGCATGAACGGCGTGCGCCCCCACGGCCCCCGCACCGAGGACCGTCGCTCGTATCGGGGGCCTGGCCGGATCGTCGAAACTCGAATAGTTCCTCGACAGTTCCCGGAACGCAGCCTCGACGCCGTTCCAGGCGACCGCGCTGAGATTCTCGATCAATCGCCGCCCGTTGTCGTCGACCAGACCGTCGAGGCTCACCGCCCGCACACCGAGGTGTGCGAGCTTCCGGACGCGCTCGGGGCGGGTTTGGTAATGCATCATCGACATAAGCACGGCCCCCGGGCGAAGCTCCCCGAAGAACTGCTCGGGCAGGCAACGAATTTGCAGGACAACGTCCTGTGCGAGGCAGTCCCGGAAGCTCCCGAAGCGGGCCTTTGACGAAGACGCGCCGTAGTCCGTCGCCGGCACGCCCATTTGCGCTCCGTAACCGTGCTCGAGCACGATGTCGTCGGCTCCCGA
The DNA here is from genome assembly GCA_030860505.1 of Actinomycetota bacterium. Lineage (GTDB taxonomy): Bacteria > Actinomycetota > CADDZG01 > CADDZG01 > WHSQ01 > WHSV01. The sequence goes on from JALZIB010000150.1 coordinate 25,262, forward strand.
GGCATCGAGATTCGCGACGAAGCCAGGAAGGAAGTCGCGTTTCTCTCTCGCCTCTCTGTGCATGCGGGGAAGCCCCACTCTCATGCGTGCGCTCCTCTGAATCGGGGTCGGTGTGTGGCTTTGCTGAAGCCTAGGCGAAGCTCGGAATGACCGTTTCGGCGAAGCGCCGAATCCGCTCGGGTAATCCTGGCTCGTCCTTGCCGAAGTTGATGACAAATCCGTCGCAGCCCGCGTCGACGTAGGAACGCAATTGTTCGACAACGTAGTCGGGCGAGCCGATGACGGCGGGCCGGCCTCTCTCGTCGGTGTCGCGTCCCTCGGCATCCTCGGTCACGCGCGCGGCAATGCGGTTTACGATGACACCGTCTGCGCAGCGCGCGCGAAACGCCCTCGCCATGGGAGCGAGTTGCTCAGGCGTCAGTCCGGTCGGGTGCCACGCCCCGGTCTTCGCCGCTCGGCGGACCGTCGCGTCAGACACTCCCGCCACCCACAGGCCCGGCCCCCCTCGTCGGACGAGTCCGGGCGCGAGCCACCCATCCTCTATCCGCGTCGGTCCGTCATGTCGTACCCGGCCCGGCATCTGAGCGAAGACCTCCACCGCCATGTCGAGCCACTCGTTGAGCATCCGTCCCCGTCCGGCGAAGTCCGCGCCGAGCGCCGCGAACTCGTCGGCCATCCATCCGGCGGCGACCGAGGTGACGATCCGACCCCCGCTCAGATAGTCCAGCGAAGTGAGTTGCTTGAGAACGACGTAGGGATTGCGCTGGGGAACGACGAGGGCGGAAACCCCGAGCGTCACGCGCGTGGTGATCGCCGCCAGGTAGCCGAGCGTGACGAGAGCCTCGGTGATGACGCCGTAGCCCGGCGCGTGGACGTCGGTGACCATGACGTGGTCGGTTGCCCACACGGAGTCGAACCCGGATTCCTCGGCGGCGAGCGTCGAGTCGGACAGGTTGTCGAGCGACAGCCCGTCACCGTAGTTGGGCAGGACGATCCCGAAGTGAGCCATGACCGCACTTATAGCGCACGAAGGGCCTCTGCGTGAGACTCTCTCCGATGCCTGGCTGGAGCAGCTAGTCGACCTCGAGGGTGCCGTTCATGAGGTCGGGGTGCGGCCTGCAGATGAACTCGTAGCTTCCCGGTGTCGCCTCGAAGGTCACCCTGGCGGTCGAACCACCCGGCACCTGCAGGTCGACATCCAGGCCCTCGACCGTGAAGGTGTGAAGCGCAGCGTCGTTGTTCTCGACGAACACGGACACCTCGCCGCTGGACGCCTCGATGACGTCGGTCGAAAATTCGACATCGGCTGCGGTGAGCTGGATGTCGTCGGCTTGCGCGACCGGAGAGTCGTAGGTGACCCGGCCGACGACGGCAATCGCCACGACGACGAGCATGAGAGCGACGATGGCGCGCCCGGCAAGGCGGGCACCCGCTCCCGAGCTCGAGCGCCGAAGCGCCGCCACCGCGGCCACGAGGTTACCGAGAGCGAGGACCACGAGCAGACCCGTCATTGTGAAGTCGACGGTCGATGCAGGCACGGAGAGGGCCGGGATGATGAACGGACTGTTCGAGACGAGCAACAACAGCGAGAGAACCGCCATCATGATCAGGCCTGCCTTGCCGCCGCGGCGCACGAGCCACACCGCGATTCCGTACAGGACGGCGAATCCGATCAGCGGCGGGATGATCTCTCCGATGATGGCGGTGAACACCAGCAGGGCGACCGCAACCCCCATACCGGTCCAAACCAGCAGCATTCGCCAATCGATGCCCGCGGGCCGCTTCGCGTCACTCACTGTCGCCCGCTTCTCTTCCATCTTCATCGACGCCTCCTTGGGCTCTCCCGCCCCCCGTCTTCTTTTCCACTCGATTCAAGCTCTCGCGCGTCCAAAAATCGTTACGGAAAAGGCCTCGTGTTCTCTTTTTCGGGAATCGAGCCGCGAAAGGTGGGTAGGAGGCCCGTCATGGGCCAAGACAAGTACCTCCACATCTATCTCGCCGACCACCTCGCGGGATCCGTCGTCGGCGTCGAGGTCGCCAAGCGCTGCGCCAAGAGCAACGAGGGCAACGACATCGGCCATTTCCTGCAGACCACCGCTCTTCCAGCGATCGAAGAGGATCGAGCCACGCTCGAGCAGATCATCGATTTGGTCGGGGGCTCCCACAGCGTGGTGAAGCAGGCTCTGGCCTGGACCGGCGAAAAACTCGGGCGGCTCAAGCTCAACGGCGAGTTGACCTCCTACTCCCCCCTCTCGCGACTGGTCGAGCTCGAGGGCCTCAGCCTAGGAATAGCGGGCAAGATGGCGTTGTGGCAGGCGCTGCGCGAGATCCGAGACGACAGGTTGGAGACGATCGACTTCGACCACCTGATCAAGCGCGCCGAAGAGCAGCGAGAGGGCGTCGAGCTTCAGCGGCGTAAGGCCTCCGTCATGGCCTTCTAGCTCCTGACTCGCTAGAGCTCCCGGCGCAGCAGCGCGCTCGAGCGTTCCTTGACCACCTGGGCGGCGGGACGCGAGCGCCACTCGTCGAGTGTGACCTCACGAGCACCCTCGAGGTCGAGCTTGAAATGATCCTGAAGCTCACGGGCAAGCGGCTCGTCCCAGACGGACAGATTGAGTTCGTCGTTCAGAGAGAAGGAGCGGTTGTCGAAGTTGATCGAGCCGACCGTCGCCCAGTAGCCGTCGACCACCATCGTCTTCGCATGGAGCATCGTGCGCTGGTACTCGAAGATCTTGACCCCGCCCTCGAGCAGTCCGTCGTATGAGCTTCGTCCGGCCTGGCGTACGACTTCCTTGTCGATGTGAGGGCCGTTGACGAGTATGCGGACGTCGACGCCACGCTCAACCGCGTCGATCAACGCCAGGACGAAAGCCCGACGGGGCGCGAAGTAAGCGGTCGTCAGCCATAGGTTTCGCCGAGCGCACGAGATCGCCGCGTAGAACAGTTCCTCCGCATTGGTGCTGCCCTTGCCCGCCGAACTGCGCAGGATCTGAGCCGCCGCTCCGTTCTCGAAAGCCTCGATGTCTCCAAGGTGACCGTCCGTGAGGATGCAACGGGTCGCCTCCGACCAGTTCTCTTGAAAACCTCCGACGAGATCGCGCACCACGGGGCCCTCGATGCGAAGGTGTGTATCGCGCCAGTTGTCCGGCGTCTCGCAGTCCCCCGTCCACTCCTCGGCGATGCCGACTCCGCCTGTGAATCCGACCTGTCCGTCGACGACGAGGATCTTGCGATGCGTCCTGTTGTTGGATTTGTGAATCGAGTACCAGTGGGGCGGGCGAAACCACTCGACCTTGGCTCCGGCGTCGCGCAGCTTCTCGACGAGCGGCTTTTCCATCTTGGCGGCGCCCATCGCGTCGAGCAGCACGTTTACCTCGACGCCGGCGCCCGCCCTTTCCCCCAGCGCGTCGGCGAACTCCGGTGCAATGTCGCCGCGCCAGTAAACGAAAGTGGCGAAGTTGATGGTGCGCTCGGCGGACTTGATCGCCTCGAGCATCGCGGGAAAGATCTCGTGTCCGTTGCGCAGGACGTCGATCTTGTTGCCTTCGCGCACGGGCGCGCCCGCCAGCGACTCGAGGACGTAGCGAAACTTGGGATCATCGAGCGCCGGGCGGCTCTGCAGGTCGAAACCGATCGCGGCGGTCTTCTTGTATTGAAGCGCCTCGAAGACGTACGCGGCGGCGATCGTACCTGCGAGACCGACGAGGCTGTTACGAACCTTGCGCGCTGGCATTGTGCTCCTTTGCCCTCAATATGACTGAGCAATGTTAGGCGCTAACCGAGATGGCTGCGCCACCTACGAGAGTGCGAGTCGAAGGGCCGTGCGGGCGAGCAACTCGGCCCCCGCGGCGCAGTCGCCCGCCGTCGAGCTCTCGAGGGGAGAATGAGAAACTCCACCCGCCGAACGCACGAAGATCATCCCGCAGGGAATTCCGGCGCCGGCGAG
>JALZIB010000151.1 GCA_030860505.1 Actinomycetota bacterium
CACGGGTTCTCCGGGCAGGGCAACGCGATCGTGGAGATCGATGAGCTGCGATTCCCGCTACCGGAGACAACCACCGTGTTCTGCGCCGAGGAGGAGAGCTGGGACGGCTACGCCGACAAGATCGCCGCTTCCGGCGCGGTCGTGGAGCGTCTGGCGAGACACCCCGGGCTGGTCTCGCCGAGCGCTCAGATGCGCATCGCGCCCGGAGGAACCGTCGAGGTGGTGTCGACTCACGATCAGATTCTCGGCGGCCCAGACGACCAGGTCTACCTCGGGTGTCGCTTTCCCGCGCGCTCCGACTACCGCGACGAGATCATGGAACACGGCAGGTCGGTGGGCGACGTCCTCGCGGCCGGCGGAGTGATCGGCTCGTTCGGCGTGGACTTCGTCGGTCTCCCGAACGAGGCCGGCTACGACCTCTATCTCGGAGAGATCAATCTTCGTCTGGGTGGGACGACGCACCCGTTCCTCATGGCTCGCATGGTGACCGACGGAGATCTCGATCCTCGGAGCGGTGAGCTGATCGCCGGGGGAAGGCCCAAGTTCTACGTCTCATCCGACAATCTCAAGTCACACGCCTACAGGAGCTACACATCCGAGAAGGCGCTGAGGATGATCGAGGAGCGAGGTCTGGCGTTCGACCGCCACAGTCGTACGGGAACGACCCTGCACCTGCTCGGGGCGATGAGCCCCTTCGGAAAGCTCGGCGCCGTCTGTATCGCCGACTCGCACGAGGACGCTGACGCGCTCCTAGTCGAGGTCGTGGGAGTGCTCGACGCGGGGGCCTGACTCTCGTTCAGTCGACTGTGCGGGGGAACTGCCGTTCGAGGACCGCTATCTGGTCGTCGACCAAGACCTTTTCGACGGAGCGTCGCGTCGTGGGATTCAGTCCCCCCTCGTTGGACCAGTTGGCGCCGTCGCGCGAGTCTGCCCCCCAGAAGTGCGCGCCCCAACCGAGGATGAGGATACCGGCGAAGAACAGGCCGAAGCCGGGCCAGCCGCCGAGCTCGGCGACCGCCCAGAAGAGCACCAGATCCGCTGCCAAGACCGCAAGAAAGCGAGGCCTCGAGAGACCGTTCACGCGCACCTCCTACCCGCACCCTTATCCATGCCTCGGAGGTAAGTCTGCCGTCCTGCACCGGTTCGAGCAAGTGAAGCGAGCGGCGATCCATCGTTAGGGCGGGGGATCTGCGGGTAGCAGGCGGGGAATGCCAGATGACTTTCTATGAGAGGTGATGAGACGTGACGAACGAGCTCAGTGGAAAGAGGATCGCCTTCGTGGCGGCCGACGGTGTCGAGCAGATCGAGCTCACCGAACCGTGGGACGCGGTTAAGGGAGCGGGGGCCGAGGTGCATCTCCTTTCGGTTTCCTCCGACGACATCCAGGGCTTCAATCACCTCGACAAGGGCGACACCTTCCCCGTCGACAAGTTGGTGGCCGACGCCGACGCGTCCGACTACGACGGTCTGGTCCTTCCCGGCGGAGTGGCGAACCCGGACTTTCTTCGGACCGACAAGGACACGGTCGACTTCGTGCGCGCGTTCTTCGAGCAGCACAAGCCCGTGTCGGCGATCTGCCACGCACCGTGGACGCTGATCGAGGCGGGAGTTCTAGGCGGTCGCACGGTGACGTCGTGGCCGAGCCTCCAGACCGACATCCGCAACGCGGGTGCGACCTGGGTGGACGAGGAGGTCGTCGTCGACGAGGGCCTGACCACAAGTCGTAAGCCGGACGATCTAAAGGCGTTCTGCGCGAAGACGATCGAGGAGTTCGCCGAGGGCCGGCACGAGAAGCAGTCCGCCTAGCACCCCTGCAAATTCGCCTCGGGCATCTCAGTGCTTCGCACCGTCCCTCCGCAAGACCGCTAGCCACCGGCGCACGTTTGAAGTGTGTCACGCGTCCCCGCCGGGTAAGTGTGTCTTTTCACCCTGGAGGTAGCTAAGAGTGCGTGTTGTCGTGACCGGGGCAACGGGGAACGTTGGGACCAGTCTGCTGCGGTCCATGGTGGCCGAACCCGATATTCAGTCCGTTGTTGGGATCGCGCGCCGGCTTCCGAGCCTCGAGTTGTCCAAGGTGACGTGGCAGAGCGCGGACGTCGAGCGTGACGACCTCGTCCCGCTGTTCACCGGGGCCGATGCCGTGGTGCACCTCGCGTGGGCGATCCAGCCGTCGCGCGACGTGGTCGAGACCGACCGGATCAACATCGAGGGCAGCAGGCGAGTATTCGAGGCTGTGGCCGAGGCGGGTGTTCCCAACCTCGTCTACGCCTCATCGGTCGGGGCCTACTCTCCCGCCGACAAGGGCCGGAGGCACGACGAGCAGTGGCCCACGGACGGGGTGCAGAGTTCGTTCTACTCCCGGCAGAAGGCGGCGGTCGAGTCGCTCCTGGACCGCTTCGAGGATCGTTATCCGGAGCTTCGCGTGGTGCGACTTCGGCCGGCCATCACGCTCAAGCGCCAGGCCGCCAGCGAGATACGGCGGCTCTTCTTCGGCCCCTTCGTGCCGGCTTGGGTGTTCAACCGGCGGCTTCTTTTTCTGGTCCCGTTCCACGAGCAGCTCACCCTGCAGGTCGTGCATTCGTTCGATGTCGCGGAGGCTTATCGCCTTGCCCTGCTGGGTTCCGCGCGCGGTGCCTTCAACCTGGCCGCTGAGCCGGTCGTGACGTCCGAGCTTCTCTCCTCCGTGCTCGAGGCCAAGGCGGTTGAGATCTCGCCCAACCTGCTGAGAAGGCTTGCGGATCTGACGTGGAAGATGCGCCTGCAGCCGACTCCGCCCGGCTGGGTCGACATGGGCGTGAATGCACCGCTCATGGACACGGCGCGCGCTCGCGCGGAGCTCGGGTGGAAGCCCGAAGTGAGCGCGGAGGACACGGTGATCGACCTCCTCGAAGGTCTCAGAGACAAAGAGGGCGCGCCCACACCTCCTCTCGACCCCAAGATCGGAGGCCCTCGTCGCACCGGTGAGCTCCGCAACGGGATCGGGGCCTCGAACAACCCATAAGCTGACGCCGACGCCAGCTTTCAGTGTGTTGTCGCACGCATCTACATTCAAAAGGAGTTAGTCCATGCTTCCAGCAGCGATCTTGGATGTCGACGGCACGCTCGTCGACACCAACTACCAGCACGCGATCGCCTGGTACCGAGCCCTGCGGTCCCACAACGTGATCGTGTCGATCTGGCGCATCCACCGGCACATCGGAATGGGGGGCGACAATCTCGTTGGGGCGGTTGCGAGCAATGAGATCGAGGACGACATCGGCGATGACATTCGCGCGGCGGAGAAGAAGCTCTACGCCGAGCTCATCGATGAAGTCGAGCCGATGGACGGGGCTCGCAAGCTGATCGAGGAGCTAAAGGAGCGGGGGCACGACGTCGTCCTTGCGAGTTCGGCGAAGCAGGAGGAGTTGGACCATTATCTCGACATGCTCGACGCGCGTGACCTCTGTGACGCGTGGACCAGTTCCGCCGACGTCGAGTCCACGAAACCCGCGCCCGATCTCGTCATGGTCGCCATGGACAAGATCGAGGCCGACTCTGGCGTGATGATCGGTGACTCGACCTTCGACTGCGAATCGGCGAAGCGAGCCGGCGTCGAGACCATCGGGGTGCTAACGGGCGGGTTCTCCGAGTCCGAGCTGAGGGATGCGGGAGCAGTTGCCGTCTTTCACTCCCTGATCGAGCTGCGGACCAACCTCGACAGCACTCCGCTGGCACGCTAAATAGAGGCCCTGAACGAAACGGTGTTTTGTGCCGCCTATGGAGGTGGCGCGAACAAGACCCCACCTCGTCGAGTTGCGAGGTGGGGTCTTGTCTCTTTCCTGTGTCTAGGTTCGGCGCCGGCCCGTGACCATGCGATAGATCAGCAGCAGGACGATCGAACCAACGATCGCTGCGATCCAGGTCGACAGATCGAAGAACTCATCGACCGGATCGCTGTCGAACAGCACCCCGGCGAGAAAGCCTCCGAGTAACGCGCCTGCCACTCCGATGAGCATTGTGACGATGATGCCGCCCGGGTCGTCTCCCGGAAGCAGCGCCTTCGCGATCGCCCCCGCAAGCAGCCCAAGAACTATCCACCCGATGATGCCCATGCACCCTCCTGTCGGTCTCCCAACGTTCACTCTTGACTGAGGATGGGTACCCTCTCGGGCGGGGATGGAAACCGTCGCCCCACGTCTCCGCCTTGTGTATATACCCTCTAGGGGTATATATTGTGGGTGAACGTCGGCTGCAAAAGGACTGGCACACAATGGCGCACGGTTACTACAAGAACCAGGATCAGGTGCTCGCTCGGCTGAAGAGGATCGAGGGACAGGTCCGCGGCCTGCAACGGATGGTCGGTGAGGACAAGTACTGCATCGACATCCTGACCCAGATCTCGGCCGTCACCAGCGCTCTCAACAAAGTGGCGGTGGGACTGCTCGAGGACCACATCGGGCACTGCGTGGTCGAGGGCACGAGGGACGACAACGTCGACATGGTCGCCGAGGCGAGCGCGGCCATCGAGCGACTCCTCAAGTCTTAGGAGCTCGGCTCTCCCGGCGCTCCTCGTGGACCGCGACACCGGCGATCACCAGCCCCACGCCGAGGAGCTCTTTCACCGAGGGGATCTGAGCGAGGACGATGATTCCGATGATCGTGGCGGTGGCCGGGAGAAGGGAGACGAAGAGCGCGTACGTGGCTCGGGACAGGCGCCCGAGAGCGAGCTGATCCGACACGTAGGGGATCACCGACGAGCTGATTCCGACCCCGATGCCCGCCGCTAGCACGATGGGGTCCAAGAGCTCGGCCCCCGCATCCCAGAGCCCGAGTGGTGCCGCGCCGAGCGCTGCGATCAGCATCGCCAACCCGAGCCCATCGATCCCCGACGCCGCTCCACTTTGCGCCGCTCGGTGCCCCAAGACGATGTAGAGCGTAAAAAGGGCCGCGTTGGCGAAGGCGAAGGCGAACCCGAGCGGCTCACCCGTGAGCCTGACGCCGGTGAGCATGTAGACGCCGACGCCGGCGAGCAGCAACGCGAGTGCGTTACGGCGAGTGCGGACACCCACGGCGGCGAGGCAGATCGGGCCGATGAACTCGATGGCGGCCACGGTGCTCAACGGCAACCTGTCGATCGCGACGTAGAAGCAAGAGTTCATGGCGGCGAGCACGCAACCCCACGCGATCATCGTTCGACGGGTCGTGCGCGAGAAGTCGCTCCACGCTCGCCAGGGCTTGCGCCACGCGGCGAAAATTAGCGCGGCCGACGCGATTCGCAACCAGGCGACGCCAAGAACATCGACCCGCGCGAAGAGCAAGACCGCGAACGCCGGGCCCAGATAGTGAAAGATGGCGCTGACGACGAAGTACGCGTGAGGAGGGATCGCGCCGGCGCGTGCCTCCCACCACTCCTGTTCGCGCGACGAAGAGACCATCGCTTCAGTGTGACCATCGTGCCGACGGCTTGGAACGGCACAGTGAGCGTTGAACGTCTATGCTGCCGTTGAACCCACGGTAATCAACGCAGGAGGCCAGGATTGTGAGGGTGTTGGACGAGATCGACCGGCGTTTGCTAACCGAGCTTCAAGACGATGCACGCCTCACCAGGAGCGAGCTCGGCCAACGTGTGGGCCTGTCGCCGAGCGCGGTAGCCGACCGCCTCCGGCGCCTCGAGGACAGCGGAACCATCGTTGGTTACCGAGCCGTGATCGACGCCACTGCGGTCGGTTTCGGAATGGCGGCGATTCTGAGAATCCGCCCCGTGATGGGACAACTGAAGAAGATCGTGGAGGTCGCTGCGAATACGCAGGAGGTCATCGAGTGCCAGCGCGTTACCGGTGAGGACTGCTACGTGATGAAGATCGTCTTCCGCTCGATCGACGATCTAGAGGGGCTCATCGATCGCTTCACCCCCTTTGGCCAGACCACGACCTCGATCGTGAATGCCACGCCCGTGCCGCAGCGAGGCATCCCGATCGATGATCCGAATGGCTCTCCGAGGCGCGCCTCTCGTGACTCCTGACGCCTGCCGGTAGGCCAGCCCCGCGCGCCGAAGCGTGGGCTACGTCCCCACCTCGAGCGCGCCGACCATTCCGCCGTCGTAGTGGCCCGGGACGTGGCATCCGAAGAGCGTCTCGCCCGACTCGGCGAAGGTCCACGTTAGCTCAGCGGTTTCTCCGGGATCGACCTCGACGGAGTTGCCGCTGTGGTGCATGTCGCCGGCATCTCCGGACATCTCGCTCTCGTGGGCATCCTGATAGGCCTCGCCGCCGAGTACGAACTCGTGCGGAAGCCGTCCTGTGTTCTCTACGACGAACGTGACCGTCTCGCCCGCTTCGACCTCGATGAGCGCGGGCTCGAAAGTGAGCTCGTCCAGGGTTTCGACGTTGACCTCGCGGTCGGCTTCAGATGCTTCGCCGGCCTCGCCTAGAGCCTCCACGGGGGCGGTGTCCATATCCTCATGGCCGGCTCCGTGGCCGTCACCCGAGCTCGCGCCGCCGCAGGCGGAGACGATCAGGCCGAATGAAATGATGGCGGCGGCCGCGCGCAGGGTAGAAAATCTGCGCGGCACCGAAGGTTGTGCCCGAGCGGTGGTATTCGAGTCGGCGGTCATGTTGGTGCTCTCCCTTCCTCAGTAGACGGTATTTCAATACCGTACGGGGGTAGTGTATCGAGGTCAAGGGGACACCACGACGGAAGAGTTGACAATACCCCTGGGGGGTATACGATGAGGTCTCTTGCAGACCAAACGAGAGGGGAGTCACGATGGCACTCCAGACCGACAACCAGAACCACACCGGCCGCGTGGCTACGGGCCCCGGGCTCAGGACCTCGCAGCACGGCCGACCCGAGCACGCGCCCCCCGGCGACCGAAGTGATGCCGGCGAGCACTCGGGAAATGGAGGGCACGGTGGTTACGCGGACCACGCCGAGATGTTCAGGAGCAAGTTCTGGCTGACCTTGGCGCTGACGGTTCCAGTCGTCTACTTCAGCCACATGTTCCAGATGCTCATCGGTTACGAGGCGATCGCTTTCCCCGGCAGCGAGTGGGTTGCTCCACTGCTCGGGACGATCATCTTCGTCTACGGGGGAGGGCCCTTCTTGACGGGGGCCGTCGAGGAGATCAGGGGACGACAGCCGGGCATGATGCTCCTCATCGGCCTGGCCATCTCGGTCGCATTCGGCGCGAGTTGGGCAACCGAGTTGGGCGCCGTCGATCTCGACTTCTGGTGGGAGCTTGCGGCTTTGATCGCGATCATGCTGCTGGGACACTGGCAGGAGATGAAGGCGATCGGCCAGGCGAGCGGAGCGCTCGAGGCTTTAGCCGAGCTGCTCCCCGACGATGCCGAACGAGTCGTCGGCGGCGACACGGAGACGGTGCGGATCGACGATCTTCGGGAAGGCGACGTCGTGCTCGTACGCTCCGGTGCGCGCGTTCCCGCCGACGGAGAGATCGTGCAGGGCACGGCGGAACTCGACGAGTCCATGATCACCGGCGAGTCGCGCCCCGTATCGAAGTCTCCGGGCGAGCGCGTCGTCGCCGGAACCGTCGCCACCGACTCCGCGCTCCGCATCAGGGTCGACGCCATAGGTGAGAACACCGCGCTCGCCGGCATTCGCCGCTTGGTCGAGCAAGCACAGGAGTCGAAGTCCCGAGCCCAGGCGCTCGCCGACCGCGCCGCGGCACTCTTGTTCTACGTCGCCACGACCGCCGGCATCATCACCTTTCTGACCTGGGCGATCATCGGCGAGCCCGACAGCGCCGTCGAGCGGACGGTTACCGTGCTCGTAATCGCCTGCCCTCACGCACTCGGGCTCGCTATTCCTTTGGTCATAGCCATTTCGACCGCTCTGTCGGCGCGCAACGGCATCCTGGTGAAGGACAGGCTTTCGTTGGAGCGCATGCGCCGGGTCGGCGCGGTCCTGTTCGACAAGACGGGAACCCTGACGACTGGCAAGCACGCCGTGACCGGAATCGTCGCAGTCGACGGTGACGAGAACCGGCTTCTCGCCCTCGCCGGCGCCGTCGAAGCCGACAGTGAGCACCCGCTCGCGCGCGCGATCGTCGCCGCCGCGCGCGAACGAGGAGAGCTTCCAAGCGCGGACGATTTCAGGTCGATGACCGGACGCGGTGTCGAGGCGACCGTCGACGGCGCCAGGATGACCGTGGGCGGACCCAGCCTCCTGCGAGAGCGCTCGCTGGACGTTCCGCAAGAGCTCGACCGCAGCGTGGCTGCATGGACGGAACGAGGCGGGGCGATCCTCTATGTGGTGAGAGAGTCTGAGGTCATCGGAGCTCTCGAGCTGGAGGACGCCGTCAGGCCGGAGTCCAAGCTGGCCGTGGACGAGTTGCACAAGCTCGGCGTCAAGGTCGCCTTGATCACCGGCGACGCGCAGCAGGTGGCGGACGCGGTAGCAAACGAGTTGGGCATCGACGAGGTCTACGCAGAGGTGCTCCCCGAGGACAAAGACTCGGCCGTAGTCGACCTACAGAGCCGCGGCCTCACGGTTGCGATGGTCGGCGATGGAGTGAACGACGCTCCCGCGCTTGCTCGGGCCGACGTCGGTATTGCCATCGGAGCAGGAACCGACGTTGCGATCGAATCGGCCGGAGTCGTGCTTGTCTCTGACGATCCTCGTGCGGTTACCGACGTCATTCGGCTGTCACGGGCGAGCTACCGCAAGATGATCCAGAACCTTGCATGGGCAACTGGCTACAACCTGGTTGCCATTCCACTCGCCGCCGGAGTACTGGCGTGGGCCGGGATCACACTCGCTCCTGCCACCGGGGCCGTGCTCATGAGCGTGTCGACGATCGTGGTCGCGCTGAACGCTCAACTGCTTCGTCGTTTACAGCTCGGTCGCGCGGCGGTAGACGCGGGGCAGGCTCCAGAAGCTGAGCCGGTTCCCGCCTGACC
>JALZIB010000018.1 GCA_030860505.1 Actinomycetota bacterium
GTAGTACTCGACCAAAGGGGCGACGCTCTGCGAATATCCCCTCACTTCTTTTCGACCGAGGAGGACGTCGAGCGCTGCTTCGAGGAGCTCGGCAGGTTTGTCTGAGGATGTCCCCGAGCTGGACCCTCATGCCAATCCCGCGGGGTGGCCCAAGCAGGTCGTTCCGATGGTGGCGCCCGCCCACACCTGTCACTACGCCTCTCTCACGCGCGACGAAAGACCGATCACCTGGCCGGTAACCCCCTACATCAACGACGACCGAAGGAGCGTCGACGTCTCGACCGGACTCGCCTATCCCGCTAAGGCCGAGCGAGCGAGGCGCAACCCCAACGTCGGGCTGTTGTTCCACGATGCGGTCGGCCTGACGCTCCAGGCCCCACCGACCGTCCTGGTGCTTGGGAAGGCCGCGGTGCGAGACTCCGACCTCCAGGCGAACACGGACCGCTACCTCGAGCGTTCCTCCGCAAGATTCCGGCCGCCATCCGGCAGGCGCCGTGGTTCGTCCTAGGGGCTCAATCCTGGTACTGGACGCGCTTGTGGATCGAGGTCACGCCGGTGAAGATCATGTGGTGGCAGCACAAAAGGTTGAACGACCCCCCTCGAGTCTGGGAAGCCGATGGGATCGAGCCGAAGAGGTCGGACCCTCGCCCCCCCCGGCCGCACCCCGGGGCCGTGACAGAGGGTCGACGGCGGAACCTGGCGGGATCATGCGACCTACTCGATCGGGCGCATCGGCAATCCCTGCCTCACTTTCGTCCACAATGGGTGGCCGGTGCCACTTCCCGTCACCGAGCTCAAGGCCGCTCCGGACGGCTTCTACCTCCGTCTGCCCGGGGGCATCCCATTGGCGCCGGAGGGTCGCGTGTGCGTCACCTTCCAGACCCACGCCGAAAAGTTCGTGGGCCACGACAACTCGCCTTTCGTTGGCTCAATCGAGCCCGACGGTGACCGCTGGCGCGTCGCCGTCGAACGTAGGCTCGGTGACTTCAACCTGCCCGGCGGGTGCCTCAAAAGGGCGCGCCTCTTCCTCGGCTACGGACGCAAGCTGAGCGCCTCGAGTTGGAGTGTCGCCGGCGCGGGCAGGCGGTGCCACGGATTCGGCGGCCGACCGGCTGATGGGTGCGCGGCACTAGTCTCGCAACATTCTCGCGAGAGCCGCAAAGTAGTCACAAAATATAGGGGTCGAGTGAAACCTAAACCCTCCGTCGTGCGTCATATTGATTTACACACACCGAATCTTCCCCGGCCATCTGCCCCCCAGGCCCCCGGACCCGCGACCGGGGGCCTGGCTTTTCCCCGAGATCTCTCAGACCGCCATCGTCCAGTGTCCGCCGCGCCATCTCCAAGCCGTGGTGGCCGTGCGCAGCGCCATCCAAACCGTCGCCCCCACTGCGAGCCCGGCCGTCCCCCAGTCGAGATTCAGAGCTAGAAGAGATATGACCGCATAGACGAATGACGACACCAACATCGACTGCGCGAGAAAGCGCGTGTCACTCGCTCCGATGAGGATGCCATCGAGGGTGAAGGCCAGTGCGTTCAGCGGCTGCACGAGAGCGAGCCAGGCGATGAGCCCGGCGGCCGAGGCGACGACGGAGGCGTCGTTGCTGAAGACCGCGGCGAGCACATCCCGACCCAGGAACAGGATCGCGCCGACGCCCAGCCCCACGAACAGTCCCCACTCCATAAGCCGGGCACTCACCTCCTTCGCCTCCTCCGGTCTCTTCGCTCCCAGGTGCTTGCCCACCAGCGCGTGGGCCGCGATCGCCACCGAGTCCAGCACCAGAGAGAGAAACAAGAACAACTGCGTCGTGATCTGCCACGCCCCGAGCGAGTCGAGGCTCATGCGGGCCGCACTCGCGGTCGCAAGAGTCATCGCAGCAAGCAACGAGCCCGTTCTCACGACGAGGTCGGCCCCGATGCGGAGGAGTCCCGTCGCGACGGCGCGCTCCCATCGCCACGCGACGCCGGATACCTTGAAGCGGGGAACGAGGACCACGAGAAAGGCGCACGCGGCCAAACCCTGGCCGATCACGGTCGCCCACGCCGCTCCCTGGACGCCCATGCCGAGCGGGTAGATCAGCACGTAGTCGAGCGCGACGTTGAGAAGGGCGCCGCCCACCGCGATGTACATCGGCGTGGTCGTATTCTGCGCGCCGCGCAGCCATCCGTGCCCCACCTGTCCGATGAGCACCGCCGCGGCCGACAGCACCCGGATGCGGAGGTAGGACTCCGCCAGGTCCTCGATCTCGGGACCCGCTCCCAGCAGCCGGACGACGGGACCGGCGAACACGACGCCGGCGAGTGACACAACCACGCCGATCGATACCGCCATGAGCAGAGCCTGGACTCCGATGCGGGCCGCCGCCCGTTCGTCGCCGGCGCCGATGAACCGGGCGACGCGCGGCGTGACTCCGTAAGCGAGGAAGCTGAACAGCCAGAAGGATGCCGTGAACGCTGCCGTTCCCACTGCCACCGCGCCCAGTTCCTCGGCCCCCAGTCGTCCCACGAAAACCGTGTCGGCCAGCGAATAGAGCGGATCGGCCGCGAGCGCGCCGAGCGCGGGAACAGCCAGCGTCAAGATCGTCTTGTCGTCGGGATGGCGTCCGGGCAACAGCCAGCGCCGCCCCGCCCTCTTAACTGACGTCGCGGAGCTCTCGCTTGAGGTCGTTGATCTCGTCCCTGATGCGGGCCGCGTATTCGAAGCGAAGGTCCTCTGCAGCTTGGTGCATCTCCTCCTGGAGCTGCAGGATGAGCCGCTTGAGATCGTCCGGCCCCCCGCCGAAGGGTTCGCTGCGCCGACTCTTTGACTTGGTCGGGACCGTCTCTCTGCGCTCTCTTCCGAACAACAGGATGTCCGACACTGCCTTGCGAATGGATGTCGGGTTGATCCCGTTGGCCTCGTTGTAGGCCAGTTGAATCATGCGACGCCGTTGCGTCTCGTCGATGGCCCTCCGCATCGAATCCGTGACCTCGTCGGCGTACATGATGACCTGGCCGTCGACGTTGCGAGCGGCGCGTCCGATGGTCTGGATAAGCGACGTCTGCGACCGGAGATAACCCTCTTTGTCCGCGTCGAGGATCGCCACGAGCGACACCTCGGGGAGGTCGAGTCCCTCTCGGAGTAGGTTGATTCCGACGAGGACGTCGAACTCACCGAGACGCAGATCCCGGAGGATCTCGATGCGCTCGACGGTATCGATGTCTGCATGCAGGTAGCGGACGCGGATGCCCGACTCGAGGAGGTAGTCGGTAAGGTCCTCGGCCATCTTCTTTGTCAGCGTCGTCACCAGCACGCGCGCCCCCGCCTCGGTGCGCTGCCTGATCTCTTCCATAAGATCGTCGATCTGCCCCTTGGTGGGGCGAATCTGAACCTCGGGGTCGACGAGACCGGTCGGTCGCACGATCTGCTCGACGAAGTCGCCACCCATCCTTCGCTCGAAAGGCCCAGGGGTCGCGCTCATGAACACAATCTGCTTGACGGTGTCGAGGAACTCGTCGAAGCGGAGTGGGCGATTGTCGAGAGCGCTCGGGAGGCGGAAGCCGTGTTCCACCAGGGTTTCCTTGCGCGACTTGTCGCCCTCGTACATTCCGTTGAGCTGCGGAACCCCGACATGACTCTCGTCGAGCACGACCAGAAAATCGTCGGGAAAGTAGTCGATGAGCGTGTTCGGCTTGGTCCCGGCGGCACGGCCCTCGATGTGCCGAGAGTAGTTCTCGATTCCGTTGCAAAACCCGACCTCCCGCAGCATCTCGAGGTCGTACTCGGTGCGCATCCTGAGGCGCTGTGCCTCGAGCAGCTTGTTCTCGCTCGTCAGCCGTCCCAGACACTCCTGGAGCTCGATCTCGATCGCGGTGATCGCCTTGGTCAGCCGTTCTTGAGATGCGACGTAGTGAGACGCGGGGTAGACCTCGTAATGGCCCAGCTCGCTGATGATCTCTCCGGTCAGAGTGTCGAGCATGACGATGCGATCGACCTCGTCCCCGAAGAGCTCAATGCGGATCGCCTTTTCCTCGTAGGCGGGGAAGACCTCGATGGTGTCACCGCGCACCCTGAACTTGCCGCGCACGAAGTTGACGTCGTTGCGCTCGTACTGGATGTCGACGAGCTTGTCGATGATGAAGTCGCGGTCCGCCGTGCCACCACGGGCGAGGCTCACGGTCTGGTTGAGGTACTCCTCGGGGGACCCGAGGCCGAAGATGCACGAGACGCTCGCCACGATGAGGACGTCGTTGCGCTGCAGCAGCGCGCTGGTGGCAGCGTGCCGCAGACGTTCGATCTCGTCGTTGATCGAGGAGTCCTTCTCGATGTAGGTGTCGGAGCTGGGGACGTAGGCCTCGGGCTGGTAGTAGTCGTAGTAGCTGACGAAGTATTCGACCGCGTTGTTCGGGAAGAACTGCTTGAACTCGTTGCAGAGCTGCGCGGCCAGCGACTTGTTGGGGGCGATGACCAGTGTCGGCTTTTGGATGGACTCGAGCGCCCACGCCAAAGTTGCGGTCTTGCCGGTGCCCGTGGCCCCCAGCAGCGTCGAGAAGCGATCGCCCGACTGGACGCGCGCGGCCAGCCCGCTTATCGCCTTGGGCTGGTCTCCGGCCGGGGCGAAGTCGGCTACGACCTTGAAGGGCGGCATCACAAGAGTGTAACTAGTGGTCCGGCAGGTAACGTTTGCGTGCTCTGGCGGTGCGAAACGCAAGTATGGCAAGGCCGCAGGGAGGCGGAACAGTTCCACTGTTCCGCCGACTGAACATAGAATCCCAATTCCGCCCTTGGCGGAGCCATACGCCGCCAGACGCAGCGGCTTTGCCGCCAGAGCACCCCTCAATGTTGCCTGTTGGGCCACTAGCACTTGCGACGGGTGTTCCGGCACGAGACCGCCGGACCGATCCCGTGGCACGATGCCGGTCATGAGATGGAGGGCTGTCTGTGTGCTGCTGATGACCTTGACTGCCTGCACGCCGGATTCGGGCGGCGCAACACGGCCCCCGAAGGCGACCGGCCCCCCAGAGAGGCGCGTCACATCCGACTGTGACACCGTCGAGAAGCTGGTGGGACGCGTCCGACGAGGCTGGTATCCACAACGATCGCCCGAGCTGTCCTTCGTCCCTCGCCGGCCGCACTACGTCGGTACCGCCGCCACCCCGCCACACACCGGACCGTGGGACTTCCTCGGAGACGTCCCCCTGGTCCTCTACGGTCCGGGCTTCATCGAGCAACGCGGCGAGGTCGACAAGCCGGCGAGGATGGTCGATCTTGCGCCCACGACCGCCGAGCTCATCGGATTCAGGGAGTGGCCCGATCGCCGCGGCCGGGTGCTCAGAGAGGTTCTCACTCCCACCGCATCTCCTCCCAAGCTGGTCGTGACCCTCGTCTGGGACGGGGCCGGCGTCAATGCTCTCGAGGCGCATCCCCAGTCGGTTGATTACCTCAAGAAGCTCGTGACCGCCGGGGCCTCTTTCTCGAACATGAGTCTCGGCTCGACGCCGACGAGCACTCCACCCATCCACGCCGTGATCGGGACGGGTGTCTATCCCAGTGAACACGGCGTGGTGGCCGTGAGGCAGCGCGACGGAGGCGGGGACCTCGTCGATCCCTGGTTCGCCGAAGATCCGACGAACCTGGAGGTCCCGACGCTGGCGGACCTCTACGATGAGGCCCGCGACAACGAACCAACGATCGGCTTGCTCGCCACGGTCAACTGGCATCTCGGGATGATCGGGCAGGGCTCGAGCTACCCCGGCGGGGACAGGGACCTCGCAGTCCTCTTGGACTTCTCGGGCTCCATCTTCGGGAACTCGGCCTTCTTCGAGGTGCCCATCGTGGACGGAGTCTCTCTGCTCGAAGAGCACACTCGTGATCTCGACGCGTCCGACGGCCGGGCCGACGGTCACTGGCTCGACCATCCATTGGACGATCTGTCCGTGCGCTATTCGAGCCCCGCCTACACCGCCTGGCAGAACGATGTTCTGGCCGACCTGATCCGGGACAACGGCTTCGGCTCCGACGATGTTCCGGATCTCTTGTACGTCAACTTCAAGCAGCCCGACGATGCCGGCCATAAGTGGGGGCCCGATTCACCCGAGGTCGGTCAGGTCCTACGAGCCCAGGACCGCGCACTGCGCGAACTCGTGCGAACACTCGACGCGAGCGTCGGACGCCGTTCGTGGGTCTTGATGGTCACCGCGGATCACGGCATGATGCCGTACCCGCAGGACAGCGGCGGTTTCCCCATCGGCGGCAAACGGATGATGGACGACCTCAATGCCCGTTTCAAGCGAGAGGCAGACACCGTCGATCTCGTCGAGCGCGTCGTGGCCGGCGGCGTCTACGTCAACCGGTCCGAGCTGAAAGCCAACAACGTGACGCTCAACGAGATGGCGGAGTGGCTGTCCCGTTACACCATCGGACGAAATCTCGACGGAGGGGATCCGCCGGGTTACCTGCAGGGCCGTTCCGAGGAGTTGCTGTTCGACGCAATCGTCGTAAAGGGCAACCGGGCCGTCACGACCTGTGAGGACGACGGTTCATGAAGACGAGATCCACAGATCCTCCTCTTCAAGGATCCAGCCACTGGGCGCGGCGCGTGGCCGGCCTTCGTGGCTATTTGTCCGTGCGCATCAGGGCCACGAATGCTCGCAGGAACAGCACCGCGCTGATGCCGAGTCCGAGATATCCCAGTGCCTCCATCAAACGCACGGATCGAGTCAGGTCGGGTCCGCCGGGGGTATCGAGCAGCAGCGTCGAAATAAGTCCTACCGCGGCGGCGATGACGATGAGAAGGGCGCGATTGACGAGCCTGTTGACCACCCTGGTGTCGCGCTCGTCTGCGAACAATCGAACGCTGACCGAGAGGTCTCCTCTCTCGGCCGCGCCGGCTATGCGATCGATGCGCCGAGGAAGGCGTCTCAGCACCGGGAGCAACGAAAGCGCTTCTCCGGCGATGGCCTCGGCCACCGAGCCCGGCAAGACCACGTTGCCCATCCATTGACCGGCTTCCGCCGTGGCCTCGTCGATCAGGTTGAATTCCGAATCGAGCCGGTTCAAGGTTCCGTCGAGCGTGATCAATGCTCTGAACACGGCTCCAATGGCGGGCGGGAAGCTCAACCCGAAGTCGATCAGCAGACGGAACAGATCGGCGAACATGCCGGCGTCCGGCTTCATACCGGGGCCTAGTCTTTGAACGAGGAACTGACTCAGGGCACGTTCGAGGAGATCTTCGTCGGTGGCGCTGCGAGCGGTGGCAATGTCCAGCAGTGCGTCCCGCAGCTGCCGGGGATCCCTCTGGCCGATTGCGAGAACGAGGCGCGCCAGGGCCGACTGCTGAAGGGAATCGATTCGTCCCACCGCTCCGAAATCGATGAGGGCAAGCGTCCCGTCGCCGCGCACCAAGACGTTGCCCGGATGGGGATCCGCGTGAAAAACCCCACCGACCATGATCTGACGAAGCACGGCCCCCAGAAGCCCGCGCGCGAGACTGCTCCGGTCCAAACCCCGTTCGGCAATGAGCGAGTCGGCGGCGCGCAGAGGCACGCCGTCCATCCACTCAAGAACCAAGACCCGACCGGTGGACAGCTCTTGGTGGACCAGGGGAACACGTATCGTCGCGTCTCCATCCAGTGATCTACGAACGGTGGTTGCATTCCCGGCCTCGACCTGAAAGTCGAGTTCCTCCATGAGGGAGGCGGAGAAGCCGTCTGCGAGGTCGACCACTCCAAGCTCTCGGCCCCAGGGCGTTCGTTCCTCAACGAGCCTGGCAAGACGACGCGCGATATCGAGGTCGCGTTCGACAATCGTTCGCACGCCCGGTCTTTGGATTTTGACGATTACCTGCTCGCCGCCGAAGAGCCGTGCGCGATGGACTTGCCCAATCGAGGCCGCGGCGAGCGGATTCTGACTGAACTCAGCGAAGACCTCGTCCGGGTCGGCTCCCAGCTCGGTGCGGAGAACCTCTTCTATTCGCTCGCGCGGCTCGGCGGAGACATCATCCTGCAGTCCCGCGAGCTCGGCGGCGACCTCGGGAGGCACAAGGTCCGGCCGAGTCGACAAGAACTGTCCGAACTTGACGAATGCTCCACCCGCTTCGTCGAGTGTCGCCCTCAAAGCTCTGCCTATCCGCCGCCAGCGCGGTCGCGCCGTTGGGAATTGCCCATCCGAACCGGAGCTTCGATCGCCGAACTGCTCGCCCAGGCCATTGCGCGTCGCGATTCCCACGACCTGCGCGTAGCGGCGGCTGCGCAGGATGCGCCGGCGAGCGTCGCCGATGAAGCGAGGAATTCGAAGAATCCTGGAGAGTGCACCTGCGGCCTGACCGGGACGCGCGGCAAGCTCGAAGAGCCCAACCGCGGCCAACGTCGCCATCAGTGACCACGCGAGGTGCACGGGCGTGGCGACGTCGATCGTGTTGGGGTTGGCCGGCGGTCGCCATCCTGCAAGTAGCCACGCAATAATGCTCCCCGCACTGACACCGAGAAATGCCGCAAAGAGTCGCCGAGGCCACGACAACTCGACGCCGAGAAGTCGGCTGGCGAGCGTTCCCAAGAGGGCGAAGAGTAGGAACTCCCCCATCACTCTTCACCTCCCTCCCGGCGATCCGG
>JALZIB010000035.1 GCA_030860505.1 Actinomycetota bacterium
GATAAGAAGCGCGATTCCGGCGAGGCAGCGTCGTCAATGGCAAGGAGGACGACCGAGGCGTACCGGAGGGTACGTCGAGCGGAGGACGACGCCGCCAGTGGCGGCGATGGCCGTTGGAATCGCCTGAATTATCTTGCGGCGGGCCCTAAGAGTCGGCGATGGGTAGTCTGAGAGGGTGACCCCTTCAGCGACCCTGGCAGACACAGCCACCGCTCCTCGTAAGCTCAAGGCGCTGGGAGCCGTGGCTTGGACCGCGGTCGCCGTCGCGCTCGGGATGATGTTCTTCGTCGCCCGGGTCGACGATTTCAACGGGCCGATCCAGAAGATCTTCTACGTCCATGTCCCCTCGGCATGGCTCGCCTACCTCTCGTTCGCCATTGTGTTCGTGGCCTCGATCGCATACCTGCGCACAGAGAACCGGCGCTGGGATCTCCTGGCCCACTCGGCCGCCGAGGTGGGCGTGGTCTTCACCAGTCTCGTGCTGATCACCGGGCCCATCTGGGCGCGCCCGATCTGGGGGACGTGGTGGCAATGGGACGCCCGTCTGACCTCGACGCTGGTGCTGTGGCTCGTCTACGTCGGATATCTCTTCCTCAGAGGCCTTGCGACCGACCCCTCGCGCGGCGGGCGGCTCGCGGCTGTGGTCGGCATCATCGGCTTCATCAACGTTCCGATCGTTCACTACTCGGTCAACTGGTGGCGCACGCTTCACCCACTGGGGCCGACCGTGGCCGACCCTGTGAACAGCTCCGGTTTCGAGACCCCCGAGCTCACCACCTTCTTCGTGTCGCTCGGCGCCTTCACCCTGCTCTTCGCGTGGCTCCTTGCGGAGCGCGTGAGGCTCGGTCGCTTACAAGACACCGTCCAGGTCGCGGAGCTCGAGCTCGAGGCGGCCCTCGATTCGGCCCCCACCGGCCGCTCCCACCCGCAGCACGAACGATCGCCGCGTCCTGCGTGAGCACCACCGGCTGGATGATCGTCGCCTTTGTGGCCGCCGGCGCGGGGGTCGGCGGCTATCTGTTGTCTCTCGTCGCGCGCCGGCGACGTCTGCGGGGGCGTGTGGACGAGCTCCAAGAGCGAGGCGCGCGCTTCTGACCCGGCCCCAAGACGCCCGGACGTCGAAAAACGCCTGGTCAAAGCACAAATGCACAACGGGTTCGAAGACCTTTTCGTCACGCCGGCACAACGTAAAGCGCGCGTTTCGTTGCTAATATGGCGCTCAGCATGGCAATCACCGAGCGCATCTACAGAAGAACCGACCAACCCATGAGCTGGGCCAAGGCGATTGTCATGGGCTCCATCGTTTGGATTCTGGGAATCGTGTTGCTCGGTCAACTCCCCTCGCTGATCATCTATTACGCCGACCAGTACATCGCCGAGATCATCGACTTCACCACGAGCATCCCGGGGGTGAATGTCGAGGGACTGAACCCCAAGCAGGTGGCCATCGCGCGCGACATCGTCGCGAACTCAGTGCAGATGGGGATTCTGACCATGGCCCTGGTCGCCGCCTACATCTGGCAGGAGCGCAAGCGCAAGCGCACGGGCACCAAGGGACACACGGACACCGTCAAGGGCTACATGTCGGGCAAGTAGAGCCCGTCTTCACTGCAGGATCGACCAGCGAACAGGAGGTGTGAAAGATGCCAGAGCCGGAACCGAAGTCCATGGAGATCATCGAGAAGCCCATCTTTCGCTCCGACTACGAGATGGAGCTGGTCGATGGCGAATGGCTCAGAGGTGCGGTCAAACCCAAGCGCTTCATCGACTTCATTCCCGAGCAGTGCATCCTCTGCGAGGGCTGCGTTGACATCTGCCCCTGGTACTGCATCTTCATGGTCGACCCTGTTGCGGTCGAGGACTCCGGCAACGTCGCGCTCTCGCAGCAGATGTCGGGTAACGACATCCTCTTTCTGATCGACGACAACGCGTGCACCCGTTGCAATCTGTGTGTCGAGCGCTGCCCCACCGGGGCGCTCGTACAGTCCGAGGTGACCGGTGGGAAAAAGAAGCGCGGGGCCCGTGCCATGGGCGCCGTGGACAAGGGTCAAAAGGCTTCCTAGCAAAGGAACGGTTTTTAGTGGCAAAGGCTTCAGGCTGGAATCCCCGTCAGAAGCTGGCCGAACGAGTCGACCAGCTTCACAACGGGCAACTGTGGCGGTCGATTTTCCGTCCTGGTTCCATCTTCCGGCGCGGCTACGCGGACTCCCCGCGCAACCGTGCCTACGTGGTCATGAACTCGCTGCTCTATCACCTGCACCCGGTCAAGGTGAAGCGACACGGGATCAAGCTCAGCTACACGCTGTGCCTCGGGGGCCTGTCCTTCTTCTTGTTCATCCTGCTGACCATCACCGGCATCTACCTGATGTTCTTCTACCGGCCCGCAGTGGAGATCGTGTACGAGGACATGCAGAGGTTGCACACGCAGGTCAGCTTCGGGCTGCTGGTGCGAAACCTCCACAGGTGGGGCGCTCACCTGATGGTAATCAGCGTCTTCCTCCACATGGCGCGCGTCTTCTACACGGGTGCTTACAAGCCGCCGCGCGAGTTCAACTGGATCGTCGGCGTCATCCTCTTGCTGCTGACTCTGTTGCTCGCGTTCACCGGCTACCTGCTGCCGTGGGACCAGCTCGCGGTGTGGGCCGTTACGGTGGGCACCGAGATGATGAAACAGTCTCCGGTGGTCGGCGACCAGGTCCAGTTCGCGTTACTCGGCGGGCCGGTGATCGGTCCCGAGACGCTGCTGCGCTGGTACACGCTGCACGTGTTGTTCTTGCCCTTCATCATCGTGATCTTCATCTCGATTCACTTCTGGAGAGTCAGAAAGGACGGAGGCATCTCGGGCCCGTTGTAGGGGCACACACGAGATAGGACGAAACTATGGCGACGCCGGACGAAGTATTCGAACAGGTACTGGCCGAGGAGACCTCCAAAGGGTCCTCCCCCGCCGTCGCGCAGGCGCGCGCCAAGGCCGCGCGCGTCCGAGCGCAGCGGGGGGCCAAGGACCCAAGCAAGCCGGACAAGTCGACGGCGCCTCCGCCCTCGAGCAATCCCGAGGTGAGCGGGGCCGCTGCCGAGCCGAGCGCACAACCCGCCGCCGAGTCCGCGACCAAGCCGGCCGCGACGGCGACCAAGCCGGCTCCATCGAAGCCGGCCGCGAAACCGACTACCGGCGCCCCCGCCAAACGGGCCGTGGGCAACGGCTCAGGCGCGGTCCCCGAACGGGTCCAGCGCCTGCTCGCGGTCGTCAAGCCCGAGGCGATCCAGAAGGTCGAACGCCAGCCGATGGACCGGGTCAACGTCTGGCCCCACCTCATGGCGGCCGAGATGGTGTCGTTGCTCGTCGTGCTCGGCGCGCTCACGATCTTCTCGCTCATGGTGGACGCGCCGCTGCGCGAGCTCAGTAACTTCAACCAAACGCCGAACCCATCCAAGGCGCCGTGGTACTTCCTCGGCCTCCAGGAACTCCTGCGCTACTTCCACCCTCAGGTAGCCGGTGTGACGATCCCGACCGTGATCATCATTGCGCTGTTCGCGGCGCCCTACATCGATCGCAACCCGTCGACGCGACCCGACGACCGCAAGTTCGCCATCGTCATGTTCTCGTTCTTCATGCTGACTTTCGCCGTCCTGACCATCATCGGGATGTTCTTCAGGGGGCCGGGATTCAACTTCGTCTACCCATGGGAGGGCGGCATCTTCTTCGAGTTGTAACGCACACTGTCTGAACCGATTTGGAACTAGGTTTGAAGCGTTTGAACGATTGACAAGGGGACCAAAGGGAGCACCGTGGATCCAGGAACGATCGCACTGATAATCGTAGCGCTGAGCGTGGCCGCATGGGGGCTGTTCATGGCCAACATCGCGATCAGGCGCGAGCGAAAGGCGGCGCTGGCAAGCGCGCCCGCCGGTGGCGGAACCGCCACCGTGGAAGCGCCGGAGCGCAAGGAGGGCTCGGTCGACAAGTCCGACGACGTCACCGTCAAGAAGGTGCCCGAGAAAAAGAAGAAGCCGCTCACCAACGAGCAGCTCGCGGTCTCCCGGCGTCAGTTCCTCAACCGGGCGTGGTCGAGCAGCTTCATGGTCTTCCTCGGCTTCTTCGGTATGGGAACGCTCAGCTTTCTGTGGCCCAAGGTGCTCGGCGGCTTCGGTACCGAGATCAACGCAGGAAACTACGACGACATCCTCGAGCAGGTGGGTTCGGCCAATGACTTCGCCCCGCTGTTCATTCCCGACGGCCAGTTCTGGCTGACCTTCTACGAGGGCACAGGCGAGGGGGTCGCCTACGAGACCGCGGGCGCGGTCGACTTCCAGCTCGTGGCGCTCTACCGTAAGTGCGTCCACTTGGGATGCTCGGTGCCGCACTGCCCGACCTCGTCGTTGTTCGAGTGCCCCTGCCACGGTTCGAAGTACAGGCTCAACGGTGAGTTCTACAGCGGCCCGGCGCCGCGCGGCCTCGACCGCTTCCCGGTAACGGTCACTGGGAGCTCGGTGATGGTCGACACGGGAACCGTCATCAGCGGGCCGCCGCGCGGAACCAACACGTGGGAACGATTCGCCGAGCCGCAGGGCGCCTTCTGCGTGCCGGTCTAGATGGATACCAACGTAGTGACGGTTGCGCTGCTGCTCCTGGCGGGCGCTGCGCTGCTGTGGGGCATCTTCCTCGCCGGTTCCCGCAGACAGCAATCGCCCGGCTCCATGCTCGGTATCCCCCACGCGCTGCGGCCCGGCGCTCCGGACTCGACCCTCGAGGGACCGCGCCTCGAGCGCATTCAGATCGGCGGTGTGCTGTTCACGCTCGTGCTCGCCGTATTCATCCCGATGTACTGGCTCCCCGAGGCAAGCAGGCAGGCGGCCTTCCAGGAGCGTTTCGATGAGGAATCACTTCATCGCGGCGAGCTCATCTTCCAGGAGCCCCCCGCGCTCGAGGAAGACGCCGACCCGGTCGCCTACAAGGAGGAGGAGCGGGCGATCTCGCTCGGCATGGCCTGCGCCAATTGTCACGGCGGCGTGGACGACGAGAATCCCGAGAACTCCGCCGGCGGCGGGCTCGCCAGCCCCGCCTACGTCGACCCGGTGACCAACGCCGAGATCCAGTACCAAGCTCCTCCGCTCCAAAACGTCTTTCAGCGCTGGGACGAGGAGGTCGTTCGCTTCACCATCGAGCGCGGTCGTCCCCCCTCGCCGATGGCCGCCTGGGGCGTCGAGTACGGGGGCCCCATGACCGACCAGATGATCGACGACGTCATGGCGTGGTTGGCTTCGCTGCCCGGCAACCAGACGAACCCCAACGACGCCATCTCCGAGTCGTGCCAGGACCCGACGCCCGGGATCAGCCCGGACGCCTGCGGCGAGGAGATCTTCACCGCTCGCTGCGCGGTGTGCCACGGTCCCGAGGGCCAGGGCAAGGAGGGCGTGGGCACGACCGAGGACCGCTGGTATCAGGGCAAGGCGCTATGGAAGGGCGACGTCACCAGCCTCGACGAGCGCCAGCACTATCTCACGATCGTGAACGGTCGTCGCTTCGCCTTCATGCCGCAGTTCGGCGAGTCGCCGGCTCAGGGTGTGCCTCTGCCGCCTTATCCGCTCACCGACGCGCAGATCAAAGCCGTCATGGAATACGAGCGCGGCCTCTAGTGAACATGCTCGCCCTCGAGGGGTACGCCGCGGTCATCTCGGCGGTCGTCATCTTCTGCGGCAGCGTGTGGCTGCTGTTGACGATGGTCCTCGGCGCCCGGCTCGCCTACTTCGTAACCGCCTCGGTCACGCTCGCCTTCCTGGTGATGATGGGAGTCGTGTGGTCCATCAACCCACTCGGCCCCGTGGGCGACCTGCCTGGTTGGGAGCAGGTCGGGATCAACGAGGACCAGGCCGAGCTCGAGGGACCGAGCGCGGGCAGTTACCCCGAGTCGCCGTGGGAGGAGTTCGACCCCGACGACGAGGACGAGCAGGCGCTCGCCTCCGAGCTCGAGAGCGTCGCCACCGACGCGCTCGGCGCAGCCATCGAGAGCGAGGACGTCGATGCATTCGCCGACGCCGCGCAGGCCATCGTCACCGAGGACAGCGCCCGCTTCATCGAGAGCGACGGCGAGCGCTTCGGAGCGGTGCAACTCGAGCCGGCCCCCCTTCCCGAGGAAGAGGAGGAGGAGGCCGAGGAGACGACTCCGGTCCAGACACTCGACGTGCCGCCGGTGCCGACGCCCGAGCCGACGCCCGAGAGTGAGCTCCCCGACGACGACGCGCGCGTTTACGTCCTTCTCGAACTCGACCCGGGCAATCCGCTCGGCCAAGCCCGCCTGATCACGGGCGGAAGCCTCCTGTTGCTCCTGCTGCACTTGTTCGGCCTCGGCCGCTCGGAGCGACGTAGCAAGGCGCTGTCCGATGACGTCCACAACCGCAAGGCCTGAGGAGCCCAAAACGTGCACTCTCTACGCAAGGTGAAGCTCGCTCTCGCCGCGCTGCTGCTACTCGGGGCGACGGCTTGCTCGGGCACGGGAGTCAACGCAGGAGAGCAGGGGGGCCGGGCCTTCATCGTCATGGCGATCATGCTCGTCGGCATCGTCATCGTCCTCGCCGTCTTCCTCGGCAAGGAAGACTGACCTCACCTCGTCGCGTCCCCCCTCGGGGTGGTCGAGAGACCCAGAGACCTCAGCAGTTGTGGTCGTGGGGTAAGTCGACGCACACCCTGCCGTCCTGGCGATCACGCTAGTCGGCATCGTCGTCATCCATTGAAGGAAGCTTCTCCGGGGCGACGACGAAGACCAGCGACGCCGGCGCCTTACAAGTTCGCCGTCAAGGTCAAGAAGTCGAAGACTTATCGGTCATCGCCCCCGTCTTCGGCCGCTGCAAGGCGGCCAAGTCCAAGAAGGTGCCCATCCTGCAAAAGAAGGCGGTTGCCGATCCCGAGCGGTGACCGGGACGGGAACGTCCATGCGCGCGGAATCGGTATCGTGGGCACCATGGCGCGCGGCGACCTTCAGAGCTATCTCGCGTACGTGCGGCCTCATTACGAGGCCAAAGACGCAGCGCATGATTTTTCGCACATCCTTCGCATCGGAGACCGGATAGCCGAGTTGGAACGAGGACTCACGGTCAACGACCGGCCGAGGCTGCACTTTCTGGCGGCCTGGCACGGACTCGCCGACAGGATCGCGGGAGGCTCCTGGTTCGCCGACGCAACCCGCGCCTGGCTGACCGAGGACGGCTGGGATGACGACGCGATCGACACTGCCTACGTTGCGCTCGTGAGACACACGACCTCACCCGTGACGGTAGAGGAACAGATCATCCACGACGCCGCCGCGCTCGAGCTGCTGGGAGCGTTCGGCATCGCGCAGGCATTCGCTACTGGCGGAGCCGAGGGGCAGAGCTGCGAGGAGATTATGACGAGCTACGAACGCCGGCTCGAGAAAGCCGATTTCAAGACCCCTCGGGGGCGGGTGCTCGCACCCGGGGGCCGGGACTACGCTCGCAGCTTCCTCGCTCGCCTCCGCAGCGAGCTCTGACCGGTGGGTCTACGGCTTGCGGCGGTCGCGAAAGAACTGCGCGAAGCCGAGGGCCAGCAGGATGTAGCCGCCGAAGTTGGCCGCGAAAACCGCCTGGTCGGGGAAGCCGTCGCCCCAGCGCGCGCGTGCCGCCGACGCGACCAGCAGGATGACCGCCCCGCCCAGCATCAGGCGGCGCCACGGCTCGACCCGATCCCACCAGCTCTTGACCATCCCAACCAGCGACGGCTCCGTGTTCTCGGACGCGTCCGTGTTCTCGGACGCCTCGATGTCGTCCCCGGAGTCGTCTCCCGGTCCTCTAGCCGAGTGTGGAGAAGACATCCGCAGCCGCGTGGACGATGTGGTCGATGTGGTCTTCCGTATGGGCGTCGCCGATAAACAGCGCCTCGAAGCGAGAGGGCGGGAGATAGACGCCGCGCTCGAGCATGCCCCGGAAGAACCGCGCGTAGGTTTCCTCGGGCGTGGCCGCTGCTTCGGTGTAGTTGGTGACGTCGTTGTCTGAGAAGAAGAACCCGGCCAGGCCCCCGATCGCCGCGCCATAGAGAGGAACTGTGGCCGCATGGTCGGCGGCGTCGATCAAGCCTCGAACGAGCGAGCGAGCGCGCATCTGGATCCGGCCGAAGAGGCCCGGGTCGGCCTGAATCATCTGCAGGTTGGCCAGTCCCGCCGCCATCGCCACCGGATTCCCCGACAGGGTGCCCGCCTGATACACGGGACCGCTCGGAGCGAACCGGTCGAGAAGCTGGGCCGGGCCGGCGATCGCCCCCACGGGCAGACCTCCACCGATGATCTTTCCGAGCATGACGATGTCCGCGCGCACGCCGAAACGCTCCTGCGCCCCACCGGGGCCGAGACGAAAGCCGGTGATGACCTCATCGAACACCAGCAGCGCCTCGATGTCATCGGCGATGACGCGCAGACCCTCGAGGAATCCATCGTTCGGTACGACCAGGCCCATGTTGGCCGCAACCGGTTCGACGAGGATGGCTGCGACGTCACCGGCCGAAGTCTCAACCGCCGCCCTCACTGCGTCCAAATCGTTGTACTCACACGTCAGCGTGTCCGCGGTCGCGCCTTCGGTCACTCCCGGAGTGCCGGGGATGCCCAGCGTCGCAACGCCCGAGCCGGCGTCCACCAGCAACGCGTCGACATGACCGTGGTAACACCCTCTGAACTTCAACAACTTGTTGCGCCCTGTCGCAGCGCGCGCGAGACGAGCCGCGCTCATTCCCGCCTCGGTGCCCGACGACACGAAACGCACACGTTCGATGTCGGGAACCATGGACACTACGGTGCGGGCCATCTCGACCTCGAGCTCGCTCGGCGTGCCGAACGAAGTCCCACGCGCAGCGGCGTCCGCCACGGCGCTCACGACAGCGGGGTGGGCGTGCCCGAACAGCAGCGCGCCCCAGCTCTGTACGAGATCGATGTAGGAGTTACCGTCGACGTCGACGAGGTTGGCCCCCGATGCGCTGTGCACGAAGAAGGGGTCCGAGCCGACCGCGTTGAAGGCGCGCACGGGTGATGAGACCCCACCGGGCATCAACTCAAGCGCCTCGGCAAAGAGCTTGGCCGAGTGTGAGTGCTCGAGCGTCACGCCAGCCACTCACTCGCCTTCTTGGCGTGGTAGGTGACGACGAGATCAGCGCCCGCACGGCGGATAGAGGTGAGGACCTCGAGGGTCGCCGCCCGCTCGTCGATCCAGCCGCGCTCGGCGGCCGCAATGAGCATCGAGTACTCGCCTGAGACGTTGTAGGCCGCGGTCGGGAAGTCGAACCGCTCCTTGGCCCGCCTCAGGACGTCGAGGTAACCGAGAGCGGGCTTGACCATGATCGCGTCGGCCCCCTCGGCGATGTCGAGCTCGATCTCGCGCAGCGCCTCCGAAGCGTTTGCGGGATCCTGCTGATAGCTGCGCCGGTCGCCGAAGCGAGGCGCGCCCTCGGCGGCCTGGCGGAAGGGCCCGTAGAAGCTCGATGCGTACTTGGCCGAGTAGGCCAGGAGCGCGGTCGAGCTGAGGCCGGCGTCGTCCAGCGCGGCGCGTAGCGCGCCGACCTGCCCATCCATCATCCCGCTGGGAGCAACGACATCGGCGCCGGCGAGGGCCTGGCTCGTTGCGATGCGAGCGTAGAGCGCGAGGGTCGAGTCGTTGTCGACGTCGGACCCATCGATCAACCCGCAGTGGCCGTGGTCAGTGTACTCGCACAAGCACAGGTCCGCGATGGCCACGAAGTCGTCCCCGAGCTCCTCCTTCAACACCCGCAGCCCCTGCTGGGTGATTCCGTCGGAGTTGTAGGCCTCACTCCCCCGGGAGTCCTTGTGTGCCGGGATGCCGAAGAGCAGCACCCCCGCAACGCCTCGTTCGGCCAACTCGCGCGCTTCCTTGGCGAGCGACTCGAGCGTGTGCTTGACGTGTCCCGGCATCGACTCGATCGGCTCGGACTCGTCGATAGCCTCCTTGAGGAACAGCGGCGCCACGAGGTTGCCGGGCGTCAGCGTGGTCTCCGAGAATGCCTTGCGCAAACCCTCGCTGCGGCGCAATCGACGAGGCCTGTAGTCGGGAAAGGAGCTCATTCGGTCATTGTCCCATCATCCGGCTGCTCGGCTTCTGCCTCCGGAGTAGCGAAGTGGGCGACGAGAGCATCCCTCAGACCGCGCCCCGTGTGCTCTTCGGCGACTACGTCAACGCGCAAGCCCAGCTCCGTGGCGGCCGCCGCCGTCTTGGGTCCGATGCACGCGACGGTTCTCGCGCCGGCACCCTCGTGTTCGCCGAGACCGAGAGCGTCGGCCTCGCCGACGAGACCCACGAACGAGCGCACCGCCGATGCGCTGGCGAAGGTCACGGCGTCGAAGTTGCCCGACCGCACCCGTTCGATTGCTCCCTCGGAAGGTGATGCAGGGACGTTGCGATAGGTAGTGCACTCCTCGGGAGTCCAGCCCGCGTTGCGGAGAAGATCGATGATGTCACGAGGTCCGTCGGCCACGCGCGGCAACAGGACTCCGCCGACACCGCGGTCCATACTCCCTGCGATCGCCTCCCCGGTGAAGGTCTCCGGCACGAAATCGGCTTGGATACCCCGTTCGGCGAGCAATTCAGCGGTAACGCTGCCGACCGCGGCGACCTTCGTTCGGGCAAAAGCACGGGCGTCGTAGCCGCAGACATCGACCCTCTCGAAGAACTTCTCCAATCCGTTGGCCGAGGTGAACACGACCCAGACGTAGAGGCCCTCGGCCAGCTTCTTGACGGCCAGATCAACGTCCGTGAAGCCCTCGGGATCGGCGATCTCGATCGTCGGCAGATTGACGACATCGGCCCCCGCGTCGCCGAGCAGCATGCCGAGCCCTGTGGCCTGACGCTCGGCGCGCGTCACGACGATTCGAAGCCCGTAAAGGGGACGCCGTTCGAACCACGAAAGCGCGCTCCGGAGCCCGACGACAGCGCCGACGTAGGTCGTTGCAGGGGACTGGATGGCTGCGGCGGCCGCGTGCTCTCCGATGTCGGCGAGCGTCCCGGTAACGACTCGCTGGCGCGGGAGCGTTCCCCACTCGACCACGGCCGCCGGTGTTCGAGCATCGCGGCCGTTCGCGATGAGTCGAGCCGCGACGCTCCTAAGGGAGTCGACGCCCATCATAAGAGCCAGCGTGTCCGGCCCGGTCGCAAGCTCGGGCCACGCGACCGAGCCTTCAGCATCCGCGTCGGCCGTCACGACCGCGAAGCTGCTCGCAATCTCGCGCTGGGTTACAGGGATGCCGGCATAAGACGCTGCAGCTATCGACGAGCTGACCCCCGGCACGACCTCGAACGGAACACCGGATTGAGCCAGAAGCTCGAGGTCCTCGTCACCCCAGCCGAACACGAACGGGTCTCCACCCGTGAGGCGAACGACCGCGGCGCCCGCCTTCGCCCGCTCGATCATCCGCGCGCCCGCTCCCGCCCCTCGAGAGGGCTCCTCCCCGAGCTTCTTTCCGACGAAGATCCTCTCGGCCTCAGGCGCCTCGTCGAGTAGCTCACGCGCGACGAGCCGACCGAACAACAACACGTCGCAGCTACGGATCAGCTCGAGTCCGCGCACGGTGACAAGCCCGGGATCGCCGGGCCCAGCTCCCACGAGATAAACGCACCCCCGCCGCATCAGGCTTGCTCCATGGCGTCGGCTCTCAGATCCTCGAGGATGTCGTCACCGCCCGCGGACAGAATGGCTTCCGCGAGCTCGGTTCCCAGCGCCTCCGCTCCAGAAGCCGGTCCAGAGATCCGGTCGCGCAAGACCTCGTCGGTGTGCGGAGAGCCGAGAAGCCCGGTGACGACGAGATCCCCGTCGCTCGCACGTGCGTGACAACCGAGCGGCACGGTGCAACCTCCCTCGAGCCGCCGCGAGAAGGCTCGCTCGCATGCGACCTCGGCGGCCGCCGCGCCATCCCCGATCCGCATGAAGAGGGCGATCAAATCGTCGCGCTCCGCCCGGGCCTCGACCGCCAGCGCTCCCTGGGCGGGGGCCGATACCCAGCGGAGGGGATCAAGAGGACCGAACATCGCGGCGTCCACACCACCGAGGCGCTCGATGCCGGCCGCCGCAAGGATCGCCGCGTCCACCTCGCCGTCGGCGAGCTTACGGAGGCGAGTGTCGAGGTTTCCTCGGAACTCGACGACCTCGAGGTCGGGGCGCAACTCGGTCAGCAGCACACGACGCCGGATACTCGACGTGCCGACGCGCGCCCCTGGAGGAAACGACCCCAGTCGTTCCTCACCGGAAACGCCTTCGCCCCCGACGATCACGTCGCGCACGTCGGCGCGCTCGGGCGTGCAGATCAACGCGCATTCTGCAGCGACCTCGGCCGTCAAGTCCTTGGCCGAGTGCAACGCGACATCCGCGTTGCCGGCCAGCACCTCGCGTTCGACTTCGCTCGTGAAGATGCCCTTGCCCCCGATCTCGGCAAAGGAACGGTCCTTGTCTTCGTCGCCCCTGGTGCTGACGGTCAGGACCTCGATCCCCAGTGAGGGTTCGACGGCGCGCAGCAGTCGCGCCACTATCTCGGTCTGCCTGAGTGCGAGCTTCGAGCCGCGACTCGCTATGACGATGCCGTCAGGAATCGACGTCATCATCGAGCTCGAAGAGCTCGTACAGCGCATCGAGGTAGACGTGTCCTTGCGTGGAACTGGCAATCTCCTTGGACTTGCTCAGCGGCGTGTGCAGGATCTTGTTCACGAGGCGGCGGGTGAGTTGGTCGACCGCGTCCCGCTGCTCGTCTGTGAGTCCGGCGAGATGTGAGGCGAAGCGATCCATCTCAGTGACGCGCAGAGCTTCGGAGCGGTCGACGAGACGCGCGATTGCGGGCGCCACCTCGAGCGCCCGTTCCCAGCGCGCGAAGCGTTCGAGCTCGGCCGTGATGATGTCTTCGACCTTGGCCATCTCGCCGAGACGGCCCCCGACGTTGTTGGTAACCAGCGCTCGCAGGTCCTCGATGTC
Organism: Actinomycetota bacterium; assembly: GCA_030860505.1. Lineage (GTDB taxonomy): Bacteria > Actinomycetota > CADDZG01 > CADDZG01 > WHSQ01 > WHSV01. Next base: position 12,968 of record JALZIB010000035.1, read on the forward strand.
GCGCAGCACGATGCCGTCGATCTCGGCGACCGCCGGATCGACGTCGCGCGGCACCGCGATATCAACGATGAACAATGCCTCGGGACGCTCTCTCCGCTCCATCGCTGAGCGCGCCGTCTTGTAGTCCACCACCGCGCCGGCCGCCATCGTCGAACAGATCACGATGTCCGCCTCTGCGAGTGCCTCGGGCAACTCGGCCAAGGTTCGAGGTTGAACGCCATAGGCGTCGGCGAGGCTCTGGGCGCGCTCCTCGCCTCGATTGACGACGATCGTCTCGGTAGCTCCCGCCGCCAGCAGCGCCTCGACGGCCAGGCGTCCCATCTTGCCCGCACCGACGATCACGACCTTTTTGTTCTCGAGCGTGTCACCCGCGAAGGCGCGACGAGCGAGTTCGACCGCCGCCGAGGAAACCGACACCGGGTTGCGCGAGATGTCGGTTTCGCTGCGCGCCCGCTTGCCGACGCTCAGAGCCTGGCTGAAGGCGCGCCGCAGGTTGCGTCCGACGCATTCCTCCTCCTCTGCCGTTGCTATGGCTCTTCGCACCTGGCCGAGGATCTCGGACTCGCCGACGACCAACGAGTCCACACCGGCGGCGACGCGGAACAGATGCGAGACCGCGCCCTCGTCGAAGTAGGTGTAGAGATGGTCGCTGAAGTCCTCGGGCGCGACGTGGCAGAACTCGCTGAGGAAGTTGCGAAGTCCCTGGGCCCCTGGGTGGAACTTCGTGACGCTGGCATAGACCTCGACGCGGTTGCAGGTCGACAGGATGACGCCCTCGGTGACGTGTTCGGAGTTCATCAACTCGCCCAGAGCCTTGGTGTGTCGTTCGTCGGGTATGGCGAGGCGCTCGAGCAGGCTGATAGGAGACGTCTTGTGGTTGAGTCCCACGACCACGATGGACACGGGTTGAACCTACCTCCGGTCGTTCTGTTGGCGATCGAGGCGCCTGCTGGCCTCGCGCGCCGTCTCGATCGCCTTCGTGCGCTGCTGGTAGAAGCTGAGAATCTGGAGCTCGACCGAGAGGTCGACCTTGCGTACGTTGACGTCCGGCGCCACGTTCACGTGGCACGGGGCAAAGTTGAGGATCGACTTGATGCCTGCGTCGACGAGTTTCTCGGCGACCTCCTGAGCTGCGACCGGGGGCGTCGAGATGATACCGATGCACAGACCTTCTTCCGTCACGGCCTCCTTGAGCTCGTCGATGTGACGAACGATGAAGCCGCCGACCTCTTCACCGATGACGTTGTCGTCCGCGTCGAACAGCGCGGTAATGCGGAAGCCGCGCTCACTGAAGCCCTTGTATGAGGCCAGCGCCCGGCCGAGGTTACCTATCCCGATCAGCGCGGTCGGCCAGTCCTGGGTCAAGCCGAGCTCGCGCGTGATCTGGTAGAGCAGGTACTCGACGTCGTAGCCAACGCCGCGCGTGCCGTAGCTGCCGAGATAGCTGAGGTCCTTGCGCACCTTGGCGGCGTTGACCCCGGCGAGACGGGCGAGCTCCTCGGAGCTCACGGTCATCACCCCGCGGCCCTCGGCGAGGTCGAGCAGAGAGCGGAGGTACATCGGCAGCCGCTCGACTGTGGCCTCGGGAATTGGTCGGTTGCGCATGGTCTGCATCCTAAGGGCTTGTGAGATCAATCACAAACCGAAAAAGCCGCCTGACCTGCGCTTTTGTCGAGCTTTCCGGAGCCACAACGAATCAAGTGTGAATTTGTGCGCAAAGTCACATCCAGAACCTGGCTCGCTGCCTTAATCGGGCTCCGCGTACCTTGACGGGACCGTGCATGGGATGGCCGGCGGCTCATCAGAGGCTAAAGGGCACCTCGGGGAAGGTGCGCTGGAACCAGATCGAGAGCTGGAAGAACTGGCCCGAGAGAAACAGCAGGCCGACGAGGATCAGCAGCGTCCCGCTGGCGAGGTTGATCGTGCGGGTGTGCCTGCGCAGCCACGTTACGGCGCCCGTCAGGCGCGACACCCCCAGGCCGGCAAGCAGGAAGGGCACCCCAAGCCCCATCGAGTAAACGAACAGTAGCAGCGCGCCCTCGCCCACGCCGCCCCCCGCGCCCCGCCCGGCCGCCATCGTGAGCACCGCGCCGAGCGTCGCCCCGATGCACGGGCTCCACCCGAAGGCGAAGGCCCCGCCGAGCAGGGCGCTTCCGGCCATCCCCGCGCCGGGCCTCGGGTGGAAGCGCTTCTCTCGGTAGAGCCACGGCGCCTTGATGACACCGATGAACATCAGGCCGAGCAGAATGATGACCGCGCCACCGATCTGTGAGATCAGCTCACGGTTGTCTCTCAGGTAGAAGCCCAACAGGGTGGCCGTCATCCCGAGCGCGACGAACACGACGGTGAATCCGCCGATGAAGGCCAGGGCGACGGATCCTGCGCGCAAACTCGAGCCCTCCTCTCCGGTCACGCTCAGCCCCGACATGTAGGAGATGTAGCCGGGCACGAGCGGCAACACGCAGGGCGAGAGAAACGATGCAAGTCCGGCGAGGAAGGCGATCGGAAGGCTCGGGTCGGCCATCAGCCGCTCATCCGCTCGGGTTGGCCACGAGGTCCTCGAGCAGCGTTTGAAGATAGGCGGCGTCGGTTACGGCCCCCTGGATGTGCTCGACGATGGTGCCGTCCTCTGCGATCAAGAAGGTCTCGGGCTGGCCCGCGAGTCCGTAATCGGTCTCGATCCCGCCCTGGTCGCGCACGCTCGGATAGGGCACCTCGAAGCGTTCCTCGAAGGCCCTGGCCTCGTCTAGTGCATCCTTGACATTGATCCCTACAAAGGCCACTTCGCCCTCGAAACGTTCGGCCATGGCGTTGAACAACGGCGCTTCATCCTCGCACGGCACGCACCATGAGGCCCAGAAATTAAGCACGACGGGGGAGCCCTCGAGGTCGTCGAACGAGAGAGTGCCGGAACCGTCGAGGCGCTCGGCCGTGAAGGTCGGCGCCGCGTCGCCGGGCTGTGGGGCCGGCCCATCCGCGAACGTCGCCCACACCAGCAGGGCGACGATCGCCACCGCCGGTCCGACGATCAAGCAGATCTTCAGCCAGCTTCTTGGCGCGCGCTTCGGGGCGTCCGGCACAACGGCGTTCATGAGCCAATCCTCGCGTGACTCGACGCCTACTCCGGGCGTCGGAGCGAACCCCTCCTAGTGGGCGACGTGTGCGAGGGCGCTCAGGAGCGCGCGTGTGGCGGCCGCCCAGTGCCGTTCGAGCGCGTCACATGCGTCATCAAGGTCACCCGAATCGACGGCCTCCATGACGGCCGCATGCTGGAAGATGGCCGGCGGATGCGGCCATCGCCCCGAGATGCGCGTGGTGGCAAGCCAGTACCGCCGTTCGATGGCTCGAAGGGCCTCGAGCTGCGCCATCAGGGTCGCGTTGGAGCAGCCCGAGACCAACAGAGCATGCCAGCGCTCGTCGAGAGAGCGAGCGGACTCGAGGTCGGGTGCCGCAGAATAGTCGCCGTGGAGGGCGCGCAGGGCGTCGAGCTTGTGCACGGTCACGCCACCCCCCGATCGCAGAGCCAAGACCTCGAGCGCAGCGAGAATGGGAAACGACTCGCGCGCCTGAATCATCGTCAGCGGCGCCGCGACGAAGCCGCGCGCCGGCTCGCACACGACGAGACCCTCGCCCGCAAGCACCAGCAACGCCTCACGCAGGGGCGTACGGCTGACCCCGAGCTCGATCGACAAGATCGACTCGTTGATGCGTGTGCCCGCCTCGAGATCACCCTCGACGAGCAGGCCGCGGAGGCGACCGCCGATCTCGTCGCGCAGAGATCCCCTGGTAATGAGCTGGACTGCCATGGTCACACTGTATGCAGCACACAGACCGAGAGCGCGGATTTCGCGCTCTCGCGATTTGGGTCTGGACATCGACGACGGTTCATCTAGAGTGATCTTCGAGGAGGGGTAGGTGTTATTCGCCTGCCCCTTTTCCGCGCCCTCACATGCCGGAGCTTGATCACGACCAAGCATGGGAGGTAGTCGATGTCACATCCGCCAACCTCAGCGGTGCTCGATGCCCTGTGTCCGCGCGACCGAGTTCGGTTGCTCGATCGGGCGGTCATGAGACGCCTCGTCGCGGGCGAGCGCCTCTATCTGTCGGGCGACCGGGTGCGCCGCGCCCACCTCGTGTGCACGGGGGTTGTCAAGATGACGGCTCACGACACCGAGGGACGTGAAACGATCCTGTGCTTAGGCCTTGCCGGAGACGTCATCGGCGACATCGCCGCGCTGGACGGTTATCCGCAGCCCCTGGATGCGGTCGCGGCCACTCCCACTACCGTGCTCGGGTTCGACGCCGACCTCTTCGTCACGGTGCTCTCCGACAATCCCGCCGCCTGCCTCGAGCTTGCGGGGGCCTTGGCCAGGCGCACCCGTTGGATCGTCGACACGGCGCTCGAGCGAACCGGCAGCGAGGTCCCGGCCAGGCTCGCCGGCCGACTGCTCGACCTCGCCGACCTAGTGGGCAGCGTTCGAAACGGCGCTCTCGAACTCGAGGTCACGCTGCCCCAGGCCGACCTCGCGCGCCTCGCAGGCATGTGCCGCGAGAGCGCCAACCGAACCCTGAAGGTCTTCAAGGATGCCGGGATCGTCGATTACCACCAACGGCGACTGCGCATCCTTCGCCCCGACGCTCTCGAGCGGATCAGGTGCGAGGGCCGCCCGACGCCGGTGCTGGAGGCCCGCCGGGACCAAACCGATTGGTAAATCTTTCCTCTCCTGACTCAAGGACCCCCGTGGTCGCTCCGAAGTTCAGACATAGAGTCCGGACGAGGTTTCGGGGATGTCACAAGGTCGGCGCCTGATCAAGACGCCGCCCGCTATCGAGCCTCCCAGCCCGCCCCAAGCCGGTCCTTCCCAAGGACTCAGCAAGGCACGAGCGCCCTTTGACCCCCGCGGTCGGGGGGCGTTCGTTGCGTTCGTCCTCGGACGCGACCGCAACCGACTCCACACCTTCCTCGGCACGCCCGCCCGGCGTGCGAACATCAAAGCCCATGACGACCAAGAGGCTTGTCCCCGTTCAGTGCTCCACCGGCCCTTTTTGGGCCTTCGAGCTGGAGCGCGCCATGGACGCCCTCGCGGAGGCCGGCTTCACGAGCATCGAGCTGATGGTGACCAGAGACACGAAGACCCACGAACCGGATATCCCGTTGAAGCTGGCGGAGGAGCGCGGGCTCGAGATCGCGTCGGTGCACGGCCCCTTTCTGGTCATCACCAAGAGCGTCTGGGGCATGGACCCGATCGGGAAGATCGAACGCGGTATCGAGATGTGCAAGGCGTTCGGGGCCGAAACCCTCGTCGTGCATCCGCCTTTCCTGTGGGAGAGAGGCTTTGCGAATTGGGTCACCGAGAGGGCCGAGCAGTCCTATCAAGAAACCGGTGTCGCCGTCGCAGTGGAAACCATGTATCCGAAGTGGGTGGCCGGAAGAAAGCTGCGTGGCTACCGCTGGCTCCGGCCGGCCGAGCTCGTCGCCGAGGCGCGGCACGTTGTGATCGATACGAGTCATTTGTCCGTTTCGCGGGAAGACATCCTGAAGGCTTACGAGACCCTGGCCCCCCATCTGGTGCACATCCATCTGAGCGACAACGCTGGTGACGGGAAAGACGGACACCTCGAGCTCGGTCATGGAATCCTTCCCCTGGAAAGGTTCCTGGACGAGTTGCGTCGAAAGAGATACGCGGGAGCCATCTCGCTCGAACTATCTGTAGGCCGCTACGTCCAGCGGCCACGAGAACTCGTCGAGATGCTTGCCAGGAATCGCGTGTACGTGGAGGAACGCTTGAAGGGACGCCGCCGGATCTCCAAGGGTCTGCCTCGCACCTGAAGCGTTTGCCCCACCCGAGTGACGGAGGTCGCCGTGGGTGCGAAAGTCGTCGTCGTCGACGACACCGAGCATGTGCGCGCCATGCTCGTAGAGATGCTGCAGATCGATGGTTTCACCGTCGTCGGCGAAGCGGGCTCCGGGGCGCAGGCCATCCTCGTCGCCGATCAGCATGATCCCGACGTCGTCGTAATGGATTACCAGATGCCCGGCATGGACGGTCTCGAGGCCGCACGTCGCCTCCGAGCGCGAAGGCCGTACCAACCGATCATCCTCTACACGGCCTATCTCGATCCCAGCATCGAACGTCGTGCCAGGGAGGCCGGGGTGGCTTTGTGCGTGGGCAAGGTCGAGGGACTCACCCAACTCGAGCGCCACATCTCGGAGCTGACGAGAGAGATACACCTCGCCTGACCCCGGGCCGGCGCTTCGAGTAACTGGACGACCCCTTATCCTCGAATCATGAGAAGAAACACGTTGTATGCCATCGCCCTCCTGCTGGCCGCAATCGCCATCGCCGGAACGCTCAGCGTCATCAGTCTGTGGGGTCTGACCGGACGCTGATCAGTCGCGCGCCATGAGGCCCACGATGCCGTCGATCCCGGCGGCTCGAACGACCCGAGTCCTGGCCCCCGTCGTCGCGTCGAGCACCAGCAGCCTGTCGGCCAGCGCGACGTAGAGCTCGTCACCGACCGAGCTCGTTGCGATGCTCGATACCGGGGCGCGCATCTTCCACCGCTCCACGGTCTCGAGCGTGTCCCCGTCTATCACCAGAATCTCGTCACCACCCGAGAGATACAGTGTCCCGTCCGATCCGACGTGAGCGGAGGCGACGCCCCGCCGCAAGCCGGACAGATCGGTGGTCACCGACCTCAGCACTTTGGTTTGCCCCGGGTCGATGACCGCAAGGCCGCCCGAGGACGGGTCCGCGACGTAGAGACGCGAGCCGTCGGGCGACACGGCCATGGCGTGAGTCGTCACCTTGCCCGTTCCGAACGGTGCGCGCAGGTCGATGCAATGCGTCCATGCACCCTCGAGATTGAGGAGATGGACGAACGCGTAGACGTCACCGGGCTCGTGCTCGCCGTTGCCACCGTGAGCGTAATTGGGCCCCTGCTGCGTGTAGAGGGTGTAGAGCTCGTGACCGCTCGGAGAGAAGCGAGCTATTCGTCCGGTGCCGCGCATGCTTCCGGGCGCGTTCTGCTTTGACTCCTTGATAGACCGAATCGTCCCGCCCTCGAGATTGAGCCGCCGCAGACCGTAACGCGTCGGGTTTGCAGCGGGCATGTACTCGAGCAAGAACAGTTGCCGGCCATCGGTGGAGAAACCCTCGAGCTCGAAGTTGCCCTTTAGGTCGTAGAGGCCCGCAGCCGTCCCGGTTTCCGGAGCCACGGCGGCGATCTCGGTGCGGCGTCGTCCGGCGGGAAGCCATGGGGTCGCGCCCCGGCGGTGAGGTGAAGCGAGAGCGAGCAGATCCCCGTCGGACGAGGCGACCCCGGGCGTCAGCCCCGCGGGCGCGCCGAGGCGGTCGAGGGTTGCGCCGGTGGCCACGTCGATCACGGTGATGGTGCGAGCGTCTCGGGGGCCTCCGAGCGAGTACAGACGACTGAGATCCGGCGAGGCAACGGCTCTCGGCGCTTCGACCAGCTCGGCTCCGGTGGCCGCATCGATGACCGCCACGCCTCTACGTGTCTGCACGAGCAGGCGATCGTCCACGTGACGAGCAAGTTCCACCTCTGGAGTCGTTGGTGTCGTGGAGGTCGATGGTGACGTGCACGAGGCCAGCATCGCCGTCGCTGCGATTCCCACGAACAACTTCGTGCCGCATCCCATCAGAACCTCCTGTACTCGCCCGCCTTCCCTATGACGAAGCAGGAACGAACAAGGTTCTGAGTTCCACCGGTTAAAGAAAAGCGCTGCCCCTGTACTTCAGACCCTTGTAGACCATCTGCTGGATGCGGTCTCTGATTGAATCGGTGAGGTCGAAGACGAACATCTTGTCGTCCGCTGCGTCCTCCGGGTAGTCGTCCATGGGGATCGGCTCTCCGAACTCGATGACCCAGCGGCTCGGCAGCGGGAGCAGGCCCAGCGGGCCCAGGAGGGGGAACGTCGGCGTGATCGGAAAGTAGGGGAAGCGAAGCAGCGACGCCAGAGTCTTTGCATTGGCCACCATCGGAAACGCCTCCTCGGCCCCCACGATCGCGACGGGAACAATCGGAACGCGCGCCCGCAATGCCACTTCGATGAATCCCCCGCGCCCGAAGCGCTGCATCCGGTAACGCTCACTCCAACCCTTGCCGGTGCCCTTGTATCCCTCAGGAAACACGGCGACGAGTTGGTCGCGCTCGAGCAGCGCCAAGGCGTCCTCGTCGCAGGCGACCGCGCCGCCCGTCTTGCGCGCCAGGTGACTGATGAACGGCGCGGCCCACACGAGATCCGCACCGATATTGCGGACCACGCGCGTGGCCGGATGCTCCGTTGCAATTGCGTACTGCATCATCACGGCGTCGATCGGAATGGCCCCCGAGTGATTGGCCACAAGCAACGCGGCACCCTCGCTCGGAACGCGATTCAGACCGAGGGTTTGCACCCTGAAGTAGTTCTCGTAAAGCGGACGAAGGAGCGGAAGCAGGAACTCACGCACTAGCTGTTCGTCGTAGCCGAAGTCGTCGATGGGATAGTTGCCGCTCAGTCTCTTGCCCATGAAGTCACGGACCTTATCGACGACGGATCGCTCGCCAATCGACTCCTCTTCTCCGGGGGCCGGCACTGCGACTTCTCCGGGGGCCGGCACTGGGACGGGGCGAGGTGCACTCGCCTGGGCGCGCCCGCCGTCATGAACGCGGCAGTAATCCCGACCCTGCAGGGCGTGGTTGCGACAAGGTCTGCCACTCGTGGTCGTTGCCCGGCACCGCTGAGAGGTCGTCCGGAGGTCGGCGCTCAAGTTCAGACCAACTCCGTGGAGGAGGACTCCGCCTGCGGGAAGCCGATGAGGTCGCCCCCCAGTGTGGGGCTGGATGGCTCGAGGCGCTCGTCGCGCCGGCGATCCCGGAAATCGGCGATCGCCTCCTCTGTGGTGTAGCGGGGACTGAAGCCGAACTCGCGACGCGCTCTGCTCGAATCGACCACGCGCCCGTAGACGAGAATCTGCAACTGGTCGGCGGGGAAATCGACGACGCCGAGGCGGCCCAATACAGCTCCCGCCGATTTGGCCACCGGATAGAGCATCGGTACCTGCAACTTGCCGAGCATCCGAATCGCCTTCGACAAGAAGACCACGCCCTCGCCCGAGATGTTGTAGATGCCGCGCGCTCCGCCGTGAGTCGCGAGCGAGAAAGCCTCGACCGCGTCGTCCTCATGAACGAGCTGGAGGCGAGGATCGTAGCCGAGCGCCGTCGGGATGATTGGAAGTGAGAGGTAGTCGGTCATGTTCGTGTGCACGGTCGGCCCGATGAGGCTCTGGGTGCGAAGTATCACGACGTCGACATCCTTGCGTCTGCGACCGAAGTCTCTGACGTAAGTCTCGGCCTCGGCACAGTCCTTGCCGTATCCGCACAGGTGCGCATGGCGATTGTCGTGCTCCTCCCCCACGATCGAGGGCTCCTTTGGGCCCATGCCGTAGATCGCGGTCGAGGACTTCATGATTACGCGCTCAAGCAGCCGGGCGCGTTGCGCAGCCGCGAGTAACTGCAGCGTTCCGATGACGTTGTTCTCCTTCATCTGGGAGCGGCCGCCGAGCCGGCTCGGATGCGAGGAGATGTTCGTGTGAATGAGCGTGTCGACGCGCGTGGCATCGAGAGTCCGCACAATCAAGGGGTTGCGGATGTCGGCGCGCACGAACTCGAGCTTGTCGATATGCCACGGCGGCTCCTCGAGGTCCACGCCGACGATCGCCTCGACCCGGTCGTCGGTCTCGAGGCGCTGCGCGAGACGCAAGCCGAGGTAGGACGACAGGCCCGTGATGAGGATGCGCCTTCTAGCGACCATGGTTGTCGATTCCATCCGTCGCCACGGGTGTGCTCGTTGTCCCCGTCGTCGTCACCCAACCGTGGGACCGACGATGATGGTCGAGCCGGCCCCCGCCTGAAGGCGAGCGGCCGCATCGCCCTTGTTCACCGCGAGCGAGAGTTTCTCGTAAGAGTCCTCGATCAAGACGTACTCTCCGACCTCGACGTCCCCGAAGCTCCTACCGTAGGGCACCTGGAGACGATGCCCCTCCATGCGAATTTCCAGGCGACGGCCTTCGGCCATGCCGACGTCCTCGAGCACCTTGTGGTTGAAATTGAGTTGCAGGTTGCCGAAGCGGTCGAGCTGCAGCACCTGGGCGTGAAGATGGTCGTCGTGAGGCCATGCCTCCGGGATCTCGAGGCCGGCCAGCTCACCGGTCGGAACCTCGGGGCCGAACTCCTCCAACTCGACACCGCCGGCGATGTGCGCCGCCGCCGGCGCGAAGACATCGCGGCCGTGGAAGGTGTGCGACATGGGGCTCAGCATGAGACTCCGATTCGTGAGCTCGTAAGCGCGCGCGATTCCGCCGCACTCATTGGCCGCGGGGACCACCAAGCCGTTATCCGGAGCGACGAAGACCGATCCGTGACGAGTCTCGACCGCTACGGCCCGTCGCTCGGTCCCCACGGCCGGGTCGACCACCGCAAGGTGGACCGCGTCGGGCATGAACTTGATCGACTGCTGCAGGACAACCGCCCCATGCCGGACGTCTTGGCGAAGGATGTTGTGGTGGATATCGATGATGCGAAGATCCTCTTTGATGCCCAGTATGACGCCGTGGCATACGCCCACGAACTCGTCCTGGAGCCCGTAGTCGGACAGGAACGTGACGATCGATCGCTGTGCCATGGAGACGATGTTACCCGGCGGCCCCAATCGGGCTCCGGCGACCGGCGGCCGGCCTACTTACCTTGTTGGCGGCGCTGCCAACGAGTTTTCTTGAGCATCTTGCGGTGCTTCTTCTTACGCATCTTCTTACGGCGTTTCTTTACGAGTGAACCCATTGCTTACTTCCTTTCTCCACCACTCCTAAGAACGTCATTCGGTCTGGAACAGCTGCTTGAGATCCACCGGACCGCGCGAGCGACCCTGGACGTCGATGCGGATCGAGCCGAGCCGCAGACCTCGGACCCCTTGAGTCACGGGCGAGACCATGCGAAGAAGGTCCTCGACCGCATCGTATTCGAGGACGCCGATACCCACACACGAGCCCTCGCCGTCCTCCATACCCACCACCAGCGCATCGAGGAGAGCAAGATCGAACTCCGGCGGCAGCGTCGGCATGAACACCGTCGGTTTCACTCGCCAGCGGGACGCTCCGTCGGCGAAATAGGTGGCGAACTGCTCTTCGCGAAAGGTCATGCGCTCGTCCACGGAGCGGTCGACCACTTCACCGGGGACCCCTATCTCGATGACCTCGGCCGGGGTGAAGCGCTCGGCGATGCCGATGATCGGCTCGAGCTCACCTCCGCGTTCGAATCCGATGACGAAGTCGGGAGCGAGCACATCCATCTTGTAATACTTGAGACCCTGGCCGGAGAGGCCCCCCACGAACCCGGTCGTGTCCACCACGATCAGCTTGGCCCCGGCCGCCTTCGCCCTCTGTGTGAGCTTGGCGCTCCCCGTGACCAGAGGGAGCATGTGGCCTCGGGGCGCGATCGAACCGACGAAGCTGAGCGAATCGGCGTGGCGCAGAGCCCCCCGGGAGAAGTCGCCGAAGCCGTTGCGCTTGAGCCCGATGGTGGTGGGGGGACCGACGAGCGACTGCCCGATGTCGGCGTCGACGAGCGCAGTGTCGATGCCGGCGGCGGTTGCGCGCCTGGCCAGCTCGATCCCGAACGTGGTCTTGCCGGTATCGATGCCACCGAGCAGAAACACGACGCCGGGGGCGCTGAGAACGCGCTCGAGAACCTCCTCGACTGCGACCTGGGTGCCCATATGTCATCAATCCTTCACGGTAGACGGTCGCGCCCACATGATGACGGTTCCGAGGTCGCGCGAGGCGAGAAGCCGGTGAAGGAGAGGGCGAGCGACGGCCTCAGCCGGCGTCCATATAGCGTTGCTGCAGGTACTTGCGAACGTCGTCCTCTTTGAGCCTGTATCCCCGACCGACCCGAACCGCCCGCATCTGGCCCGCTTTGATCAAGCGATACACCGTCATGTTCGACACCCTTAGCTGCTTGGCCACCTCGGCGACGGTGAGAAACTCACCCACGGTCGACATGGAGTTGGTCTCGGTGGGGGTCTCGGGCTTTTCGTTCATGATCGCCTCACTATAACAATCGCGAGTTTGCCTCCGGTCGGTTGGCTCGAGTCGGCACTTAGGAACTCGATTTCTCGACGGGTCTCAGGCGTACTCCTGAACCTGGGCCCCTCCGAGGATGGCCTCGAAGAGGCGCCACGCAGGCTCATAGAGTCTCGGCGGACGGTTGTCGTCCAGCGGCACGATGAGTACGTCGCGTCCCTCGGCCCAGGGCACCGCAAGCGCGGGATCGTTGATGTCCATGATGGCGAGTGTCGGTATCCCGCGCTCGATGGCCGCACCGGCGAAGCCGTGGTCGCCGAGGACGAAATCCGGATGCGGCTCGGCGTCGAGAAGAGCCTCCATCGGCTCGCTCGAGTGCGTGTGGATGAGCTGGCCCCAGTCGGCGAGCATGCCCACCCCACCGATGTAGCGAATCTCCGAGTGGCGGCGGCGAATGCCGAGATCCCTCTCCTCGTGCAGGAGCACGATCTTGCCCCCGGCCGCGCGATAGGCGTCGACCACTCTGATGTGATGCTCGAGCATGCCGGTGGGGTGGCCCGTGCAGCACAACATGGTGGCACCGCGCGTGGCCTCGTTTCTGAGACGTTCGGCCCCCGCCACGATGGCGGCGACCGTCTTGTCGGGGTCCATGACGTCGTAGCCCGCGTAGTCGTTGATGTCGTTGCTGCACCCGGTCAGCTCAGCCATGAAGCCGAGTACGTCCGAAGGTTCGTAGGTGGTCAGCCCCGAAAGCCCGAAGCGCGCCTCGACGTCCTCGCCGGAAACCATGCCCTTGATCTTCGTGAGGGCATTGCGACGGGTGTGCGACTGATGAGGGCCCGTGATGCCTGCGGCGACGAGTGCCTCGCGCGCGTCGGACAAAGTGATGGTCGACATGAAAGCATCGTAAGGGGCGAGCCGCTTAAGGCAGACTCGGGGCGCTTAGTGGCCGCACACGAATACACATTCGTTTGGCGGCGAGAAAGGTGCGTATGAAGCTGTTCGACCTCGACGGTAAGGTCGCAGTCGTCACGGGAGCATCGCGCGGGATCGGGCGGGCGATTGCGCTCGGTCTGGCGGAAGCCGGAGCCGACGTTGCCGTCGCCGCTCGCACCGAGTCCGACCTCGACGCCGTCGTCACGGCCATAAAGGAGCGCGGTGGCAAGGCCGTCGCCGTGCCGACCGACGTCACGGACCGGGGAGCGCTCGAGGTGCTGATGGACCGGGCGATCGACGAGCTCGGCGGGCTCGACGTGGTGGTCAACAATGCGGGCGGCACCCGCTTCGTGGCCCCCCTCACGACCTTACGCCCGGAGGGCTGGGACAAGGTCATGGCCCTGAACCTCGACGCCGTCTTTCACGCGACGCAGCTCGCGGCCCAGAGAATGGTCGAGCGAGGTGGAGGGTCGATCATCCAGATCGCCTCGGTCGCGGGGCTCCAAGGGGCCGAGGGCCTCTCCTTCTACTCGGCGGCGAAGGGCGGGGTGCGCCTCATGACCCAGGCCGTCGCCCGCGAGCTCGCGACCTCGGGCGTGCGCGTCAACTCGATCGCGCCGGGCTGGATCGCCACCGATCTGAACTCGAACCTGTGGCAGGACGAGGGCACGCGCAAGACGATGGAGGACATGATCCCCATGGCCCGGCTCGGGAGGGCCGAAGAGATCGTCGGGCCCGCGGTGTTCCTGGCGAGCGACGCGGCGAGCTTCGTGACCGGCATCACCCTGCTGGTCGACGGGGGCCAGCTCGCCTAGTCATCGTTTTGAGGAGTCACTCACGGGGTGGAAGTGAAGTCGGCCGAGCACGCCGACCTGTCGACTTACCCGTGAGCCACAAATAGCGACGTCTAGGGGCAACTCGACCTGAGTCGGAGACCGACGGCCCGGCTTGGGTGCGTCGGAGCCAAAACCCGGGCACCAACGGGAGCCGCCTGCCCGACCTCGCGACCGAGATCCAGTCGACTTACCCGTTGGCGACATATACCGTCGTCGTTGGGTAACTCGAGGGTAGACCGCTCGCATTCAGAGCGAAGTTAGCGGGTGCAGCGGCCGGTCGAGACCTGCCCGCTGGAGGAGATGCCGGCGTTGACCTCGTCGACGACCTCGGCCCCCGTGAGCGCGAAGCCGCGGCCTGAATCGGTGGTCGAGGCCGCGAACACGACCCCCGCGACCCGCCCGTTGGGGAGCACGAAAGGTCCCCCCGACTCGCCCTGTGTGACCTGCGAGCGCAGCTCGTAGACCTCGCGCGTGACGTCGTTGCGGCCGTAGATGTCCTTGCCCCGCGCGTCGTAACGGTCCTGTATCGCGGCGGGATCGGCGTCGAGCTGGCCGTTACCATCGCCCGGATACCCGAGCGTGGCGCCGGGCTGTCCGCGTTCGAACGCCGCGGTCTCGAGCCGCAGTGGGGGGGCCGAGATTCCCTCGGCTAGGCGAAGCACGGCGACATCGCTGTCGGGGTCGAAGCGCACGACGGTCGCCGACACCGTTTCGTCGGCTTGACTCTGAACGGTGACCTCGGCCCCTCCCGCAACCACATGCGCGTTCGTCACGACGACCCCGTCGGATGCAATCCAGCCGCTGCCGAGTTGCGTGCCACCGCAAGCGGGCACGGTGACTCGAACCGTCGAGGGGGCGGCCGCGTCGATCGCCCGGCGAGCGGTGCGCTGATTGGGGAGATCGACCGGGGGGCCGATCGGACGAGGAAGGCCGGCAAAGACCTGAGGAAAGCCCGAGGTGTTGAGGTACTGACTGAAATACCCAAGGACGTTGGGCGGTGGGGGCAGCGAGTCGTCGAGAGCCTGCAAGATGATCGAGCCACTGAGAGCCCGGTTGACGGGACGCATGCTCGACGACGCGACCAGCGATCCGATCAGCCAGAAGGTCAGTGCCGCGAGCACCACGCCCCCGAGGGCGCCAAGTCCCTGATTGAGCTTCCCGAGCTTGACCTTGTGGGCCGCCCCTGCGAAACGCTGCCCGACGATGTAGCCGAGCGTCTGACCCACGGTAAGGAGCACGAACACCGTCAACAGCGAGATCATGACGCCGGTCAACCCGGCGCTATCGGTCACCGCGTCCGCGATCCGCGGCCCGAGCGCCACTCCCGCGATAAGTCCGGAGAAGCCACCACCGAGCTCGAACACGAGCCCGAGGAGACCTCGGCGATAACCCCGCACCGCGGTGAGCGTCGCAAGTACCAAGAACGCCAAATCGACGATGTTCATGACGGCACTTCGACGCTCACATTCCGAGACCGGTCATGAGAGCGCGCCCCGTCAGACCGAAGCACAGAAACGCTGCGATTCCGAAGGGCACGAACGGGACCTCCTCGAAGCGCCCCTTGCCGGCGCGGTGCGCGAAGAACAGCAGAGCGGCCGGAAAGAACGCCCCGTAGACGTAATGCAGCCAGATTGCGCCCTCGAACACGGGACGGCGACCGGACAGAAACAACACGGCCCCGACGACGAACTGGATGCCCACGATCACTTGTAGGAGGCCGAGGAGGCTCCAGTACCAGTCGTGAGGAACTCGGTTTCGGATGAAGATCCACCCCGACCAGAGCGCCAGAACGAGGAATCCGGCGGGGATCGCGTAGCCAACGTAGAGATGCACCTCGGTGAATGCGTTCACGGACGAGAAGGGTAAACGGAGCCCGGCCTAAACCGATGCAAGCCGCTCGAGATGGGGGACGCACGCCTCCATCACCTCGTCGACCGATTCCTTGACCGAGTCTCTGTAGGGGCGGCAGACCTCCTCCGGCGACAGGTCCCTCAACCACTCGCCGGGAATGACCTCGGGAATACCGCACAACTCGGCGAAGTGGATCGCCCACACCTTCGGCACCACCGTCTCGGCCTGATAGCCGCCCCCCCCGGTCGCGACCCACCGATCCGAGCCGTGTGTGGCAATGATGTCGTGGAGCATGCGCGCCATGACCGGATAAGCCTCCATGGTCAGCCCGAGGTTGGCGAGCGGATCGCCGTGGTGGGTGTCCGCGCCCAACTGGGTCACGACGAGGTCAGGTTTGAAGGCTTCGGCGAGGCCACGGGCGGTGACCTCGAGAGCCCACAGATAGTCGTCGTTGCCCGTGCCGGGTAGCAGCGGGACGTTGGCCGAGGTTCCGAGCGCGTCTCCCGCACCGATCTCGTCTGTGAACCCGGTACCCGGATAGAGGTAGTGGCCGCTCTGGTGCAGGGACAGTGTCAGCACCCTCGGCTCATCGTAGAAAATCCACTGCACGCCGTCTCCGTGGTGGACGTCGACGTCGATGTACATGACCCTCCACTCGGGTCGTAGAGCGAGGACGCGCGCGATCGCGACGGCGGGGTCGTTGTAGATGCAGAAACCAGACGCCTCGGCCCTGCGCGCATGGTGCAGCCCGCCGGCGGGATTGAAAGCGTGGCGCGCGGCCCCCGTGACGACCGCCTCCGCCGCAGTAACTGTGGCGCCGCAGACCGCCGAGGACGCGGTGTGCATGTCGGGAAAGATCGGGTTATCGGGCGTGCCGAGCCCATAGCCGAGCCCGAACGACGAGGTGGCGAGACCAGAATCGATATCCCGCACCGCGTTGACGAAGTCGCCGGCGTGCACGGCCAGCACCTCTTCGTCACTCGCGCGACGCGCGTCGACCTCCGCGACGCCCGCCTTCGCGACCATGTCGAGGGACTTGATGTGCTCGTACGTGCCGAGAACCCGTTCGGGTCGCAGTGGGTGCGAGGGCCCGAAGTCATAAAGGCGCGCAAGGTCGGGGACGGTAACCAGCGTTGTGGATTCAGTCATGGTTCTCAAAGCTACCTGTGTGCGCCGAAGTCGTTGACCTCCTTAGAGTTGGAGGCCCATGACGACCGCGTCCCAGATGTCGCCGTTACGCCGCTTCCAGTGACGTTTGAGGTAGCCCTCCTCGACGAAACCGAACTTCGCGTACAGGGCTCGGCCGGCCTCGTTGTGGGGCCACATCTGTAGAGTCATCTTGTGCGCGTGACGGATCCGAGCCCAGTCGAGTCCCGCCTGCATGAGGGCAGTACCGACACCGCGGCCGCGCCACTCGGCCGCGACGTACATCCCGATCTCGACGAGACCGTTCATGTCGTGCAGCTCAAGGTGTCCGACTATTCCCCCGCCGGCAACGGCCGCGAAACCCTCATGATTGCGTGCGTCCTCGAATCGCTTCCAGCGCCCGCGCCGCTCCTCTCGATCGATGGGCGCCTCATGACCGATCCATTGACGTTCGGAGGCCACCGCTTCGAGGAGGTGGAGCAGTTCGTCCCAGTCGTCCGGAGTGACAGGGCGAACATCGATCGCAGGACCGGCCGATCCGGCGGACGGGCTCGCAGCTCGGCCCCCCATTACGCTTCGGGCTCCCCGCGCGCCAGTTCTTGGGAACGCTCCATCGCCGCCTGAATGGCGTTGAGGAATGCGGCGCGAACCCCCGACTGTTCAAGCACCCTGATGGCTCGGATCGTCGTCCCTCCCGGCGAGGTCACCATCTCGCGCAGCTCGACCGGGTGCATGTGCTCGTCGCGCAGAAGCTTGGCCGAACCAAGCATGGTCTGCACGACGAGATCAGTGGAGATCTCACGCGACAAGCCGAGGAGGATCCCCCCCTCGATCATCGCTTCGGCGAGAAGCGCGAAGTAGGCCGGCCCCGATCCGGAGATGGCGGTGACCGCGTCCAGATAGGTCTCGGGAACCGTCACCACTCGCCCAACGTGCTCGAGGACCTCGCGCGCAAGTTCGAGGTGAACCTCGTCCGCGTGCCGTCCCGGCGCGATTCCCGCCATGCCCTCGTGCACCATCGAAGGAGTGTTCGGCATCGCACGGACCACGGGGATGGACGAGCCAAGGCGATCCTCGATGAAACCGGTCGGGATGGCCGCGATGACGCTCAGCACCGTTTGGTCGAGCGTCACATGCGCGGAGATCTCAGTCAGCAGGGTCTCTGTGTCCTGGGGCTTGACCGCAAGGACGACGACCTCGGCGCCGGCGACGGCGGACGAGTTCTCGACGGAGGCTTCCACCCCGTGGCGTTCGCGCAGCTCTTCGAGTCGTTCCGTCCGGCGAGAGGTTACGCAGACGTCCTGCGGACGGCGCCAGCCGCTCGCGAGGACGCCGGCTACCAGCGCCTCGCCCATCTTTCCGCATCCGAGCACGGCGAGCTTCGTCATAGAGGCTCATATGATGGCAGAACCCGACCGAGCGAGAGGACGCAAGGGACATGATGCTGCTGGGACGAGCGTGGCTGTGGGTCTCGGAGAAGGCGCGCGTCGAGGAACTCGTCACCAATAGCAAGCTCACCCAGGGTGTGGTCAATCGCTTCATCGCGGGAGACGAGCTCGAGGATGCGATCGCCGCAATCCGCGCGCTCAACGCAAAGGGCATAGGGGGGATCCTCGATCTTCTCGGCGAGGGAGTGAGCGACCCGGGGGGTGCGCAGGCCGCCGCCGACGACTACCTCAGAGCGATCAAACGCGTCGAGGAGACGGACGTCGACACGACCATCTCGGTCAAACCCACCCAGCTCGGCCTCTCGTTCGACAAGGGACAGTGCATCGACCACCTCCGCAGGATCGCGGCTCAGGCGACCGCCGTCGGTATGCGAGTCGAAGTCGACATGGAGCAGTCCACCTACGTACTCGACACACTTGATGTCTTCCGCATCCTGCAGACGGACTACCCGGACATGAGACTCGCCGTGCAGGCATGTCTCCGGCGCACGCCCGTCGACCTCGAGACCTTTGCCGCGGTCACTCCCCGGATCCGGCTGGTCAAGGGCGCCTACGCGGAACCGAACGAAGTTGCGCTGCAGCACAACGACGAGATCGACGCCCAGTACAGATTCCTCATCGACTGGCTCTTCGAGAAGGGCACCGACCCAGGCATCGCGACGCACGATACGAAGCTGATCGACCACGCCCGCTCCTCGGCCATAACGGCGGGATGCGGCAAGGACGGATTCGAGATCCAGATGCTCTACGGCGTGCGGGTCAAACTTCAAGAGGAGCTCGCCAAGCAGGGTTACCGCGTCCGCACCTACGTTCCGTACGGCTCGGCCTGGTACCCGTACCTGATGCGCCGCATCGCCGAGCGCCCCGGAAACATTCGCTTCTTCCTGCGCGCTCTCATCAGAGGCTGAACCGCGCCGGACGCGAACAGGTGAAGGCTGAGGGCGATACAGAACGTGATGAGCCCCAGAGACCTCCTGCGAACCGGCTCTCGTGTACTTCCCCACACACGAGAGCGACCCATAGTCAGCCTCTGGGGCCTCGCAGAACATAGCGATGGGTCATGCCCGGTGCAAACGCGCGTCGCCGCAGGTAGAACGCCATACGAGCAGGTCAGAGCCCCGCGTTATTTCTTCGCGCTCACTAATTCTTTGTTCAGCAGGTGCAGACCTCAGGAGATCGCTCGCGCGCCAGACACTCGTAGAGCTCGAGCGAGGTCGCCGCTGTTGCATCCCAAGAAAACTCAGCGGCCGCCTCCTGCGAGCGCCGAGCAAACCTCCCCCAAAGGGCGGGATCGCCCAGCAGCAGCTTGAGCTTGGCTGCGAAGGCGCTCGAGTCCCGCTCGGTGAGCAGGAAGCCCGACTCGTCGTGCTTGACGATGTACGAGAGCCCGCCCACCGCAGTCGCTATCACCGGCGTCCCGCAGGCGCAGGCCTCGAGGGCTGCCAGGCCGAACGATTCGGAGTGAGAGCACACGGTGAGAACGTCGGCAGCCCGGTAGTAGGTCGGGAGCTCGTCGTGCGCGACGGCGCCGGCGAATCTGACGCGGTCACTGAGGCCCAACGACTCGATAAGCGACACCGTGCGGTCCAGCTCTCGACGTCCGCTGTCTCCGCTGGCGCCTCCAACGACCAAGAAGGTGAGGTTGCGACCGAGCGCGGGAAGAACCTCATGCGCCGCTCTCACTGCCAGCTCGAGACCCTTGAGCGGCTGAATCCGCCCGACATGGAGCATGACCGCGTCGTCAGGGTCGATGCCGAGTTGACGCCGCGCCGCGCGCCTGTTCCCAGGATAAAAGGCCCTGCGGTCGACGCCGGGATGAATCGTCTTGATGCGGTCGTGCGAGGCCCCGTAAAGGCAGGAGAGCTGTTGCCACTCTTCGTCGGTCGAGGCGATGAGCACGTCTGCCTCGGCGATGACTCGCCCCTCTCCCTCGAGTCGGACCTGCGGCTCCGGGCTGTCCCCCGGAGGCAGAAACGAGTTCTTGACCAGCCCCAGCGTGTGCTGCGAGTGGACCAGCGGGACGCCGAGCATCCGAGCCAGCGCGATTCCGGCGATGCCCGATTGCCAGTAGTGAGAGTGAACGACGTCGTAGGTGATTCGCTGCATCGTCGCAAAGGCCCGCACGCCGGCGGCGAACTCGTCTATATGCTCCGGCAGTCGCTCCTTGGGGAGAGGGCGCTCGGGGCCGGCCTGGATGGAAACGACCCTGACCCGATCGGACAGGCTTACGACGCGACGGACTCCGCCGGTAGCACGAGTGAAGATGTCCGTGTGGACACCCAAGCGCTCATGGGCCTGAGCGAGCTCCCGTACGTAGATGGTCATGCCGCCCGCGTCTCCGGATCCGGGCGCGGCCAAGGGGGATGAGTGATAGGCGAGGACGGCAACGCGCGTCACCATCGGTGAAACCTCGTACCGCGGTCCATCCCTACCCCGACTTCCTGAACAATCGAACATTGTTGAGGGGCACCGCCTGAGCTCCGAGCTGATACTTGTATCGTTCGGGGCCGCGCATGAAGTCGAGAATCCGCACACCTTGCTCGATCGAGGATCGAACCAACTCCGAGACATGCACGAAGCCGGGGGAGAGCCGCGCCAGTTCGGGCTCGTAGGCCGAGTTGTAGAGATAGAGTTTGTCGTTGTAGACGAAGGAGAAGGTCGACGCGATGGCGCGCTCACCGATCTCGAAAAGGTCGAGCTGCAGCCAGCCACGCGGCATGAACGAGCGAGCGACTCGCTCGAAGAAGGTCGCAATCTCAGGCCGCATGAAGTGGCCCTTCATGCCCTCCGCTCCCCGATGCATGTCGATAAAGGTCCGCAGGTCTCGCTCGAGAGACTCCTCGGTGGCCGTTCGGATTCGTGCATCGGGGAAGTCCCGCGCCAGCCGTGTGCGCTTTCGCTTGAGCTCGTGCCGTTCCTTTGAATCGAGATTCGCTAGATAGTCCTTCCACGTCGAAGGCAACGGCAACAAGGCGGCGGTCTCCTCCTGCTCGAGTTCAAAATCGAGTCCGTGCCGATCGGCGCGATCGACGAGGAATTCAGCAAAGCCGAAGGGCACCGGCATGTTGTGCGCGTCGACCAGATCCCATTCAGCCTCATTTGCGACCAGCCAGGCCGCCAGGGTATCGGCAACATCCTCGCGGTCGGCCCGCGCGCAGATCGGTCCGAGATAGTCCGTAAGGTCGATTCCGCCCACGAAGCGCAGAACCTTGAGGCCGCCCTCGAATTTGCGATACAGGGGAACGATCCCGACGACCTCGTCGGATCGGCGCATGGTGAGTATAAGCAGGTCCTTGTCGCCCTTGAGCTCCTCCCACCACAAACCATGCCATTCGGGAGTGGCGAAGATCTGCCGGTCGGGATCGCTCTCGAGAAGCACTTGCCACTCCGGCAACTCGAAGCATTGCTCCGTGCAGTCCAGGGACACGCTGAGTTTCATCGTAAGAGTCACAGTAGTGACTTAACCACTTTTGCGAAGTTCAGCTTCCCGAAGAAAGACGACGAGCCCACCTGAGGCGGGCTCGTGTCCCAAGAGCTCTCAGCTCAACCGTTTTGGTCACGCGCTCTTGTTGGTGGCGGACCTGGCGGCTTTTGCGTTGGCGCGCACGGCTTTGGTCGCGCTGGTTGCTGCGGCCTTGGCCTGGCAACGAGCGGCCTTGGTCTGAGCGATGGCCTGCTTCGTGGGAGCGGATCTCTTGATCTTCGTCGAGAGCGTGCGCCCTCGCTTCACCATGTCCTTGTAGGTCCTCGCGGTCATCTTGCGGTCGGTCAGGTCCTTCGCCTTGGAGACGGCGAAGTCTCCCGCGCCGACGACGGCGTAGAGCAACTCCGGTGTCTTTGGCATTTGGCGTGTCACCTCCTCGTTCCTGCGAAATCGTGTGTTGCGACTTTCAGAAGGTGACGGGATCCGGAGACTTCGCCGAGCTCCGTCGGCCCGAAAGCCGCCGGGCCCAACGCCGGGTGGGGGGATGAAGAGGGTCGCTCCGCGATCCCGTCAGGTCTATTCGGTTGTCAGGTCTTCGATCGAGACGGCGCAGCCGAGAGCGGAAGGTCTACTCAGGCCCGCTACGTCCACCCGGCCCGAACTGGTTCAGCTCGACATAGTTACGGTAGGTGTCGATCAGGTTCTGCTTTTGCCTCTCGGAGAGCTTGGTGTCCTTGAGGATCTCGGCGACCAGGTCATGGTCCCGGTTCTCCTCGAGGATTCCGGCTCGCACGTACAGCGTTTCGGAGGAGATGCTCAGCGCCCTTGCGATCGCCTGCAGGATCTCCGCGGAAGGCTTTCTCAGTCCCCGCTCGATCTGCGAGAGGTAGGGGTTCGAGATGCCGGCCAAATCGGAGAGCTTGCGCAGCGACAGCCTGGCTCCCCTTCGTTGTTCACGGATGAAGGAACCGAGCTCGCCGAGCTTCATGCGTCCGGCGGCAAGGTCGATCTTGTCGTTGCTGTCCGAGCCACCTCCCACGGCCGTACCCTCTCTCTAGCTTGCTAACAGATATAACATTTTCGTATAACAGTTGCAAGCAGAGGTAGGGTGAGCCGCGGTGGTGGAGAGAGAGCGCGAAGAGATCTCCTGCATCTCGTCCGGATCCCTTGTCAGGAGCCAAGAAATCGGCGAGAAAGGTCAAGCCGTTCCTCCTTCCTGCCGAAAAAAAAGAGGTTAGAAGCCTGGAAATCCGGTTACGCTGTGTGTTGGATCGGTTACGCTAAGCACCCAGAAGACAGAGCGGTGTCCGCTCGGATCCACTTCGGGCACGCAGGTATAGGGAAGTCCCGGCTGAGAGAGGTCGCAATGCGGTTGCGAAGCAAGATGACACCAGTTGTGAGCACGGCCCTGGCCGCAGTTGCGGCGGGCTCTCTCGTGCTGTTCTCTCTCGTGCTGCAGCGCTCCGCCTTCGAGGCGCCCGGTGCAGACGCTCTGCAGCCCGTCGTGCCCGGTTCGGGCGGCTCGATAACCGTGCAGGCTCCCGCATCCGACGATGGTGGAACGGGCGGCGCCGAGGGCCAGGACGGCGGCGGCGCGACGATCGCAGAGTCGGGAGACGAGGGCGACTTTGCTCCCCCGACCTCAACCGACGTTCTAACTCCCGGCTCGAGCGACGACCTCGACGATGATGCCGGCGCTCCTATCGTCGCGGCGGTCGACGATGATGCCCCCGTCGCCGAGCCCGACGACGACGAGGAAGTACCCACCTTCGACGGTGGCACGGGAACGGACCTCGACGGAACGGACGGTCCACAGATCAGCGCGACCGGCCCCCAGGCCACGATCAACAAAGATCCCGACAACCAGCCCGACGATGACGGTCTCCCCGACCGTGACGGGCCTAAGAACGTCGCACCTCCGCACGGCTCGCCCCCGGCCAACTCGGAGGACGAGAAGAACGACAAAGCCAAGGACAAGGACACCGGACCCAAGGACGATGGATCCAAGCCGGACGCGCCCCCGAACAAGCCGGGTGGCCACGGCAAGCCGGATAAGGACCACGGCGACAAGCCGGGCGGCAAGCCCGCGCAGCCGCCGGGTCACGCCAAGGATGACTCGGCGCCGAAGCCGGGACGAGACGACGACGGCACACCCGGCAAGAAGCCGGGCGGTCCCCCAGGACAGGACAAGGGTGGACCCCCGAAGGACAAGGGTGGCCCCGACCACGCTCCCCCGGGCAAGCCCGGCAACTCAGGCGACTCAGGAAAGCAGGATAAGACCGCGGCACCACCGGTGAAGCCGGCGGCGCCGAGCCCCGCTCCCTCTCCCCAGCCTCAGCCAGAGAAGCCCGAGACCGACCTGCCCAAGCCGGCACCGGAGACCGAGGTCGAAGACGATCCCTCCGACGACGAGCAGCCCGAGGCTCCCGCCGAAGACGATTCCGCAGCGCCGGCGAAGGACGAGGACTCAGACATGGAGCCCGAAGAAGAAGAGACGCCGTAGCCAGTCCGCCCGATCAAGGGGCGGTGACCGCGCCGGCGTCTCAGCCGAGCGCTGAGGTGGGATCGGCCTCGCCCGAGGTGTAGCGCCTCACGATCTCGGCTTGGATGACGTCCATCACCTCGTGAATCCTGCTCCTGCGCGCCGAGAGCTCACGTTCGTGCTCGGCGAGGCTCGACATGGTCTCTTTGACCTCGTCCGTCCCCAGTTGATTGAGGCGGGTCATGGTCTGTTCCCCGGCGATCTCCTCGACCCGTCGTCTCGGAACGTCCGCGTTTCGGGGGATCGACAGGTCCGGTGCGCGCGAGGGCAGCGACGTCCCCGCCCCCAGCTCCGCAGACCCGAGGATCTCGGGCAGGCGAGACAAGAGATCCTGATCCTGGCTCCCCGAGCGTCGCTCGACCTCGGCGCGCAGGATGTCGATGCGCGCGTGGCACAACCTCCGCTCGAAGGAGAGCTCGTTCTCGACCTCGCGACACTCGTCGCGCGCGGCGCGCAGATCCTCGAGGCCCCGAGATCCGAGATCTTCGACGTAGCCGGGCTCGGCCATCGCCTCGTAGCGTCTCCGCCTCCGTGGGTCCATTAGATGAGGTTATACGAACCCGAGTCAGACACCTAGAAGGTTTCGAGCTCTTTCCGGCGTTGCGATCTCGCGTCCGGCGCTACGACCCATGTCTGCGACGCGCGCGATGAGCTGGGCATTGCTATCGGCAAGTTGGCCCCGTTGCCAGTAGATGACGTCCTCGAAACCGGTGCGGACGTGACCGCCGAGGGCGATGGCGGCGGCGGTAACGTCGAGGTGCGAGCGTCCCACCCCGGTGGCGCTCCAGGTCGCGTCCTCGGGTAGATGTCCGGCGAGAAAGGGAACCGAGTCGTCCCACGCCGGCATCGCGCCCGGTACACCCAGGACGAAGTCGTAGTGGCGATGATGTCCGTGGTCGTGCTCCGAGAGGCGATCGGCGTTCGCGATCATGCCCGGTTCGAAGATCTCGAACTCGGATGCGATGCCGAGTTCTCTCATGCGCGCATAGAAGCGCTCCACCAAGGGGGGTGGATTCCAGAAGACGTCGTCCGCGAAGTTGACCGTCCCGGTCGTCAGTGAAGCCATCTCGGGGCACAGCTCCAAAGGAGCAATGCGAACGTCCTCGGAGTCGGTGACCGCGCCGCCCGAGGTGAACTGGACGATGAGGTCGGTGGCCCCCACGATGGCATCGTGTGCTTGCCGAAAGGTCTCGACGTCCATCGTCGCGTTCCCCGTCGCATCGCGCACGTGCAGGTGATAGATGGAGGCCCCCGCGTCGCGACATGCTGCGGCGTCCCGGCCTATCTCCAGTGCGGTGAGCGGAAGATTCGGTTGCTGCGCGCGAGTGACCTCCGCCCCCACCCCGGCGCAAGTGATGATGAGCGGATCCATAGGTGGACCTTAGCCCGGCTGGAAGCGTGTTAGCAGAGCGACGCGACGAGGGGGTAAGGGTTGACCGCTCCTCCGCCGCCGGGGTGGTACTCGAAATGGAGGTGCGGAATGCCCGTTGCGTTTCCTGTGTCTCCCACGGTTGCGATCTGCTGACCTGCTTGCACCGAACCTCCGTTGACGAGGTTCTCCTGATTGTGCATGTACCAGTAGGCGTTGCCGTCGCTTCCGCTGAGGATCTGCCAGTTGCCGGCGCTCGCGCCGTAGCCCGCGTAGGTGATAGTGCCGGAGACGATGGCGACGACCGGCGTGCCGTAGCTGGCCATCATGTCGGTGCCCTCGTGCGTGCGTCCCCCGGAGCGGGGGTAGCCCCAGGAGTCGATGAACGACACCGGCCCTGCGACGGGGCAGGCTTTCCCGGTGGTCGTGGTCGTGGGGGCCGGCGCCACGGGACTCGGTCCGGCAGCATCGTCGCCGCCTCCGTCACCGCCGTTGTCGGCGACCGGCTCGGGGTCGGGCGCCGCGGCAAGCTCATTCTCGCGCTCGATTTGGGCCTCGATTTGGGCCTGGAGGTCCTGGTAGGTCTCCGTTACGGTCGCGAGCTTGTCCTGGAGCTCGGCGGTGTCCTCCTCGAGGGTCGCAAGGGTCTCGTCGAGTGCCTCCGAGTCGAGGGCGAGCTGACGCTCGAGGTCCTCGAGTTCCGAGTTGTTGCGCTGCAATTCGATAAAGACGTCGGTGTCGTCATCGGCGACTTGCGAAAGCATCTCGGCTCTGTCGCTGAACTCACCGAAGTCCTCGGCGGCCAACAACGCCTCGACCACACCAGTGCCGCCCGACCGATAGAGCTCTTGGGCGCGCTGCACGACATCCTCGGTCAACTCGTCATTGCGCGCCTCGAGGTCCTCTCGCCTGTCCTCGATGTCCATGATGCGCGCTCGAAGCTCGAACTCGTTGGCTCGAAGCTGCTCGACGCGCGTCGAGGACGCATCCAGGTCGGCTTGAACCTGCTGCATCTCGAACTCGAGATCGGATAGGGATTCCTGCCCGGTGGCGTTCCCCGAGAGAGCCGGAACCAGTGCCAGCGCCACGAGGACACCCAGCACCGCGCGCGCTCTCGTTGCAAACTTCAACAACTAGATCCTCCCGGCGGACGGTGTTCCCGCGACAACGATTGTCCGGCCGCCAACTCTATGGACGATTCGTCACCCTGGCCCTCAATCTTGAGCCCTGAGCCTTGAGTCCTGGACCCCGATTCGATCGTCGCCGTGAACGGTAGCACGCCCCGGCGACTCTCTCCACCTGCGAAAGCCCTGGTCAGGCCACTACAATCGTCGTATGCGTGGCGTCGAGGACTACCTGGAGGAGATCAAGAGGCTCGAGGAAGATGGTGAGCGGATCACCGCGACGGTGCTGGCGGGAATCCTCGAGGTCTCCCTGCCCTCGGCCTCCGAGATGCTGAAACGGCTCGCGTCCGAGGCCTACCTCACGAGGGAGAGGGGTGGCACGATCCTCCTCACACCCGAGGGCCGGCGGCTCGCACACACCATGCTGCGCCGTCACCGCCTCGTCGAATGCTTGCTGGTCGACAATCTCGGCATGTCGTGGTTCGAGGTCCACGGCGAGGCCCACAAGATCGAGCACGCCATCTCGGCGCGCGTCGAAGAGGCTCTGGCAAAGGCTCTCGACTACCCTGATTACTGCCCTCACGGACACCCCATCTGTCCCGTCGACCTGCGGGTGCTGCGGAGGCTGAGCGAGATGGAGCCGGGAGACGGTGGCGTCGTCGCGCAGATCTCGGAGCTGAAGGAAGATGTGCTGCCCTATCTCGATCAGATCGGGCTGCGTCCCGGCGTCGAGCTGACGGTCAAAGACCTCGCGCCCATGGAGGGCCCGATGACCGTGGACACGACCGACGGCCCCGCGTCGCTCGGTCGCGAGCTGGCGGCCTTGATCCGAGTAATTCCGGCCGCCCACTGAGGC
Source organism: Actinomycetota bacterium (assembly GCA_030860505.1). Lineage (GTDB taxonomy): Bacteria > Actinomycetota > CADDZG01 > CADDZG01 > WHSQ01 > WHSV01. Next base: position 40,580 of record JALZIB010000035.1, read on the forward strand.
ACCGAAATTAATGGCCTCGCCTTAGTCGGAGTGTCCTCCTCCATGTTCGGCGTGTTCACCATGATCGGCCACTTGAGCGTCGAACCACCGGTGAAGCGCCTCCACCAGCTCGGGATCATCAGCACGGTAGATGATGGCTGCCCCTCCTTCGAGCGATCGAAGGATGAAATCGATCTCGGCAGGGCGGGATTCGAGCACCGACAGACCGGGCATCTCGTCCCCATGGATTGACGCCGGATCTCCGAAATCTCCCGATCGAAAGGCTGCGACCTCCTGTTCGAGGTGGGAACGGATGAGCCTCACCTCAACGGCGGCAGAGGGGTCATCGGCGAGGACCGACTGAACCCCTCCCCTTGATTGCTTCGTGAAGACATGCGTGGTGGCTTCGAGATCGAAGGGCATGACTTCGGATCCCCGTTGTGCGACAAGCTCTTGTCGCTCGGTTAATTCCTGTGATTGATGCTGGGGTGGGGCTTCACGATTGTTCAGGACCAAGAACAAGCCCATCGCGAGAACCAAGCAGGCAAGCACCGCAGCCCATCTGCTAGTGGACACGATTGCTCGCCTCTGCCACCGTCGCCAGAGCATCGATCACGGCTGCTCGCCTCGAGTCGGGGATGGCATCAAGCAACATCTCGAAGCGCCGCCGGCGCGCTTGCCCCAGTCGCTCCGAGACTTTCCGTCCTCGGGCGGTCAGCATCAGGTTGACGATGCGTCTATCGCGCTCGTCCCTGCTCCTCCGCAACCACTTGCGCTCATCGAGTTGACCGACAAGCCGGCTCACGGTGCTCTTCTCGAGTAACAGGCGCTCGCCCAACTCGCGTTGCGACAACGACTCGGCGTTGGAGATCTCCATGAGGGCATGGGCCTCGGACACAGACATCGTCTGGCCACACGGCGTGATGTCCGTGCGATGCAAGCCGAAAGCCCGAATCAAGGCAACCATCTGCTCCTCCAGCGCGGACGAATCAGCCTGGAATCGCGCGCCGGACTCGGTTCGAACCATAGTTGTAGCTTACAACTATTTAGTTGTGTCTTGCAACCATCCAGATTGCCGGCTGGGGCCCCCGTATGCCGCGATTGACCCGCCCAGAGCGTAAGTCAGCACTTAGCCTGATTGGGTTCGAGTGGCCGATGACGGCGAAGCGTCACACCATCTTTGAAGAAGCGTCACACCATGTTTGAAGGGTGGCCTTGCGCCGCAAACGAAGGCGAGTGCGGCCAGCGAGGCCTCGACGTCCTCTCCGGAATCTCGGATGAAGAAGAACCACACCGCCGCGGCGACGATGATCAGCAAGAGGATCACGATGATCACGGTCGCGGCGCCGCAGCCCCCTCCACCGCCACCGCGCCGCCCATAGCCCCTGCGTCGGAAGCCGCCTCGACGCCGGAAGCCCGGACGGCCGAAGCGAACGCCCACGCCGGGCCTCGGCCCACGGCCGCTTTGTGCGCCCTCTACCCCGTTTCCTTGTCCAACGTCCGCGCCGCCGCGGTTCTGTGATTCCGCGGCAGCGGGCTTGCGTCCGGCCCCCGCGGCCGGCTTAGGGCCTCTGGAAGCCCCTCCCTCGGCCGAGCTTTGGCGCGCCGCCCCGCGTCCGCGTCCTCCGCCTCCCCGCTTCCCTCCGCCTCCGCCACGTCGCTTACCCGCCATAAATGCCTCCGCTCTCCCTGTCATCGCCCATTCACCCGGCAATGCATCCGTATCGAACTCGATAGACGAAGATGAGGATATGAGAAAGACCTCCGGCGCGTTCCTGGTAACGATGCTTTTCTTCGTCGTCTTGCTTTCGGCCTGCTCGCAAGAGACCCAGGTCGACACTTCGTCGAGACGCTCCGGAGACGCTAAGCAGCCACAACAGGACGCAACCGCCGAGGCCGCCCCCGACTTCTCCTTCGAGACCTTCGAGGGCGAGGGCTTCAGTCTCGCCGAGCAGCGCGGAACTCCGGTGGTGCTGAACTTCTGGGAATCGTGGTGACCGACGTGCCAGGGCGAGCAGCCCGACCTCAACCAGTTGGCTGAGGACTACGAAGGAAAGGTCGTCTTCGCCGGTGTGTCCAACTACGACACCATCGAGGACGGCGAGGCCTACGTCGAGCGCTTTGGGGTTCCCTACGCGATGGGTAACGCGCCCGAAGTTTGGGCCGCGTATAACGACCCGGTCAGGCCAAGTACCGTCGTGATCGACTCACAGGGCAACATCGCCACGATCGTGACCGGGCCTATCAGCTACGAGGGCACCAAGCAGATCCTCGATCAGGTCACCGAAGACTAGTCGCGCGCCGCCTTCCAGGCCCGAAACTCCTCGAGTAGCTGCGACCCACTGCGAGGCGGCTCCTTGCGGTCGAGCCACGAACTGTGCTTCTTGTCGTTCTCGAGCAAGACCCACTCGTAGCCGTAACTTCGGGGGCCGGCCCAGAACGGGTCGACCCACATCTCGTGCTTGAGCTCGGCGACCGCGGCGTAGCCGAAGCGCGGTCGCCTGGTCCAGTACTCGGCGACCTCGTGGATGGGCGCGTCGCGCACCCGCATGCGTATCTCCTCGGGCGACGAGAACTCGCCGCGCCAGCAGATCACGACGCGCGCCTTCGCCACGAAGAGCCCGCCGTAGAGCTGAACCCATACGACGTCGTTCTCGAAGGCGCCGGTCTTGTGCGCGGGGCCGGGCCTATCGCGAATCTCTATGGCGTAACCAAGCTCCGGGCGCCGCGCTCCGCCCGTCAGGTGCTCGAGCTTCCGAATCACCACATGGTCCATGCCAGTCCTCGGCTTCTCGGGTGCGTTAGTCCTTCAACAACTCTCTCTCGCAATGATCATCTTTCTGAATCTCAGACGTACCGCCGCCGATCGATATGACCTGTTCTTCGGTGTCTCGAAAGTTCACACTCCAAGCTTAGTGGCCCGCCGCGTAAGTAGCCGACGCATTCGAACGCCCCTGCATCGCCGATGCCGGCGTTACTTACGCGACAGACCACTAGCGCCGAGGCCTCGTCGACGCGAGAGTTGGACAATGGGACACAAGGAAACCGTCGAGCGCACTCCGGCTCCCCTCACCGTCAGCTCGCTCAGCACGGATCTGCGCGCGCTGGGCCTCGGTGCGGCTTATACCGTGCTCGTCCATTCGTCGCTAAGCGCCATCGGCTGGGTCGCCGGCGGGGCGCAGGCGGTCGTCTTAGCCCTCGAGGAGGTCGTTGGGTCCGAGGGAACGGTGGTGATGCCGTCGCACTCGAATCATCTGACCGACCCGGCGGGATGGAGCAACCCGCCCGTGCCGGAGTCCTGGCACGAGGTGATTCGCTCCAACACCCCGGCGTTCGACGTCGATATGACTCCGGCCGGCGGGATGGGCGCGATCGTCAACTGCTTCCGTTCGCAACCAGACACGGTGCGAAGCAACCAGCCACGCGACTCGTTCTGCGCGCGCGGCCCCCTCGCGCGCAGAATCACCGACGGTCACTCACTCGCCTTCGGCCTCGGTGAGAAGTCGCCGCTCGCGCGGCTCTACGATCTCGATGCCCTCGTGCTGTTGCTCGGTGTCGGCCACGCCGCCAACACGTCGTTTCACCTCGCCGAGTACCGAGCCGAGTGGCCGAGCAAGAGGGTCATCGCCGAAGGTGCCCCTGTGCTCATCGAAGGTGAGCGGCGCTGGCAGCGTTTCCAAGACGTCGAGCTGAACGCCGACGACTTCGCCACGATCGGCGCCGCTTTCGAACGCGACACAGATGCCGTGCGCGCAGGACTGGTGGGGCTCGCGGAGTGCCGTCTCATGTCCCAGCAAGCGGCAGTCGACTACGCCGTGACCTGGATCGAGGCCAACAGAACCTAACCCCGGCGACGGGCCCGTTAGTCGTCGAGTGCTTGAGCCAGGTTCAACCCGATCGCCACCGCGCCCAGAGAGCTGGCGAGACCCAGCAGGCGCCGCAGTGGGGGCAGGTCGCCCCAGTTCGATAGCGTGCTTACCGCATCGGACGCGTCCGACAGCGCACCGGCCTCGAGCCAGCCGCGCACGTTGCCGTCGTTCTCTAGAGCCACCATGGTTCCGATGGCTATGGCGGCGTCGCGGCCCCCGAGACTGCGCAGCGCCATGGCCGAGGTCGTCGAGGTGCCCTCCTCACCCGTCCACATGCGGCCCAAGCGGCGAGGAAACAACAGAAAGCCCGCCCCTATCGCCAAACGGATAAAGGACAGAATCTGTACGAGCTCCCGGTCCTCGATCTCGGGGACCGTCACCGTCTGCCTGCTCTTGGAGCCGAGGAACAACGCCATGTCGCTTCCTTTCTATCGCGAGCTTCCGTCCGACAGTCTCTTCAGTGCCGCCTGCGCGAGGTCCCGGTCGTGGGGCCACGCCCAGTCGAGGTCGTCGGTCTCACCATAGGTAACCCAGCGCGCCTCCGCCACGTCGTCCGCCGGCGTGATCTCGCCGGAGGCGAGCCGCGCCCCGAAGCCGAGTGAGAGGACCCAGTCCTCCTCGTCGCCGTAGGTGTGCGGGACCGCCTGGAGGTAGTCCTCGTCACGGACTTCGATCTCGACCCCCAACTCCTCTTTGACCTCGCGGCGCAGGCCGTCCAGCGGAGGCTCACCGGGACGCAGGAAGCCGCCGGGAAGATCGACCCGGCCCTCCATCGGCGGCCTGGCCCTCACGGTCACCAGCACCTCCGCGGCCCTCACGATGGCTGCCGCCGCGGTGGGGTCGGAGTTCTGATACCAGGAGCGCCCGCAGCTCGGGCAGCCCGCGCCTCCCTCGGAATCCGAGTCGTCGAGCTCCGAGGCGCAGGCCGGGCAAAAGCGGAACGGTTTCACCACTCACCTATTGCCGGGAGGGCTCGGCTCTAACACCGCTGTCCGCCTCGTGGTAGCGGGCCAGTACGAACAACAGGTCGGAGACCCGGTTGAGCCACCGCAGGATCTCGGGGTCCGGCATGATCCCCTCGCGCTGCATGGTCACTGCGCGGCGCTCCGCCCTGCGGATCGTCGACCGGGCGAGATCAAGGCCGGCCGACCCGGGCGTTCCGCCGGGAAGGATGAACTCCTGCGGCAGCGGATGCTCGGTGGTGAGCTCGTCGATCTCCCGCTCGGCCCCCTCGGTCATGTCGGGTGTGACCCTCGACACGCCGGGCTGGAGCTTGGCCTGGTTGGCCTCGGCCGTGGCCAAATGGGCCCCCGCCACGAACATCTCTCGCTGCAGACGTACGACGATGCGCTCGACTCGCTCGACCAAACCGCCGGCCCGAGCCAGACCAAGCGCCGAGACCGTCTCGTCGATCGTGCCGTAGACGTCGGTCCGCACGTCGTCCTTGGGCACCCGCCCCCCGTAGAGCAGTCCGGTCGACCCGTCGTCACCCTTCTTCGTATAAATCTTCACAATCTTCCTCCTCGCTGGAGCCAAAAACTACTTCCTCGGTGTGAACGGGCTTTCCGGCGGCGCAGCCCGCTTATATGCTCAGCGGCGTTGAATCACTTCCCCGCCCGAGCCGGGAATGCCGGGGGAACGGCATCAGACCCTTAAGGAGGAGTAGTTGCGCACGCGTATGAGATTGTTCGCTGCCCTGTTCATGGTGCTGGCGATCTTCGTCGCCGCCTGTGCCGAAGAAGAGCCGGACACGGACGCCGGTGGTGGTGGCGGCGACGGTGGTGAGTCTGAGGACGTCGACTTCCTCGCCTGTCAGGTTACGGACACCGGCGGTGTCGACGACAAGTCGTTCAACCAAACCGCCTACAAGGGCCTCGAGGACGCAGAGGCCGAGTTCGGCATCGAGATCCAGGTGCTCGAGTCTCAGAGTCCCAACGACTTCGAGCCGAACATCAACTCGTTCATCCAGCAAGAATGTGACCTCATCGTCACTGTCGGATTCCTTCTGGGCGACGCCACCTCAGCGGCGGCCGAGGCCAACCCGGACCAGAAGTTCGCCATCGTCGACGTGGACTTCTTCGACCCCGAGGCGGGCGAGGACATCACCTTCGACAACGTCCAGGAACTGACCTTCGGCACCGACCAGGCGGCGTTCCTCGCCGGTTACCTGTCGGCCGGTATGAGTGAGTCGGGCAAGCTGGGCACCTTCGGCGGCATCAACATCCCTCCAGTGACCATCTTCATGAGCGGTTTCCAGGAGGGCATGGAGCACTTCAACGAGGAGAACGGCGGCGAGGTCGAACTCGAGGGCTGGGACAACGCTAACCCCGAGGGTGGTCTCTTCACCGGTGACTTCGAGAACCAGGACAACGGCCGCAACGTGACCGAGAACCTCCTGGGTGAGGGGGCAGACATCGTCATGCCGGTTGCCGGGCCCGTCGGTCTCGGCGCCGCCGCAGCGGTAGAGGACTCGGGCGAGGGTGCCCTCGTGTGGGTCGACACCGACGGTTGCGTCAGCGCCGAGGAGTTCTGTGACCTCTTTCTGACCTCGGTCATGAAGAACATGGACGTCGCGGTGTTCGACGCCATCGAGTCGGCGATCAACGACGAGTTCGAGGGCGGTCTCTACACCGGCACGCTCGAGAACGAAGGGGTGGACATCGCCCCGTACCACGAGTTCGAGGACGAGATCGATGAAGACCTGAAGACACAGGTGGAGGACATTCGCCAGCAGATCATCGACGGTGAGATCACCGTCGGCGGGGGCGAGTAGCAGGACGCAAGGACGAAGGCAGTAGCCTTCTCCACCAATGAAGATCGAACTGCGGGGGATCACCAAGCGGTTCCCCGGCGTGGTTGCGAACAAGGATGTGGACCTCATCGTCAACGACGGTGAGGTCCATGCCTTGCTCGGGGAAAACGGAGCCGGCAAGTCGACCCTGATGAATGTGCTCTACGGCCTCTACGAGGCGACCGAGGGCGAGATCCTCGTCGACGACAAGCCCGTCAAGTTCACGAGCCCGGCCGACGCGATCGCGTCGGCCATCGGCATGGTCCACCAGCACTTCATGCTGGTTCCCGTCTTCACCGTCACAGAGAACGTCATGCTCGGAGTCGAGCCGACGCAGAAGCTCGGCCTCCTCGACCAGCGCGCGGCGCGCTCCCGCCTCACTGAGCTGTCGGAGAAGTTCGGGTTGAAGGTCGACCCCGACGCGCTGGTCGAGGACCTTCCCGTCGGTGTCCAGCAGCGAGTCGAAATAATCAAAGCGCTCTATCGCAAAGCGGACTGTCTGATCCTCGATGAGCCGACCGCGGTGCTGACCCCGGACGAGATCGACGATCTCTTCGAGGTTGTCCAGACGCTCAAGGCCTCCGGAGTGTCGATCATCTTTATTTCGCACAAACTCAAAGAGGTCATGATGATCGCCGATCGCATCACGGTGCTGCGGCGCGGCGAGGTCGTGGGCTCGACCACACCGGGCGAGAGCGACGAACAGAAGCTCGCCGAGTTGATGGTCGGACGATCGGTTCAGCTAACCGTCACCAAGGAGGCCGCGACACCGGGCGACCCCGTCCTCGAGGTGAGCGACCTCGAGGTACTGGACGACCGCATGCAAAGAGCCGTCAAGGGCGTCGACTTCGAGGTCCGAAGCGGCGAGATCCTTGCGGTCGCCGGGGTCCAGGGGAACGGTCAAACGGAGCTGATCGAGGCCATCACAGGAATGAGGCCGGTCGAGCGCGGCCGCGTCACTCTTGGTGGAAAGAACGTCACCGGTGCTTCGCCGAGACGGCTGTTCGCGATGGGCATGGCTCACGTTCCTGAGGACCGCCAAGAGGACGGTCTCATCACCTCGTTCCCCATTAAGGACAACCTCATCTTGAACAGCTACCACAGCGCGCCTTACTCCAAGGGCCTGGTCATGAACCGAGACGCGATCGATGCGAGCGCGACCAAACTCGTCTCCGAGTACGACGTGCGCACTCCGTCGATCGAGGTGGCCGCCTCGGCCCTGTCGGGCGGCAATCAGCAAAAGGTGATCGTTGCGAGAGAGTTCTCGCACTCGAACAACCTCCTTATCGCGGCGCAACCGACGCGCGGACTCGACGTCGGGTCGATCCAGTACATACACGGCCAGATCGTGGCCAAGCGCGATGAGGGCGCGGCGGTCCTCATCGTTTCTTCCGAGCTCGATGAAGTGCTTGCTCTCGGCGACCGCATCGTCGTGATGTACGACGGAACGATCATCGACGTGATCGATCGAGCCGAGGCGACGCGCGAGCGCGTCGGCTTGTGCATGGCCGGGTCGAAGGAAGCGGCCGACGCCGCGGCACCGAGTCCTACTCCAACGCCTCCGGCCGAGGAGTCTCGTCGGGTATGAAGACCGAGGCGCCACCCGCAGAGGAAAAGAAGGTCGAAGAGCCTCCCCGAAAGGGAAGGTCTCTTGTCGTAGAGGGAATCCTCATCCCGCTGCTCGCGTTGTTCAGCGCCCTGGTCGTCGGCGCGATCGTGATGATCTTCACCAACCCGGAAGTGGCGCGCGCCTGGACGTCATTCGGGCGCAACCCCGGCGCCGCCCTGAGCATGTCGTGGGAGCTCGTCGGCACCGCCTACGGTGCGCTCTTTCGAGGGGCCTTTGGAAATCCGACTGCGATCAGCGAGACGCTGGTCGCGTCCACGCCGCTGATCCTTGCCGGTCTCTCCGTCGCGCTCGCCTTTCGTGCGGGTCTGTTCAACATCGGGGCCGAGGGTCAGATCATCGGTGGGCTCCTTGCGGCGTCCTACGTGGGCTTCACGTTCGATCTCCCGCTCGCGCTCCATCTCCCGCTCGCCCTGATCGCCGGGTTCATCGGAGGTGCGGCGTGGGGCGCCATCCCGGGTTTCCTCAAGGCCAAGACCGGCGCGCACGAGGTCATCACGACGATCATGCTGAACTTCATCGCCCTCAACTTGCTCACGTTCTTTCTGAAGACTCCGATCTTTCAACGCCCGGGGCGTTCGGATCCGCTCTCGAAGGAGGTCGCCGAGTCCGCTCGTCTTCCGAGCTTCGGTGACTACAGGGTCAACTGGGGCATCGTCCTCGCGCTGGTCATGGCGGTGCTCGTCTGGTACCTCCTGTTCCGCACGACCATCGGCTTCCGCTTCCGCGCCGTCGGCGCAAACCCACACGCGGCGGCATACGCGGGCATGAGCGTCGCCGGCGCGTACGTGTTGGTCATGGCCTTCGCGGGAGGATTGTCCGGTCTCGCGGGTGCGGCCAACCTCCTGGGAGTTACCTACAGCATGTCTCCGGGGTTCCTTAACTACGGTTTCGACGCGATCGCGCTGGCGCTTCTCGGGCGAACGCATCCGCTCGGCGTCGTACTGGCGGCGTTGTTGTTCGGCGCGCTGCGCGCCGGGTCGCTGGTGATGCAGGGAACCGCGGCGGTGGGAGTCGACATCATTGTGGTCATCCAAGCGCTTATCATCATGTTCGTCGCGGCCCCCGCGCTGGTGCGCGAGATCTACAGGATCAGGGCGAGGGGGGCGGTCGAGACCGACACCTTCACGAAGAGCTGGGCGTCATGAGCACCGTCGCCGCTGCTCCCGCAACGAGCAGGGTATCCATCCGCCGCGCGCGCGTCATGGGCATCGTCTTCATGTTGCTGGGTCTGGCCTCGGCATGGTGGTTCGGGTTCGGGACAGAAGGAGGGCTCAGCTCCAGCTTCGGGCTCAACGGGCGCAGTGCGGCAACCGAGCTACCTGCTCTGGTGCTGCCGTCACGCGAGAGCGCGCTCCTGCTCGCCGCAGTCTGTGCGTTCCTCGGCGCCATCCAACTTACGCGCGGCTTCGGGCAGCGCACCTACCTCGTCCTCGGCGTCGTCGTCGGCTGCTTCATTCTCGCCTTTCTCATCTGGGCCGCGCGCGACGACTCGCTCAACATGGTCGGGATGCTCCAGTCCACGCTGCTGCGCTCAGTGCCGATCACGCTTGGTGCTCTGGCCGGGCTGCTTTGCGAGCGCTCGGGAGTCATCAACATCGCGATCGAGGGCATGATGCTGACGGCCGCCTTCACGGGAGCGATCGTCGGCAGCGCGGCGGGCAGCACCTGGATCGGGCTCCTGCTCGGCATCGGCTCGGGGGCGCTGCTCGGGGCGCTGCTCGGGGTGTTGTCGATTCGTTACCGCGTCGATCAGATCGTCGGCGGGACCGTGATCAACATTCTCGCCCTGGGACTCACGAGCTACCTCTCGGCGCAGATCCTGTCCCGCTACCAGAACCTGAACAGCCCGGGCCGGTTCCCCGTGATCGAGATCCCTCTGCTCAGCGAGATTCCTATCGTTGGTCCGCTCCTGTTCGCCAACAACATCTTCGTCTACCTGATGTTCGCCCTCGTGATCTTCATCAACGTCGCGCTGTTCCGCTCGCGCTGGGGACTGCGAGTCCGGGCGGTTGGTGAGCATCCGAAGGCGGCGGACACGGTCGGGATCAAGGTCCTCGGCGTCCGCTATCGCAACGTCATGCTCGGGGGCGCGGTGGCCGGTCTCGCCGGCTCCTACTTCACACTCGGCTCGGTCGGTCGGTTCGACGAGAACATGACCGGGGGGCGCGGCTTCATCGCGCTCGCCGCCATGATCTTCGGGCGTTGGAATCCCATCGGCGCGTTCGGCGCGGCGCTCGTCTTCGGCTTCGCCGACTCGCTCCAGAACAAGCTGGCCATCCTCCAGGTTCCGATCGCCTCGGAGTTCCTCCTCATGGCTCCTTACATCGCGACCATCCTTGTGGTCGCGGGTGTCGTAGGCAGAGCGCGGCCTCCGGCCGCCGACGGCCGGCTCTACATCAAGGAGTGAGTCGTGTCTGAAGTCAACTGGCTTGCTCTCCGGGAGGCAGCGCGCGCCGTCGCTCACAAGGCCTACGCGGGCTATTCGGGTCTCGGCGTCGGCGCGGCCGGCCTCGTGGACGACGGTCGGATCGTCACGGGCTGCAACGTCGAAAACGCGTCCTACGGTCTGACGCTGTGCGCCGAGTGCGGGCTGGTCTCCAACCTGCATTCCTCGGGTGGCGGGCGCCTGGTGGCGGTGTCGGTCGTGGCGGACGACGGCGAGCAACTAACTCCCTGTGGACGCTGTCGCCAGCTCCTCCTCGAGCACGGAGGACCCGACTGTGCGCTCGACGCGCCGGGCGGCATCACGACCGTCGGCGCGGTCCTCCCCGGGGCCTTCGACACGGCGGAGCTCGAGGGCCGAAGGCAGAGTAGGTAATGGACGTCGTCGACCTCATACGCGCCAAACGCGACGGCCGGCGTTTGACCGGCCAACAGATCAAATGGTTCATCGACTCTTACACTGATGGTTCCGTCGCCGACTACCAGGCGTCGGCGCTGCTCATGGCCATAGTGTGGCGCGGCATGGACCCGGACGAGCTAGCGACCTGGACCGCGGCCATGATCGAATCCGGCGAGCGCATGGACCTCTCCTCGATCGGCGCGCCCACCGTCGACAAGCACTCGACCGGAGGAGTAGGCGACAAGGTCAGCCTGCCACTGGCCCCCATGATTGCGGCGTGCGGCGCGGCCGACCCGATGTTGTCGGGACGAGGGCTGGGACACACAGGAGGGACGCTCGACAAGCTCGAGGCGATCAATGGATACCGGGTCGATCTCTCGCCTCAAGAGATGCTTCGCATCCTCAACGACGTCGGGGCGGTGATCTGCGCGGCGGGGCCGGGGCTCGCGCCCGCCGACAAGAGGCTCTACGCGCTGCGCGACGTCACGGGAACGGTTGAATCCATACCGTTGATCGCGTCGTCGATCATGTCCAAGAAGATCGCCGAGGGGACCGACGCGCTCGTGCTGGACGTCAAGGTCGGCTCCGGCGCCTTCCTCCCCGACCTGGCGATGGCGCGCGAGCTCGCAGAGACCATGGTCTCTCTCGGCGAGGCGCACGGAGTGCGAACCTCGGCTCTGCTGACCAACATGGACACGCCCCTGGGCCTGAGCGCGGGAAACGGCCTCGAGGTGACCGAGGCGGTCGCAGCGCTACAGGGCCGGGGCCCCGACGACCTCATGGAGGTCACGCTCGCCCTCGCGCGCGAGATGCTCGAGCTCGCCGGCGTCGACGCCGACTCCGCCGCGACCATCGCCGACGGCTCTGCGCTCGCCAAGTGGCGGGAGATGGTCACCGCTCAGGACGGCGATCCAGACGCCGCCATCCCCGAGGCCTCGGAGCGGACGAACGTCACCGCGGCACGCTCGGGAGCGCTGGCGAAACTGGATGCGCGCGCGGTCGGAATCGCAGCGTGGCGCCTGGGGGCCGGACGCGCGCGCAAGGAGGACCCCGTGAGCGCGAGCGCGGGCGTCGTGTGCCTCAAGAAGCCGGGCGACCAAGTCGAAGAGGGCGAGCCGGTGCTCGAACTGCACACCGACGACCCGAGCCGCATCGCTCCCGCTCTCAGCGCGCTCGAAGGCGGAATCATCATCGCGGACGAGGCCACGGAACCCCAACCGTTGATCATCGAGAGGATCCGCGCGTGACTGGGCCGATCAGCGACGCGATCGGCTTCACGCCGCGCGTCGCGATCGTGCTCGGATCGGGCCTCAGCGCGCTCGCCAAGTCGCTCGTCGGCGGTCGGCCCAGGCCCTACGGGGAGATCGAGGGCCTGACGACCTCGGCCATCGAGGGTCACGAGGGAGCGCTCTACGCGGGCGAGGTCTCGGGCGTGCCGGTGGCTGCGTTCGCGGGGCGAGTCCACATGTACGAGGGACACAGCGCCCGGGTCACCACGCACGCGATCCAGCAGGTCGTCGAGGAGGGGTGTGGCATCGTCATCCTCACCAACGCGGCGGGCGGCATCGATCCCGACCTCGAGGTCGGCGCCCCCTGTCTCATCAGCGATCACCTCAACCTCACGGGGACCAACCCTCTGATAGGTCCTCACGACGGACGGGGGCCGCGCTTCCTCGATCTCTCGGAGGTCTACGACAAGAAGCTGCGGTCACTCGCCCATGCGGTCGACGGCGATCTGAAGGAGGGCGTCTACGCGGGACTCATGGGCCCGACCTACGAGACTCCGGCCGAGGTGCGTATGCTGCGCGCGCTCGGCGCGTCGCTGGTGGGCATGTCGACCGTGCTCGAGGCAATCTCCGCTCGCTATCTAGGAGCGCGCGTGCTCGGGATCTCGGTCGTGACCAACCTCGCCGCGGGAATCTCTCCGGCACCGCTGAGCCACGACGAGGTCGCCGAGGCCGGACGCAAAGCCCAGGCGCGGCTCGAACGTCTCCTCGCTGGAGTGCTCGCCGGTCTCAACTGACTGAACCTCAACCCGGTTCTTGTCATAGAGAGCTTCAATAAGGGCCCCCGCTATTAAAGATAATGCCATTCTGGTTTAATAGGCCCTCGGCTTCCTATAGCTTTCTTTAGGAGAAGCATCTGATGGACGCATCGGCGTTTTCCTCAACCAGTAGGGGGGAGATCAGGACTGCCCTGGATGGGCACCTGGCGTTCTTCCCCAGTCCCTTGCCTCGCGAAATTCACATCTCATCCGAAACCGTCGCAAGCCTTGACGAGGCAACCGCCAAGCTGCACCGTCTGGCAGGAGTAGGCAGGCTTCTGCCTAATCCCCAGCTGCTCATCGGCCCTCATGTTCGTCTCGAAGCGGTACTCAGCTCGAGAATTGAGGGCACGGAGGCAACGGTGTCCGACCTGCTTCGATATGAGGCTGAGGGCTCCATAAAAAGTGGACCGGGGGACGTCGCGGAAGTTGCCAACTATGTCGGGGCCCTCGACCATGGGCTCTCTCGGCTCCGAGAAGACTTTCCACTCGCCCTTCGATTGATTCGAGAGCTCCACGGGATCCTCATGAGGGGCGTCAGAGGGGAACTTCAGACGCCAGGAGAGTTCAGGACCACGAACTGGATTGGTCCCCCCGGATGCAGCCTTAGAGATGCAACTTTCGTGCCGCCTCCTGTTGAGGCGATGACGCCGGCACTGAACGACCTAGAGCGGTTCCTGAACTTCCGTGGCCACATCCCATTGCTGATTCAGGTCGCCATGGCTCACTACCAGTTCGAGGTGATCCATCCGTTTCTGGATGGGAACGGCCGAGTAGGAAGACTCTTGATTCCATTGGTGCTCTTCGATAGAGACGTGCTCGACAAACCTCTTCTCTACTTGTCGGCCTACTTCGAACGGAATCGCTCCGCCTACTATGGCCATCTCCTCAACGCGAGCCAGACCGGAGACTTCGAAGGATGGTTTCGTTTCTTCCTAGCCGGTGTCGCCGAGAGCGCGCGTGACGCTGAGGAGCGAACGGTCAGGCTTGTCGATCTGCAGCAGCAGCTACGTGATCAGCTTCTCTCACAGAAGAAATCGGTGACCGTGGTCAGGCTGGCCGAATCATTATTCAAGTCTCCTTACGTTACGGCCTCTTCCCTCGTAGACCAGTTGGGGACGACCTTTCCCACCGCGCAAAAGGCCATAGATGCCCTGGTAAATATGGAAGTGCTAGTCGAGGTGACGGGAAAACCACGCGGCCGGCTCTATTACGCCCCCAGAATATTCGACGCGGTTTATGCCGACGTGGCACCCGAAAGCTCAAGCGGAGACGATGCTGTTATGGAGCGGACGGAAAGCGATCCCAACCACGCATAGCCTTCCCTTTCAAGACCTCGTCGTAGTGCCGGAAAACCGTCGCACAGCGATTCCTCGTGATGCTAGTTGCGGGCCGTCAATATGAGACCTCTCTCACGGTTCGCTCATAAGCCTCTCACTCCCACTGCCTATCGTCATAGCCAGACACGGAGATTGCCTAGCGAAGGAGGAAGGGATGAATCTGGGAGGCGCAGCAGTTGCAGCACTCGCCGTGATCCTCGGCCTCGGCGGTGTTTCGACGATCGTGACAAGTGCCACCGAGCCGGAGGACGTGCAGGCGATTCGAGTCGACGATGGTGTCACCCGTCAGGACGAGGACGGAGACGACCTCGTCGCAAAGGACGACGATGACGACGACGATTCGAAGTCGCGCAACGGAAAGTCCAAGGACGACTCCGTATCGGCCGATGGAACCAACACCGGAAAGTCACGGGACTCGAAGTCCGGACCCGGCGACAAGAGCAAGAACTCGAGGAGCAAAGACTCAACGAGCAAGGCCAGCAGGAGCGCCTCGAACGGCGGCCAGGCCGCGGGTGGTGGCGGCTACAGCGCCGAGAGCTTCAGTGCCGAGAGCTTCAGTGCCGAGAGCGACGACTAGCACCGACCGACGGTTCTTAACCCCAAGGCTCAAGGGCGCTCCGAAGGGCCGCCCTTGGCGCGACACAGCTACCGGCGTTGCGGCTTGGTGCTAACCGGGACGTCGACGAAGCGGGTTCCGATCGTCAACAAGAGGTGCACCACTCCGAGCGCAATGAAGAAAACAGTGGGGGCCGTCTCGCCCACGAATCCGAAGGCGAACGGGGTCGCGATGAGGAACAAGGCGAGAACGTAGTCGAGCACCACGTGCACCGAGATCGTGAGGGCGTTGACCAGACTCGTGGGGCCGTCCGTGGTCGCCGCCACTAGCAGGATAACGATGCCCACCACGACCGAGGCCGCTACCGCGGCCCCCGACTCGTAGTCGAGCAACAGAGGAGCCGCTATGAACGCGACACCGGCAACGTATTCGATGGCGCCGTGCGCCACGAACGGAATGGGGCCATCGTTGATCAGTGGGTTCGCCATGACGCTCAGTGTAGTGCCCCGACCAGCAATGTCCTCCGGTTCTGCGGGCGAAAAGACTGCCCCTATGCGCCTTTCGGATGCCACACGGTCTTCATCTCCATGAAGGCCGTCGCCTCGTAGGGGCTGCGGGTACCGTTGCCCTTGACGATGCGCTTGACGTTTTCGGCGCCTGCCCGTTCCACGTCCGCGCGCAGGTCGAGAGGCACGCCGGTGATGTCGAGCGCATCGACGTCCCCGTGGCCCGCCAGCCACGGCGTCAACTCCGCGGTGTGTCCGGTGAGGATGCTGACTACCCCCTTCGGCACATCCGAGGTCGCCATGCACTCAGCCATCGTGATGGCCGGCAGTGGGTGGGGCTCGCTCGCCAGCGCGATAACAACGTTGCCTCCGCACAGAGCCGGTGCGATCCGGGCGGCGATGCCCGCCAGCGAAGGTGTCCGAGGCGCGACGATGCCGCACACGCCGGTGGGCTCGGGGACGGTGATGTTGAAGTAGGGACCGGCCACGGGGTTGAGCCCTCCCATGATCTGAGTCAGCTTATCGGCCAGCCCCGCGTACCAGACCCACGTATCGATGGCGTCGTCGACCTGTGCGATCGCGCCTCTCTTGCCTTCGGCCGCGCCGACCTCCGCCACCAACTCGTCTCGCCGCGTCTCCATCATCTCCGCGATGCGATAGAGCACCTGGCCTCGGTTGTAGGCCGTTGCACCCGACCACTTGCTCCACGCGGCGCGCGCCCCCTTGACCGCGTCGCGCAGGTCCTTGCGTGAGGCCCGTGACGCGTTGGCGAGGAAGGCCCCCTTGGGATCGGAGATCTCGTAGGAGCGGCCCGACTCGGAGCGCGGAAAGTCACCGCCGAGAAAGAGCTTGTAGGTCTTGCGCACGATCAATCTCTCCGCCATCGCTTAGGTGGTCTCCTTCAGGCGAAGGTAGGCCTCGAGGCCGTGGCGTCCGCCCTCGCGGCCGAAGCCGGACTCCTTGTAACCGCCGAAGGGGCTCGTCGGGTCGAAACGGTTGAAGGTGTTGGCCCACACGACTCCGGCCTGCAAACGGTCGGCCATCCACAGGATGCGGCTTCCCTTCTCGGTCCACACCCCGGCGCTCAAACCGAAGGGCGTGTTGTTCGCCTTGGTCACGGCCTCGGCCGGGGTTCGGAAGGTCATGACCGAGAGAACCGGCCCGAAGATCTCCTCCTGAGCGATGCGATGACTCTGGCTCACGCCGGTGAAAACCGTGGGAGGAAAGAAGAAGCCTCGCTCGGGGATGTCGCAGGCGGGCTGGTAGAGCTCGGCCCCCTCCTCGACGCCGATTCCGACCAGCTTGCGAATCTTCTCGAGCTGATCGCGCGAGTTGATCGCGCCGATGTCGGTGTTCTTGTCGAGCGGGTCGCCGAGCCGCAGCGTGGCGAGTCGTTGTTTGAGCTTGCCGATCAGGCGCTCCGCGATCGACTCCTGCACGAGCAGACGCGACCCCGCACAGCAGACATGGCCCTGGTTGAAGAAGATCCCGTTGACGATGCCCTCGACCGCCTGGTCGAGGGGAGCGTCGTCGAAGATGATGTTGGCGGCCTTGCCCCCGAGCTCGAGCGTCAGCTTCTTGTCCGTGCCGGCGACGGCTCGCTGAATCTCCTTGCCGACCTCGGTCGACCCGGTGAACGCGACCTTGTCGACGTCGTCGTGACGAACCAGTGCCTGGCCCGTTGGCCCCGCCCCCGTGACGATATTGACGACGCCGGGAGGAAGCCCGGCCTGCCGGCAAATATCAGCGAACAGCAACGCGGTAAGCGGCGTGGTCTCCGCCGGCTTGAGCACCACCGTGTTCCCGCCGGCGAGCGCGGGTGCGATCTTCCACGACAGCATCAGCAGCGGAAAGTTCCAGGGGATGATCTGAGCGCAGACACCGAGCGGCTCGGCGCGCCGGCCGGGGAAGGCGTAGTCGAGCTTGTCCGCCCAGCCCGCGTAGTAAAAGAAGTGCGCCGCTACCAGAGGCACGTCGACGTCGCGCGACTCCTTGATCGGCTTGCCCCCGTTCATTGACTCGAGCACCGCGAGCTCACGCGCCCGTTCCTGGAGGATGCGCGCGATGCGGAAGATGTACTTGGCCCGTTCACCACCGGACAGCGCCGCCCACTTCTTGAACGCCTTGCGCGCCGCGCGCACCGCATTGTCGATGTCCGTATCGCCGGCGATCGGAATGGCCGCCAGCACCTCTTCGGTGGCCGGATTGATCGTCTTGAAGTAATCGTTCGAGGTCGGCTCGACGAACTGGCCGCCGATGAACAGCCCGTAGGTGTCCCGGACGTCGACGATCTCGGTCGACTCGGGGGCTGCTGCGTAGTCCCACTTAGCCATCTCATGAGTCCTTGTCAGTCGAGCGTGTAGCGGTCGGGATCTGAGTACCTGCCGGTTCGCAGGAAGTCGATCTGCATCAGGATGTCGTTGACGACAGACGAAGCGCCGATGCGAAAGCGATCGGGAGTGAGCCAGTCATCGCCGAGGGTCTCGTGCACGATGACGAGATAGCGAACCGTGTCCTTCGAGGCGCGGATGCCGCCCGCGACCTTGAGCCCGACCTCCCTGCCGGTGAGCTCTGCGAAGTCCCTGATCGCCTCGGCCATGACGAGCGCGCTCGGCAGGGTTGCGCTCTCGCCGATCTTTCCGGTCGAGGTCTTGATGAAGTGAGAGCCCGCCGCCATCGCGATCAGCGAGGCGCGCCGAATGCGGTCGTAACTCCCGAGCTCGCCGGTCTCGAGGATGGTCTTGACGTGCGCCTCGCCCGCCGCCTCGACCGAGGCCGCGACCTCTTCGAAGATCGTGTCCTCGTCTCCCGCGAGGAAGGCGCCGCGGCTGATGACGAGGTCGATTTCATCGGCGCCGTCGGCGACCGCCTGCTTGATCTCCGCAAGGCGAGCCTCGAGCGTCGCCTGCCCGGAGGGAAAGGACGTGGCCACGGAAGCGAGGTGAACTCCGGACCCCTTTAGGGTCTCGGCCGCAACAGCCACGAGGCGTGGGTAGATGCACAGCGCAGCGACAGAGGGAATCGAGGAATCACCGGGGGCCGGACGAATCGCCTTCGACGCAAGCTGGCGTATCTTGCCCGGGGAGTCCGAGCCCTCGAGCGTCGTGAGGTCGCAGCAGCGCAGGGCGAGCTCGAGGGCCCAGGCCTTGGAGTCCTTCTTGATCGACCGCTTGGACAGGGATGCGGCCCGCTCGGTGGCCCCGACCGCGTCCACGCTCCCGCCGATGCGGTCGACGATCTCGAGCGAGTGCTGCGTGGCAGTCACCACCGACGACATCTCCTCCTCCATGCGACCCGAGCACCTCGAGTCGATCTCCATGTCCGTCGCTCATTGTCCCACCGCGGCGACGGCGCGAGGCCCACCCTCCCCCCCTGAACCCGATCTCAGCGTCTCTAACCCCCGAATTCGGGGGCTCAAGCGCAGAGGTCGGAACGAGCGGCCGGCAGAGGCGGTTACCAAGCGTTGCTGGGCAGGATCCTTCGGCTGACCGCGCGGTGCTCCTCCCCACGACTGAGCCGATGCGATCTACGCCCTATACATAGTATTTATGCAACAACTGTTGCATAAATGATGCCAAGGCCCTAGGCTCGACTCTTATGGACTTGATTCGCCCCGTCGAGGCCCTCATCCCGGGCGCCCAAGGTCGGCTTCTCGGAGTCTTGGCTCGAACCGACCGGTGGCTGAACCTCCGAACTCTTGCGGACCTGGCGAAGGTCCACCCTAGTCAGGCGTCGCGGGTGCTCCCCCGGCTGGGGAAATTGGGTGTCGTAGAACGAACCGAGGCCCCTCCCTCAGCGCTCTTTAGACTCCACCGAGAAAGCTTGGTGGGCGGCCTGGTAATAGAGCTCGCACAGATCAGGACGGCGCTGCTGCGGGAGATGCAAGAAAGCGCGTCGGCTCTTGCTCATCCCCCTCCGACCAACGTGACGGTGTTCGGTTCCTTGACCAGACATGAGGCGTCGGCCGAGAGCGATCTCGATGTCCTCTTCGTGCGTCCAATGTCGGTGGCCGAAGATGATGACGCCTGGATCGAAGGCCTTCAGTCGTGGGTTGCTCTGACGGAGGAACGCGCCGGAAACTCAGTGAACATAATCGAGGCCTCCGAAGCCGAGATCGCCGAGCTCCTGACATCCGGGCGACCACCCTGGAACGCGATGCGCCGGGACGGCGTGGTCCTCACCGGCAGAACTCTCGAGGAGCTGGCCGGCCACGATGCCTAAGGATCCGTCCACCAGGAAGGTCACCGCAGCAGAGGCAAGGATGTACGCGCTCAAGGCCGAGGAGTACCTGGAGGCAGCCGAAGAGAATCTCGAGAACGGACGTTACAACGCCGCAACAAGCCTCGCCGTTCACGCGGGCATCAATGCTGCTGATGCGATCTCGGGTGCGCGCCAGGGGTCCCGACTTGCGGCCAAGGATCACTCCCGCGCCGTCAAGTTTCTCTCCGAAACAGGCCAAGATGGCGCCGAAGCCTCTAAGCAACTCGCTCGCTTGATTCCTCTCAAGACCCGGGCCGAATACGACCCGATCAGGCTAACGAAGACTCAAGCGACCGGCGCGGTGAGGGCGGCGCGGAACATCGTGGAAATCGCCAACCGGGTGCTCTTGAGCCTGGGCTAACGGCGTCAGTGGCCTCCGGAGAGCGGGAGCGAGATGCGCTTCTTCGCCTTCGGCTTGGGCGGGATCAGGTTGCTCATTTCCTTGGCGGCGCGATCGTACGCCTGGGCGACCTCGGAGTCGGGGGCCTGCAGGACGATCGGGGCGCCCTTGTCGGCGAACTCCATGAGCGTCGGGTCGAGCGGGATAGTCCCGATCAGCGGGACCTTCAAACGCTCTGCGAGCTTGGCGCCGCCGCCCCGCCCGAACAACTCGTAGCGAGTTCCGTGGTCGCAGGTGAAGTAGCTCATGTTCTCGATGACGCCCGCCGGCTTCAGTCCCGTCTTCTCGGCCATGAACGCGGCCCGCTGCGCGACCTTCTCGGCGACGGCCTGCGGCGTCGTGACGGTGATCATCGCCGCGCCGGGAACGAACTGGGCGATCGACATCGCGACGTCGCCGGTTCCGGGCGGCAGGTCCAGCAGCAGGTAGTCGGGGTCGTCCCAGTGAACGTCCTCGAGGAACTGCTGCAATGCCTTGTGCAGCATCGGCCCTCGCCACATCACGGGGTTGTCTTCGCTCGTGAACAGCCCGATCGACACGACCTTTACGCCGAACATCTCGGGGGGCACGATCAGGTCCCCGAGCACCGCGGGCTTCTCATAGATGCCGAGCATGCGGGGGACCGAGAACCCCCAGACGTCGGCGTCGAGCAGCCCGACGCTGTGTCCGGACTTCGCGAGGGACGCGGCGAGGTTCACCGAGGTCGTCGACTTCCCGACGCCGCCCTTGCCCGACCCGATCGCGATGACCTGGGTCTTGGAGTCACTGCCGGCCATGGGGGCCGGGCTGTCCTTGCGCATGGACTCGCTCAGCGCCTGACGTTCCTCCTCGCTCATCGCCGCGAAATCAACCTTGACCTCAGCGTCGGGGAAGGCGTTGCGGATCTTGGCGGGAATGACCTCGAGGTAGTAGGGGCGCGAGGCCGAGTTGGGCACGGTCAGGGCAACGGTCACCGCGATCCTGTAGCCCTCGACGGTCAGTCCCCTGACCATGTGAAGCTCGTTCAGCCCGCGATGGAGCTCGGGGTCGTGGATCTCCCCGAGCAGAGCGACGACCTGGTCGCGAGTAGGCATGGTCATACCGAGAAATCACCTCTGATTGACAAATCGATACTCCGCTAGAGCCTAGGCGATGAGCGCTCTCAGTCGGTCACTCGCTCTGGTCTTGAGTCCAAGCAAGGCGGCTGGGAGGGTTGAAGCCCCGCGACCGTCGAGGACCTCTCAGATCAAGAGGCTCAGGGCGTTCGGGATGGTGACGATGTCGGCTGAGTCGAGGTGGCCCACGAAGTCTCCGTCTACCTGAACCGGCATCGGCTTGTCGGCTCGCAGTCGCACCGTCGTGGCGTCGTGGTGGTAGGAGCTCGTGCGCCAGCGCGTGTGCGAGCGGGTGACGAAGAAGGAATAGGCGAGCCTGGGAATCGTGTGCGTTCGGAGGCGAGAGATGCCCCAGACGTCGAGCCCGCCGTCGAGGCGCGCGGTCGGGCAGATGTCGACGGGCCACTGCTTGTAGTAGGTGAACGGAGCCGCGTTGCAGGTGATGGCGGTGATCGACCTGACCGGTTCGGACTCATCCACGCTCATAGAGATCATTGGCTCGACGCCCCGGTACTGGGTCAGCCCGACCTTGAGCACGTTGCGGACGAACAGGGACTCGTGGTTTCTTCGTTTGCCCTCGGGGTCGGCCTCGACCCGGCGCACGACCTCGGCGTCGAGCCCCATGCCCGCGCTGAACATGAAGTAGCGGTGGTTCAGTTTGGCGACGTTGATGCGACGGCTGGTGCCCGTCTTGAGGTGCGAAGCGACGAAAGCAGTGGCCTCGACCGGGTCACGCGGCACGCCCAAAGCCCGCGCCATGACGTTGGTAGAGCCACCGGGCAAGACTCCGAGCGGGACCTCGGTGCCCACGAGTCCCTGAGCGGTTTCGTTGATCGTGCCGTCCCCTCCGAAGGCGACGACCGCGTCGAAGTCCCGGTCGACCGCATCCCGGGCCAGCTCGATCGCGTGGTGTCGGGCGCTCGTCAGCTCGACCTCGAGCTTGAAGTCGGCCTCGAGCGCCTTGATGATGACCTCCTTGACGCGCGTCGAGACGGAGCCGGCGTAAGGATTGGCCACGAACATCACCTTCTTCATGGCCGGTCATGCTACCGAGAACGCAACACGCTCCTCGTATTCTGAAGGGATGATCACCGAACGACCGGCCGACCTTTG
Source organism: Actinomycetota bacterium (assembly GCA_030860505.1). Classification (GTDB taxonomy): domain Bacteria; phylum Actinomycetota; class CADDZG01; order CADDZG01; family WHSQ01; genus WHSV01. The sequence goes on from JALZIB010000035.1 coordinate 63,004, forward strand.
CAGCTAGTCGTTCTGCTCGCGGTCGGGGCCGTCTTGGCAGGTCTGCTGCGCGGCGGCTCGCTGGAGCGCTTGGCCAGCACGAAGTTTCGTGCGAGCCCCCTGCTGATCGCGGGACTGGGATTGCAGATCGTCTTCGGCTTGTGGTCTCCGGAGTGGATGACCGACGGGCCGGCGCTCGGAGTCCTGATCGGCTCCAACATGCTGGTGTTGAGCTGGCTCGTGGTCAACCGTTCGCTCCCTGGAATCGTCATAGCGGCGCTGGGACTCGTGCTGAATCTCGCGGTTATCTCATCGAACGGGGCCATGCCCGTCTCGCCGGAGGCGGCGCGCCATCTCGGGGTCGAGAACCTCGAGATCTCCGGAGCGCTGAAGCACGAGGTCGCCGACGATGGCACCAGGCTGGTCTTTCTGGGCGACGTCATCCCGCTCCCCGGAGTGGGCATCCTGTCGCTCGGCGACCTCGTCCTCGCGGCCGGGATCGCAGTCCTAGCGTACGCGCAGACTAGGCGGGGACCGGAGCCGGCGGGCGAAGCTTCCGGTTGATGGCGTGCAGCAGGGCGCGCACGCCGGCGCTCGCGACCTCGTCATCGACGAGGACCGCCCCCGTCACACCAGTCGCTTCGTCGCCTTCGTAGACGGTCGCTTTCACGACGACGGCCTCGTCTCGGCCCATGGCTTGAACGAAGGCGTGCTCGATCTCGATACGCATCGATCGCACCGCGAGGGCGGGGGCAAGCGCCTCGACCGTCGCTTCCATCGCGGCGCGCGCCTGGAGCTCGCGCGAGGTTCCCGCGCTGGCGCTCCCTTCGCTGCGAACGCCCTCGGGCCAACCGAGGAGGACTCGGATCGTTCTGCTGGCGCCCTCGACGCTCGTCTGCACCGACTCGACGAGCGGCCGGCCGGGCTGGGGGCCGCGTGCGAGCCGAGATCTGGGGGAACTCTGGCCGACCGAGTCCTCGTCGATCTGCACTACGGAAACGATGCGGTGGTCGATGCTCACGCCGAATCCGGCCACGGCCAGGGATTGGACGTCTCGCACGATCTGTTTGGGGGACCGGGCTTTGCCCGCAACGACATGTATTTCCGATGGACGCGCGCCTCCGACAACGCGCACGTTTCGCACGCCCGTGATCTTGGACAACTCCTGCTCGAAACCCACATGGGACATGGAGACTTGCCCCCCGTTTAACTCTTTCGCGCGGTTTGTCGTCTTCATACCAACCAACCTACATAAACAGACCGAGGAAAACATCGACGATGTCCGGGTCGAAAGCTGCGCTGCGTTCGTCCAAGATGATACGTATCGCCTCCTCTTCGCTCATAGCCGCTCGGTAGGGGCGATCGGAGGTCATCGCGTCGTAGGCGTCCGTAACCGCGAAGGTGCGGGCCGCGAGCGGGATCTCCAAACCCTTCAGGCCGTGCGGGTAGCCGGACCCGTTCCAGCGCTCATGGTGATGCAGAATGATCCCCATGGTCGCATTGCTGAAGCCAATCGGCTCGACGATCTTGACCCCAAGTTCTGGATGGGTCCTCATCACCGCCCATTCGTCGCTCGTGAGAGGACCCGGCTTGCATAGAATGTGGTCGGGAACCCCGATCTTGCCGACATCGTGCAGCGTGAATCCATAGCGAACCTCCTCGTTGAGGGAAAGGCCCTCGTCGATCTCGCTCATGCAGCGGAGGGCGAGGTCCGTCACGCGCCTCAGGTGCTGACCGGTCCCGGCATCCCTGGCCTCCACCGCCGCGGCCAGAGCATGGATCGTCGAGTGATCCCTCTTGAGCTTCTCGGAAAGAGCGTCCACATAGGAGCCTAAGAGCACGCCGGCTGCCTCGGCGGCCACGACCGGGCGGGCAGAGGAAGAAGAGCGGAGGGCGCGGATCAAGTCGTGTGAGGACATCTCGTCCCTGAAAATGGCACCGACTGCCCCGGAAGCGAGCGCATCCACGAGCCCCCGTGGGGTTCCCTGATCGCGATCCCCCAACACGACGATGCGAGTCTCCGGCGAGGTCTCGTGCAGGAGAGTCACGAGCGCGCAGTTGGGAGAAAGCTCCAAGTCGATGATCGCGACGTCGGGGGCCAGGCTCTGGCCGAGCTCGAGCGCTTCCGCAGGTGTGC
>JALZIB010000086.1 GCA_030860505.1 Actinomycetota bacterium
AGGTACGCAGTCATCGGCGATGCAGGGGCGCTCGAATGCGTCGGCTACTTACGCGGCGGTCCACTAGATGTTGAAGAAGCTTCTCGTCACGCTGACGATTGCGTGCACCGCCTCTCTGGTCGCGCCCTCCTCTACGGCGAATGCAGGGAAAGCCGAGGACGCCGAAAGACATCTCACGAAGCGCGCAAAGAGCGAACTCGGCACCAAGTACCGCTACGGGGGCGCATCTCCTCGAGGCGGTTTCGACTGCTCGGGATTCACGCGTTGGACCTTCAAGAAATTCACGACTCTGCCGCACAGTTCCATGCTGCAGTACAAACTCGGGAAGCGCGCCAGTTACAAGCGCGTCCACAAGCGGGCGCGTTTGAAGAGAGGCGATCTCGTGTTCTTCAAGACCACGAGCGCGAAGGTCGGTCACGTCGGCATGTACCTCGAGAAGGGTCGGTTCGTTCATGCATCCTCGGGGGCGGGGAAGGTGACCATTTCGTCGGTCTACGACAAGAACTTCTACGGCCCCCGTTTTCGCGGCGGCGTACGTATCCCTCGGCTCAGAGGCTAGGCGACGTCTTAGAGCCCGCCGTCGAGATGAAGTGTGCCTCGAGCTCACTGGGCGTAACCGGACGCGAGAACAGGTAACCCTGCCCGTAGTGGCAGCCGAGGTCACGCAGCATCTGCAGCTGGCGCGGTCCCTCGATACCCTCGGCAACCAGTCGCAACTCGAGAGAATGCCCGAGCCGAACGATCGCCTGCGTCAGCTCAGCTCCTTCTCCGTCGGCCATCGGCTGCACGAATGATCTGTCGATCTTGAGCTCATCGATGGGGAAGCGAGCCAAATAGTTCAGCGACGAATAGCCCGTCCCGAAATCGTCGATGGCCAGCTCGACGCCGAGCGACTTCAGCTCGGATAAGCGACCCACAGCCCCGTCGCCGTCGGCCATGAGCGTGCTCTCGGTGATCTCCAGAACCAGACACTCGGGGCTGAGTCCCGACGCATCGAGAGTGCGTCGAACCTCCTCAACGAATCCCAGGTGCTGGAGTTGACGCGCAGAAACGTTGACGCTCATGCGTAACGAGGGACTCTGGCCGAAGCGGAGCTGCCAGTCTCTCGCCTGCATCGTGGCCTGCTCCAGCACCCACCGTCCGAGAGGAACGATGAGCCCCGTTTCCTCGGCAAGCGGAATGAACTCCGCCGGAGAAATGACACCTCTCTCAGGGTGCATCCAGCGCACCAAGGCTTCCGCTCCCGTGATCCGGTTGTGTTCGAGGTCGATGATCGGCTGGTAGTGAACCGAGAATTCACACTGGTCGACCGCTCGCTGAAGTTCGACCTTGAGCTGAAGTCGGTGCACCGCAGCCTCGTGCATGTGAGCTTCGAAGATCTCGAATCGACCCTTGCCTTCGCCTTTGGCCAGGTACATGGCGACGTCGGCGTTACGTACCAATTCCTCCGCGTTGCGGCCGTTAGCGGATCCCATGGCGATACCGATGCTCCCGTACACCGAGCACTCGACCCCCAAGACGGAGAAGGGCGCCTTCAATGCCTCGATGATGCGAGACGCAACAACAGTTGCGCTATCGAGGTTCTCGAAGTCCTCGATGAGAACCGCGAACTCGTCACCGCCGAGCCGGGCGACGGTGTCGACCTCCCTCACCGCGTCCCGGAGCCGGACGGCGACCTCCCGCAATAGCTCATCTCCGGCCACATGACCGAGACTGTCGTTGACCGTCTTGAAATCATCGAGATCCAACAGCAGCAGCCCGACACGGTCGCCACTTCGCTGGATGCGCTTGAGCGCGTGATCGATGCGCTCGAGGAGAAGCGCCCGGTTGGCGAGCCCCGTCAACGCGTCATAGAAAGCCTGGTGGGTCAGTTGCTCCTCCAGCAGCTTTCGCTGAGAGATGTCGGTCAGCACGCCGCGCCAGTGGGAGCGACGCCCCTCGTCGAAACTGATGACGGCGTCATCGGCGATCCACACGGATCGGCCGTCCTTGGTGATCATGCGGTATTCGGTGTAAGAAGAGTCTGCTGAACCACTCCAGCAGACCTCATCCTCTGCCAATACGGCTTGACGATCCTCGGGATGCAGTTGACGGAGCCAGATCCCGCCATCCGAGGTCCACTCCTCTGCCGTAAACCCCAGTAACGACTCGATCTTCGGGCTGATGTAGCCCCAGGCACCATCCGGCTCGGGGTCGCACTCGTACACCACTGCCGGGACTCCCTCGATGACCTCGCGATATCTCGTCTCGGCGGAGTGCAAGGTGTCAAACATACGGCGCAGCCGCTCAGACAGCATGCGAACCATCGTTGCGAGGACTACCAACGTGCCTACCAGCACTGCCCAACGACTCAGCGAGGCCGTGTCGGGCGCCCGGTAGGCAAGCACCGCGCCGTAGCAAACGGCCACCAGGACCCCTTGAAGGATGACCATGCGCAGAGAAAAGAAGTAGGCCGAGTAGCACAGGATCCACAGATAGAAGAAGACGAAGTCCTCACCTACCAAGACGGCCGCGGACACAAGAAGCGTTCCTATCGCTTGGAAGAGCGGGAAGGCCCACGGGGGAAGGCGCTCGCCCAGTGAGTTGAAGACCACCGTCATGATCAACGAGACGAGGGCAAGGGCCAGGATAACGAGCCGGTCGAGCTTTCCGGGATGGGGAAGGGCGACCATGACGAGGCCGAGCGACAGGCCGGCCCAGTAGAGCAGCTTGAGAGTCTTCAGCATCACGACAGAAGTGGACTCACCCGTTGGTGTACGGGCATGGGTGTCTGCCTGCGAAATCGCAGATCTCTCCAGCCATGACCTCACTGCGGCGACGAAACGGTCCGCCACGGTACCTCCCGACGAGCGGCTTAAGGGTAGACCGCCATCCGTTGCTGACTCAGTCCTTGTTGGTGACTATCGACCCGTCGCCGGTGGGTCTGAAGTCGGGTGGGGAGGAGAAGGACTGCCTCTCTACAGGATCGGGAGGTAGCGATCCACTTCGTAAGGACTCACGTAGCTCTTGTACTGGTTCCACTCGGCTCTCTTGTTGCGCAGGAGGTACTCGAAGGTCTGCTCGCCGAGCGCCTCGGCCACCAACTCCGACCCTTCCATCTCACGTAGCGCCTCGTAGAGATCGTCGGGAAGTTGCGTGATGCCGCGCGCCCTGCGTTCGGAATCGTGCATCTCGTAGATGTTGTCCGTCGCTTCGGGTGGAAGGTCGTAACCCTCGTCAATGCCCTTGAGGCCCGCCGCCAAGATGACCGAGAACGACAGGTACGGGTTGCAGGCGGGATCGGGAGACCGAAACTCGACGCGCGTGGATTGCTCTTTGCGAGGTTTGTACATCGGCACGCGCACCAGGGCGGAGCGGTTGTGCCGGCCCCAGCAGACGTAGGTCGGTGCCTCGGGCACGGGATATCCCCGTCCGGTTACGAGCCGCTTGTAGGAATTGACCCACTGGTTCGTGACCAGGGTGATCTCTCGCGCGTGATGGAGGACACCCGCGATGAAGGCCTTGCCGACCTTACTGAGGTGATACTCGTCCGACGAGTCGTAGAACGCGTTCTGGTCACCCTCGAACAAGGAGAGATGCGTGTGCATGCCGGAGCCCGGCAGGTCCGTCGACGGCTTGGGCATGAAGGTCGCGTACATATCCCTCTTGGCCGCCATCTCCTTGACGATGAGCCGGTAAGTCATGACGGAGTCCGCCATCGTGAGCGCGTCGGCGTGACGAAGGTCGATCTCGTGCTGACCGGGCGCGACCTCGTGATGACTGAACTCGACCGGGATGCCCATCTGCTCGAGAACGTTGATCGTGTCGCGCCGTAGATCCTGGGCGACATCTAGGGGGGTGAGGTCGAAGTATCCGCCCGCGTCCACGGGAGTGGGGTCCTCGATGCTCTTGAACAAGAAGAACTCCATCTCCGGATGAACGTAGAAGGTGAATCCCCGCTCCGACGCCTTCTCGAGGTTGCGTCTCAACACGTAGCGCGGATCACCCCAGTAGGGGCGTCCGTCGGGTGAGTGGACGTCGCAGAACATCCTTGCTACACCACCGTCCGAGCGGTCGTCGCTCGATGGCATGATCTGAAAGGTGGACGCGTCGGGGCGGGCGAGCATGTCCGATTCCTGGACGCGCGCGAAGCCCTCGATGGCTGAACCATCGAAGCCGATGCCCTCGTCGAAGGCCTGCTCGAGCTCCTCGGAGGTCACGGCAAACGACTTCAAGAATCCGAGGACGTCGGTGAACCACAACCACACCAGACGAATCCTCCGCTCCTCTACCGTTCGCAGCACGTAGTCCCGTTGTCTCTCCATGACTCGAAGCCTACGCTCGACGCGTTTCAGGGGCGTTAACTATCGGCCTCTCTCGTAGGATGATGGCGTGATTCGCATCGCTCTCGGTCAGCTGAACTTCACGGTCGGAGACATCGACGGCAATGCCGCGCGCTCAATCGATGCGATCCACGAGAGCACGGCTCGCGGAGCGCAGGTGGTCGTCCTACCAGAGCTTGCGCTCACGGGTTATCCGCCCGAGGACCTCGTCCTGAAGTCCGGTTTCGTCGCGGCCAACCGGCGCGCACTCGAGTCCGTCGCATCTCACACCGGCGATGTGCTTGCCGTGCTCGGCTTCGTCGACTCCGACGGCAAACATCTCTACAACGCCGCAGCCATCTGCCAGAGCGGACGGATTGCGGCGGTCTATCGAAAGCACTTGCTTCCCAACTACGGTGTCTTCGACGAGCGGCGCTACTTCGAGCCCGGCGAGCGCCACACGCTGATCGATACCGGGGGCGCGGTCCTCGGGGTCTGTGTATGCGAGGACATCTGGTCGCCGGTCGGTCCCGCAATCGCTCAGGGTGACGCCGGCGCGCAGATCGTGCTGAACATCAACGCGTCGCCGTTTCACAAGGGGAAGCTCGACGAGCGGGCAACGATGCTTGGCCAGCGGGCGCGACGATCGGGTGCATCCATCGTCTATGTCAACTCGGTCGGGGGCCAGGACGAGCTCGTCTTCGACGGCGGCTCCCTGGTCATGGATCCGCAGGGCAACTTGGTCGCGCGTGCGCCCCAGTTCGAAGAACGACTCGAGATCGTGGACGTGCCGCTCGGAGAGCAACGCAACGCGCACGCCGCGTCGATCGATCAGATTTCACTTGCGCTGAGGGAGTCTCCAACCGGCGCGCTGTCGCCGACGATAACGGAGCAGTTGGTCGAGGCCGAGGAGGTCTACGGCGCCCTGGGCCTTGCGTTGCGGGACTACGTAAGGAAGAACGGTTTCGAGAAGGTGACGTTCGGCCTGTCCGGTGGGGTCGACTCGGCTCTCGTCGCGACGATCTGTGTCGACGCACTCGGCCCCAAGAGGGTGCTGGGCGTTGCGATGCCGAGCGAATTCTCCTCGTCACACTCTCTCGACGACGCCCGATCACTGGGCGTCAACCTCAGGATCAATCTCGTGACGATTCCGATCAAGTCAACCTACCGCTCGTTTCTCGACGGACTGGAAAGTGCCTTCGGTGAGGTCGAACCGGGTCTCGCCGAGGAGAACCTGCAGGCCCGCATCCGAGGGACGCTGCTCATGACCATCTCGAATCGTTACGGGCACCTCGTCATTGCGACCGGCAACAAGTCCGAGGGGGCGGTCGGCTACGCAACGCTCTACGGCGACATGGCCGGCGGCTTCTCGCTCATACGGGATCTCTTCAAACACGAGGTCTACGCGCTGTGCCGCTGGCGCAACTCGATCTCGCCCGTGATTCCCGAGAACATCCTCGCCAAAGCACCCTCCGCCGAACTCAGGCCCGACCAAAAAGACGAGGACTCGCTCCCCTCCTACGAGGTGCTGGACGCCATCCTCGAGGCCTACATCGAACGAGACGAGGGTCTCGAAGAGATGGTCGTCGCCGGTCTCGACGAGGACATCGTGCGTGAGGTGATCACGCTGGTCGACCGGGCCGAATACAAGCGCCGCCAAGCCGCGCCCGGTCCCAAGGTGACGGTCAAGTCCTTCGGGCGCGACCGGCGCCTTCCGATCACCAATCGGTGGAAACCCTAAGAGTCCCGCCGGGAGCGTGGCGCACGACCGTGAGGTGGGTCAACATAGGTGGATGGCGTCGACCCTGCTGTTCCTCTCCGACCAGGTCGAGGACCTTCGTGACCTCGTACCCGAGTTCCCCACCACGGGATACAAGGTCGTGCGCCGACCTCTCAAGACGACCGAACCTCAGGATCTCATCCCGATCCACCCCGACCTGGTCGTGATCGACGGCGTGGGCGACATCGATGCGGGCGAGCAAGCGGTCAAGCGCCTGACCCTCGCGTGGGAGGCCGGCCTCCCTCCGATGCTGGTCGTCGTCGACCAAGGGGGCATGAGCCGCTTTCGCTTCGAGTTCGGCGCAGATGACTTTGCAATCCAGAGCGCGTCCATGGACGAGATCGAAGCACGGCTCGTGATGATCGCCCGGCGCACTGGGCGGGCGGATGAAGCGACCGTTCTGAAGGTCGGCGACCTGACCGTCAACCCGGAGAACTACCAGGTCTACGTGCACGGAAGTCCGCTCGACCTCACTTACAAGGAGTTCGAGTTGCTGAAGTTCCTCGCTCAGCGACCAGGGCGAGTGTGCGATCGTGACATGTTGTTGCGCGAGGTCTGGGGTTACGACTACTACGGGGGCACGCGCACCGTCGACGTACACATCCGTCGACTGCGAGCCAAACTCGGACCAGAACATGAGGCCCTCATCGGGACGATCCGCAACGTCGGTTATCGGTTGGTGCCGCGTTCGCGCGAGCGCGAGCATTGATCTCTTGACGCCGTGACCACGATCGGCATAATCCTTGCGGTGATTCTTCTCGATGGTGGGTTTCGTGTCGCGGCGATCGGAGCTCTGCTGGTGTTCGAGGCAATCGAGATCTTCATTTGGCTGCGCTGGCGCAAACGGCGCTCGATCACCGGGGCCGAGACCATGGTCGGCGAGCGAGGTCTGGTCGTGTCCGATTGCCGCCCGTCCGGCCAGGTCAAAGTCCGGGGTCAGTTGTGGAGCGCACGCTGCCTCGACGGTGACGCCGGCGTCGGCGAGAGCGTCATAGTCACGGCTGTTCACGGCCTGAAACTAGAAGTAGCGCGTCACTGACCAGGTCTGCGCGCGCAATCCATCGGCGTGGCTGTGACGGGAACTCATCCACTCGCCCATAGACCGACGACTAATGGCTGCAGGCTCAGTAGCGCTGTGCGTTGCCTTGATTCTTGTTTTCCGCAGCTAGAAGGCGATGCAGTGGCACTTACTGGTGGGCACCTTACTGGTGGGCCCCCAGGGACTCGAACCCTGCCCGCCGGATTAAAAGGACTCGGGCGCTGTGCGCTGTGCTAACCAGTGTCTTCGCAGGCGTGACAATCCGGCTGTGGACCCTCCTCCTCCAGGAGAGTTTCCGGTAACCGGCCGGAGGTGACTCCGTTTTCGCAAGTCGTGACCAGCAGCGTAGGCCACTGACCTCTGACCTGACTCGTCCCTCCGGCCGGGACCGGACTAGCGGAAGTGACTTGATAGAAGGGTGACCTGACCCGACGCCTGCGTGTCCTCCCGCTGGTCACATCGTAGGTCGGCTGGCGAAAGGAGGCCAGGATGGGT
>JALZIB010000093.1 GCA_030860505.1 Actinomycetota bacterium
CCCTCCGCGACGAGCGCGGCCGAGGTGAACGAGGTCGCCATCGAAAAGAAGACTATGCGCCCGTCGTCCTCGCACGACAGGATCGCACCGCCCTCACACCCCGGCGCGTTGGCGCACACGAATACGAGATCCGCGAGGCGGCCCTCGAACGCCTCGATGACCGCGGCTGAGGTCGCCAGCGAGTCGGTGCAGTCGACGACCACGGTTTCGGCCCCCGCATCCGCGGCCGCTGCCTCGGTGTCGGGTGGCCAGCACAGTCCCACTACCTGCCCCTCTTCTCCCACGTTGCGCCTGGCTTGTGCGGCGACCAGCATGCCGGACTTGCCTCCCGCGCCGATGACGGCGACCCGCATGCGCGGTTTCACCAGGCGCGCGGCCCACGCCGGCGCACCGGCGACGTCGAGCACGCCGAGCGTGACCTCGTCGGTCAGGTCGTCGGGAACCTCGGCGTAGATGCCGGAGCCGAACAGGATCGCCCGCCCTCTGATCTTGACCTTCTCGGAAGTTGGGTCGAGCGCCACGATCTCGTCGATCACAAGCGGCGTCAGGGTCAACGACACGAGCGTCGCTATTCGCGTCCCAACCGGCGGTTCGACGCGGTGCGCACCGAGTTCGCTGACGGTGCCCACAAGCATTCCACCGGACCCGGTGTCCGGGTTGTGCATCTTTCCCGCGTCTTGAACGATGGCGGCGATGTGGCCGCTCATGCGTTCTGCATCGTCGTCGCAGGCGCTGCGAATCTGTCGCCACGACACGGAGTCGATGTTGAGATAGTCGACGTCGATGGCGACCTCGTCCGCGATCAGCGGCGAGCGCGCGTCGAGTCGTCGGGCTTGTTGCGGCAACACGCCTGCCGGCTCGACCGAGCGGTGCGTTCCAAAGCGCTCCACAGGACCGGCGCTTAGGCCGTCACTGCTTCGGTGGTGCGCTGTCGCCAGTAATCCTGGCCCTCCGGTGGAAGCATGTAGATCGGATCGTAGTACTCGTGGCGCTTGACGAGCGCATCGGGATCATCGAACTCGATGCCCGTGCGGTAGTTCTTGGTCCAGTACGAGATGCCGTTGATGTGGTCGTACTCGTCGACCTGATGGACCCAGCGCTTGCCCACGTAAGGGACGTCGCAGACGATGCGCGGCGTCGCGAAGCCGGGCATGTAGCCCATGATCGAGTGCTGGAGCTTCTGCGCCTCGTCGACGGATAGCCGCCAGTGTTCGGAGTTCGGGATCATGTCGCACATGTAGAAGTAGTAGGGCATGACCTTGGCGTGATCGAGCAACGTGAAACAGAGATCGAGCAGGTCGGCCTGGCTGTCGTTGACTCCGCGCATGAGGACGCCCTGGTTGCGCACGTCACGAAAGCCCATGGCGTGCAGCTTGGTGACGACCTTCGCCACCAGCGGCGTCAGGTTGTTGGCGTGGTTGACGTGCGTATGCACCGCGAGGTCCACACCGCGATCGACGGCCTTGAGCGCGATGGTCTCGAGCCCGGTCAGCACGTTGTCCTGTAGGAAGTGCTGCGGCAGCCCCATCAGGCCCTTGGTGGCGAGACGGATGTCGCGGATGTTCTCGATGTCGAGCATGTCGGAGATGAAGTCGACGAGATGGCCGATGGGAAGGTTGGCGATGTCGCCGCCAGACACGACCACGTCGCGCACGGAAGGCGTCGCCCTGAGGTAGTCGAGAATCGCCGCGTAGCGTTCCTTCTGTTTCATCTCGAAGCGGTACTTGATCACCTGCGGGACGTTGTTGCCGACGAGGTCCATGCGCGTGCAGTGCCCGCAATACTGAGGGCAGGTCGAGAGCAACTCGGCGAGCACTTTCGTGGGATAGCGATGCGTCAGGCCCTCGACGGCCCACATGTCTGCCTCGTGCAGACTGTCGCGCTCGGCCAGGGGGTGGCTCGGCCAGGCCGGGTGCCGGTCGGCGAAGGCCGGGATCATGTAGCGCCGGATGGGGTCTCGCCAGAGGTCGGTCTCGTCCATGGTGTTGAGCATCTGCGGCGGAACGAGCATCGACATTGTCGCTCGCTCGGCCTGGTCCCGCTTGATCGACTCGACGAGGTCCACCGGGATGAGCTCGCCGTAGACCTTGAGCAGTTGGTCGAGGTTCTTGACCGTGTGCTGGCGCTGCCACTTGGCGCTAAGCCACTCGGCCTCGGTTACGCCTGCGTAGCCGGGGAGACGGCGCCACTCGGGCTCGACGAAGTCGCGCTGCGGTGGATAGGGGTAGGGCTGGGCTGCGGCGTGGGCGCGCAGGGCTCGCCGGCTGAGCGGCACGGGCGTGGCGGTGGCGGTCGTCATCGCTGGCAGCTTCCTCGCTGGTCGTGATTTCGGATCTCGAACCGGTGGTGTCCAACGGAACGGATGCGTGCTCTTGCAGCCTATACCCTAATGCTGTTAGGTAAAAGCCTTAGAAAACGGAATATCCTTCGGCACAAGAGAAGAGGGGACGAAGTCATGGACGAGAAGGGACGCCGGATCCTGGCGCTGCTCGAGGTCGATTCCCGGCTCACCTACGCCGAGATCGGCGAGCGGGTCGGCCTCGCGGCCTCGAGCGTCCACGACCGCATCCGCAAGCTCGAGCGCCAGGGTGTCGTGCGCGGCTACAGGGCCGATCTGAACTTCGGCGCCGTCGGCCTGCCCATCACGGCCTTCGTGAGCCTCGCTCTCCAGCCCGCCTCTCCCCCGGACATCCCGGGAAAGGTTGCCGAGTTCGCCCTGGTCGAGTCGTGCTACTCGGTGGCCGGGGACAACTCCTACGTGCTCGTGGTGCGGGCGCCCACGACCCAGGCCCTCGAGGAGCTGCTCGATGCGCTGCGGGCCAAGCTCGAGGTCACGACCCGCTCGACGATCGTTCTGTCCGAGCCCTTCGAACGCCGCCCGATGGTGCCCGCCACAACAGAGGCGCAGTAACGCTCCGCTCTTCGGGAGGTCCTGAACGGACACGATGAGGCCCGATTGTGCTCCGCAGCGGGCGAGGATGCCGGACTGACCTTCGCCCTGCTTTTCGGCGGGTCCCGACGCGGGTAAGTGCCCCTCAGCGTATGTGACCCGATCACGCGGCCTTCTATTGCGGGCGCCATTTCAGGAGGATCTCATGAGCTTGACGATGTCGCACGGCCCCCTCTCTGGCGACCCGCACGAGGGGAACTACGTCATCCAGGGACCGCAGCACCGCCTGCTATTCGACGACTTCCCAAGGCGGGTGCGCGGTCTCTTCGACGGCACGGTCGTGCTCGACACTCAAGACGGCAGGTTGCTGCACGAGACCGGTCTCCTGCCGAGGCTCTACGTTCCGGAGAGCGACGTGAGTTGGGACCTGCTCGAGGCCACCGACCACTCGACCCATTGCCCCTTCAAGGGGGACGCTTCCTATTGGTCGGTGTGCTCCGGGGGGAGGGTCGCCGCCAACGCCGCCTGGAGCTACCAGAGTCCGTTCGAGCCGGCGAACTGGCTCAAGGGCCACCTCTCCTTTTACTGGGACTCGCTCGACGAGTGGTTCGACGAGGACGAGAAGGTCGAGGGACATTTGCGTGACCCCTATCACCGGGTCGACGTGCGGGCGACCTCTCGCCGCGTGCGGATCGCGGTCGATGGCGAGGTTGTTGCGGACAGCACGAACGCGAAGCTGCTATCGGAGACCGGCCTTCCGAACCGCTTCTACCTCCCCGCCGAAGACGTCCGCATAGATGTGCTCGAGCCCAGCACCTCTCAGATGGTCTGCCCCTACAAGGGCACGGCCTCGTATCGGAGCCTGAATGTGGGGGGACGACGTCGGGACGACGCGGTCTGGTTCTATCCCGAGCCTCTGGAGAACGCACTCAAGGTGCGCGACCACTTCTCGTTCGACGGCGACGGCATCTCGGTCGAGGTCGACGGACGGCCGCCGCAGTAACCACTCACGGCTTGGTCAGGTGCCGGCCGATCACGTAGCGCTGGATTTGGTTCGTGCCCTCGACGATCTGAAGTCCCTTCGCGTCCCGCATGAAGCGCTCGGCGGGATACTCGGTGACGTAGCCGTAGCCGCCGTGAAGCTGGACGGCGTCGATGGTCACCTTCATGGCGATGTCGGTGCAGAAGAGTTTGGCCTGGGCCGCCTGCAGACCGTAGTCCTCGCCCGCGTCTCGCAGTGCGGCGGCGTGGCGGTAGAGGCGCCGGCCGGCCTCGATCTGTGTGGACATGTCGGCGAGCATGAACTGCACACCCTCATTGGCGTTGACCGGCCTGCCGAACTGCGCGCGCTCGCTCGTGAAACTCAGAGCGGCGTCGAGGGCGGCTTGGGCGAGGCCGATGGCGCAGGCGGCCATGCCGAGACGCCCCGAGTCGAGTGATGCCAGTGCGATGCGAAAGCCCATACCTTCGTCGCCGAGGCGGCGGGACGCCGGGACCTCCGCATCGTCGAAGGTGAGCTGCCAGGTCGGCGACGAGCGCCAGCCCATCTTGTCTTCCTTCTTGGCCCCCGCGAAGCCCGGCGTTCCTTTCTCGACCAGGAAAGTCGAGATTCCCTTGGACCCCGACTCCCCCGTCCTCGCCATGAGCAGGACGACGTCGGCCTCGTTGCCGCGCGTACACCAGAGTTTGCCTCCATTGACCCGGTAGGAGCCGCCGGCGCGCACCGCCTTTGTCGACAGCGCCGCCGCATCGGAGCCTGCGCCCGACTCGGACAGCGAGTAGGCGCCGAACCACTCCCCCGTCGCAAGTTTGCCGAGAACCTCCTTGCGCTGCTCGTCGTCGCCGAACTCGTTGACGGCGAAGGCGCACAGCGTGTGGACCGAAAGGCCGACTGCAAGGGAGAGGTAGTGGTAGGCGAGCTCCTCGACGACCAGGAGGTAGGTCGAATAGGGCTGGCCCCCGCCCCCGAACTCCTCGGGGAACGGCACCCCGGCGAGGCCGAGCTCGGCGAGCTTCTCGTATAACGGCAGCGGATCCTCGCCGGCGGCTTCGTAGGCGGACAGCGCGGGAACGACCTCCCCCGCGCAGAACTCGCGCACGAGCCCTACGAGGGCTTTCTGGTCGTCGTCGAGGAGCCTCAGGTCGGCCGGCATGTGCGGGAGAATACCTCCATGAAGATCAAAGATCGCAACGGTGACTCGGTCGACGAAGCGACCCTGACGGTAGACGCGCAGGAGATGATCGACCTCATGCAGGGCCTCGCGGACATCGTCGAGGGTAAGCGCGAGCACCTCCATTTCAAGCAGCCCTCGGGTTCGGAGCTCGTCATCAAGCTCGGATCGGAGTCCGAGGCGGAAGAAGACCCACTGGGCCACCAGATGGACTGGTATGTGGGTCCCGCCGTCCTCTTCGGCGTCCTCTTCGTGATCGTCGGAATCGTCACCGTGTTCCGCTGGGCCCTGGGGCTTCTCGCGTGAGTCACCCCGGCGGCCTCGGCGGTCGCCCGGGCGCCTGGGC
>JALZIB010000085.1 GCA_030860505.1 Actinomycetota bacterium
GCGGTCTCGTTGACCTCGGCCTGTGCAAGACCGGCGGATAGGGTGACGCCCTCGGGCGTGATCGCGCGTAGCCTGCCGAGGACAGTCGCGGCGGCATCCAAGGAAGAGCCCGGCAGCAGGAGCGCGAACTCCTCGCCACCGTAACGAGCCAGGGCGTCGGTCGCTCGCAGCGTTCCACTCCACGCCAACGCCGCGCTCCTCAACAGCCCGTCGCCCGCCGGATGACCCAAAGGAGGTTCAACCGGGAGACTTACGGCGGCCGCTTGAGGTTTCCCCTAGAGTGATTGGCGTGAAGGCCCAACGATACGAAGAGGCCGGCGTGAGGGGTCAGGCGGACGCTCTTAGCGCGGTGCAGAGACACCTGAGGCCCACTTTCGCATTCCCCGGCAACGGCAGGGTGCTCACCGAGTTCGGTCACTACGCAAGCGTCATCGAGCTGACGCCGGACCTGGCGCTCGCCATGTGCACCGACGGCGTCGGCTCCAAAACGGTGGTGGCCTCGGCTCTGGGCCGCTACGACACCATCGCCTTCGACTGCGTCGCCATGAACGTCAACGACCTCGTCTGCGTCGGGGCCCGTCCACTGGCGATGGTCGACTATCTCGGCGTCAACCAACTCGATGCCAGTCGAACCGACGCCCTGCTCGCCGGGCTGGGAGCGGCCGCAAAGGAGGCCGGGATCGCAGTGCCCGGCGGCGAGGTCGCACAGTTGCCCGAGGTCATCGGCTCCGATGGCCGGACGCCGGGTGACGCCACCGCCTTCGACCTCGTCGGAACGGCCGTCGGCACCCTGCATCCCAACGACTTGATCCTGGGGCGCGCCGTCAGGGACGGCGATGCCATCCTCGGGCTGAGATCCTCGGGACTGCACTCGAACGGTTACACGCTCGCACGGCGCGTGCTCATGAACGATGCAGGCATCGGACTCGACGACCATGTTGAAGAGCTCGGCCGAAGTCTGGGCGATGAGCTCCTCGAGCCGACCGCGATCTACGTCGGGGCGATCACGAGTTTGTGGGAGGCCGGCATCGACACGCGCGGGCTGTCGCACATCACGGGTGACGGCTTCGCCAACCTCTTGCGCCTCGAAGCCAAGGTCGGCTACGCGCTCGAGTCTTTGCCCGAGCCACAACCGATCTTCGAACTAATCGGACAACGAGGCGAGATCGCGGCCGCAGAGATGTTCCGGGTCTTCAACATGGGAGTGGGTATGGTCGTCATCACCCCGGAGGAGCACGCAGAAGCGGCGCTCGCAGCTCTCGCCCTGAACGGCCATGAGGGGTTCAGGCTCGGGGCCGTCACCGCGGAGAAGGGGGTCGTCCGGATTCCGCAGCACGGCCTCGTCGGCCGGTTCGACGGGCACGGCGACGGCGCCTTCAGATCAGGGTAGCCCGGCTCACGCCGGAGGGTTCAGGGAAGCGCCGGCTCTTGGTCGTTGTGACCTTCGGGCTGACCCGGCGTCCCTCCGTCGAGCGGCGTGTCGATGATGTCGCCGCCGCCGTCCGGCTCCTCGGCGTGTTCCTCGGCCGGCTCCTTGGGCTCCTCGACCGCTTCCCCGCCGCCGTGCTCCGATGCCTTGGGAGAGGGCTCGTCCGCCGCGCCCTTGGGCTTGGATCCAACGTGCTTGGCCCTTGATCCGACATGCTTGGCCCTTGATCCGACATGCTTGGCCCCCGCGCCGGCGCTCGGGGCGGCGGACTCAAGCTCCTCGGTAGCGGAGGCCGGTGCTCCGCCGGCTCGGTCGGTGACCTCTCCGGTGGCGCGAGTGACCTCCTGCGCAAGACCCACGAGAACGTCCGCAAGCTGCCCCGCGATCTCGGGGCCGACGATGTCGAGCAACAGTCGTTCGAGCTCCCTGCGACCCAGATCGCCGTCGGCAGTGAGGTTCTCGAGGGTGCGGACCTGGTGCTCATTCAGTTTCAACCTGGTTCCGTCCGGCAGGCGGATCGTCGTGATGCCTCTCGCGTTCTCGACGCCCAACTCCGAGAGGGCGAGGGCCGTCACGGAAGATCGGCCCGAGGCGCCGCCTCCCCGTCCCTCTTCGAGGTCCGCTAGAAACGAGGCCACGGCCATACCCGCGGCGGAAAACGCGAGCAGACCCGCCGACAGCATCGCGGCCGCAAGAGTTCGAGCCAATCGCAGGCGGGTCATGTTGGCTCGTCTGGCGGCAGTCGCCACCTTGACGTCGTTGACCTGCTCCGTGAGTGCTGCTTCCTCGACGCGCACGTCCCGTTCGAGGTCCTCGAGCAGGCGATTCGCAGCCCCCACCTCGCCCGCGCGCATGAGAGTGGCGGAAAACGCCAGCTTGTCGTCGGCGACGGCGCGGGCCCGTCGAGTGAAGTCACGCGTCGAACGAGTGAGCTCGAAGCCGGCCCGCTCCTCTTCCGTCGCCGCCCGCTCGACCTCCCGATTGAGCTCTTTCATCTCGCGCCGCAGCCGCCCGATCCACATAGAGATGAAGTTCGCCCCCGGCTGGCCCTCCCCTGCCCTGGAGCGGCGGATATTGTGTGGTCCATGACGACCGACGAAAAGGACCTCCAAGCCGTTGACAACGTTGTGGCCGACGCTCAGACGGCGGCCATCCAAGATCGCATCGCTCAGCTAGACGACAAGAAGGCCCAGGCCCTCGAGGCGGGCGGCGAGCAGGCGATCGCCCGGCAGCACGACCGGGGCAAGCTGACCGCGCGCGAACGGATCGTCGCACTCCTGGACAAGGGCTCGTTCGTCGAGAACGACCAGCTCATGCGGCACCGCAGCTACGGCTTCGGCATCGAGAACAAGCGCCCCTACTCGGATGCGGTCGTGACCGGATGGGGCACCATCGACGGCCGCAAGGTGTTCGTCTTCGCCGAGGACTTCACGGTGTTCGGCGGGTCGCTGGGCGAGGTCATGGGTGAGAAGATCTGCAAGATCATGGACCTCGCGCTTGCGACGGGAGCCCCGGTAATCGGTCTTAAGGACTCAGGGGGTGCCCGTATCCAGGAGGGACCCGCGTCGCTGGCAGGCTACGGCTACATCTTCGACCGCAACGTGCGTAGCTCCGGAGTCATCCCACAGATCTCGGCCATCATGGGTCCCTGCGCGGGCGGCGCCGTCTACTCGCCGGCGATGACCGACTTCAACTTCATGGTCGACAAGACGAGTCACATGTTCATCACCGGGCCGGACGTGATCAAGGCGGTGACCGGTGAGGAGGTCACGCAGGAGGAGCTTGGCGGCGCCATGAGCCACGCGTCGAAGTCGGGTTCCGCCCACTTCGTCGCGCAGACGGACGAGGACTGCCTCGAGCAGATCCGTTATCTCCTGAGCTTTCTGCCCTCCAACAACTTCGAGTCTCCTCCGTACTTTCCCCCAACCGACGATCCCGGCCGCCTTTGTGACGAGCTGATCGATCTCATCCCCGACTCGCCCAACAAGCCATACGACATGCACCAGGTGATCGGCAGCGTGTTCGACGACGGCGAGTTCTTCGAGGTGCATGCTCACTGGGCTCGAAACGTCATCGTGGGCTTCGCCCGGCTGGGCGGGCAACCGGTAGGCATCGTCGCAAACCAGCCCCAGGTGTTGGCGGGATGCCTCGACATCGAGTCGTCGACCAAAGCCGCCCGCTTCGTGCGCTTCTGCGACGCATTCAACATCCCGCTCGTCACGTTCGTCGACGTACCGGGCTTTCTCCCCGGAACCGAGCAGGAGTATGGCGGCATCATCCGCCACGGGGCAAAGCTGCTCTACGCCTTCAGCGAGGCAACGGTCCCGCGCATGACCGTGATCACGCGCAAGGCCTACGGCGGCGCCTATGTCGTCATGAATTCCAAGCACATCCGCAGCGACGTCTCCGTTGCATGGCCTTCGGCACAGATCGCCGTTATGGGGGCCGAGGGGGCCGTCAACATCATCCACCGCAGGGACATCACCTCTGCCGACGACCCCGATGCCAAGCGCGCCGAGTTGATCGACAGCTACTCCGAACACCTGCTCAACCCGTACGTGGCGGCCGAACGAGGTTACGTCGACGCGGTCATCGACCCACGCGACACGCGAGTGAGACTGCTGGCCAGCCTCGAGATGCTTCGCAGCAAGCGTGAGACCATCCCGCAGCGCAAACACGGCAACGTCCCGCTCTAGAGCCGCGGACTTAGGAGAACGATGTCCGAACACCTCGACAAACCGGATGACCTAGTCATCGTCTCGATCTCCGGCACTCCCACCCCCGGGGAACGCGCCGCTGTCGCGACCGCTCTCGAGGAGCTGATCGAGCGGGAGCATCGCGCTCGGGCGGTATCGGTGTGGCGGCGCGCCTCGCGCTCCCAGGGCCGTCGTCTCGGCATGGGCGACTACCGCGACAGGTTCGAGTCGGCCGAAGCGTGGCGGCTGTCGACGCGCTTTCCCGTCGGGGGCCGGGAGTACCCGGGTCTCAACGGACGCGGCGACGCCAAGTAGTGATCGTCTACGACAGGGCCGCTCGCGAGGACCTCGAGGCAATAGCGAGCTTCATCGGGCCGCTCAACATCCGACCCGAGCACAGGATCGGCTACCTCGGCGACACACCCGCCGAAGTCAAAGGGGAGCTGCTCGAGTACGGCGCCATCGATCGCGCCCTGATCGCTCGAGAGCAGGGCCACATGGTTGGCTTCATGGCAGTGGACGTCGATGAGGAGCTCGATCGCTCTTACCTCATCGGCCCCCTCGTCGAGCACGCTCGCTGGCAGGAGATCGCGCGACGGCTGGTGGAACAGTGCCTCGGCTTGGTCCCCGACGGCGCCACGAAGCAACTCGAGATGTTCTTCGATCTCGGCAACTCCAACGTGGCGGAACTGGGACGTTCACTAGGTTTCGAGACCTACAAGGACGTCCGCGTGCTGAGGTTCGACCGGGGCGATCTCGACGGCCTTGGCCGCGGAGCGGCCCTCCCCATCGCCTCCGAGCACCACGACTCAGTGATCACTCTCCACGATGAGCTCTTTCCCAACACACACCTGCCCGGCACGCGCATGGTGGCGGGCCTGGGTGACACCAAGACCTGCTTCGTGCGTTCCGACGAAGACGAGGTCTTGGGCTACGTCTACCTCGAGGTCGACGACTCAACGGGATCGGCCTCCCTCGAGTTCGTCG
>JALZIB010000017.1 GCA_030860505.1 Actinomycetota bacterium
CGACCCGAGACGAGGGCGACGACTCCGATGCGTTCGGACAGTTCGCTTAGGACCTCGCGCGCGCCCTCGACGGGGCGCGCATCGGCGGGCATTTCAACGATGCGAGAGAGGGTTCCATCGAAGTCGAGAAAAATTCCGGCGCTGGTCGGAGCGACGGACACCACGCTGCGGAAATCAGTCGTCATAAGTTGAAGAGTAGCCGTCCTTAGACTGGGTCGATGGTTCGACGACTCGTTCTCGTCTTTGCTCTGCTCGCGCTGTCTGCGTGCCGGCCCGACACCGTCGATCTCAAATATCTTTACGAGACGGGCGAGGAACTCAACTACACCATGGTCGCTACGGCCCACTCGAGCTGGGACATCGGGGGCCGGGGCGAGGGCTCCTACAAGGTGACCTTCGAGGTGTCGGAGGTCGTGGAGTCGAGCGACGAGAACGGGGCCGTCTTGGACATCTCCCTGACTCCCACGGACGTGGTCGAGAGGGGTCTCCCATCGCCGGGTACCGGTACTCGCAACTTCACCCTGCGCGTTGGGCCGAGCGGAGAGGTGCTCGAGGTGGTTGCGGTCGACGGCGTGCCCGCGGCATCGCTCGATCCTGACCAGCTCGTGTTCATCGGAACCTACCGGCCCCCGCTCGCGCTCGATCCCGTGGGGCTGCGCGACACCTGGTCGAGCAGCCAGGAGGTTCAAGTAGGCCCGGTGTTCCAGCAGGTCGAGACGCTCGGTACGCTCGAATCGCTCGACCGGGACGGCGACGGCAGCTTCGCGCGCATCGACTACTCCGGCGAAGGACCGCTGAGCTACACCACGACGCTTCCCCAGGGGACTGCCGAGCTCACCGGCGCCGCGGCGACGACCACCGACGCGACCTTCGATCTCGGATCGGGTTTTCTGCGGAGCTCGGACTCGACCACGGAGGGATCCTTCGAGGTCCGCGTCGTGCCAGCCCTCGGCGGCGCGCCTCTCACGGGGACGCTCCGTTTCGAGCTCAATCTCGATCTCGAGCTCGCGTCCGAGGACCTCTAGGTTTCGTCGCTTCCCACCACGACGTGCAGGGCGACCGTCGTGGACAGGTTGTCCGGCTTGGGCTTGACCTGCCAGCCGAAGCGCTCGGCGAGCCTGATGGCGGCCTCCTCCGACTCGGCGTAGGACCACAGCACCGTCGTCTCGGCGTAGGGGATCGCCGAGGTGATGTTGACCACCGGGAAGCCCAGACCCTCGAGACGCTCGGCCATGGCGACGCCGGCGCCGGCCACGTTGGTGCCGTTGAGGACCTGGACCGACATACCCTCGGTGATGAGCGGGACGGTTTCCTCCTCCCCTTCGGAGGGCTCGTCCTCGGAGCTGTCCTCTTCGTCTTCGACGGGGTCGGGCTCTCGCTCGGGCTTCTCCTTGGGCTTCGGCCGTTCGTCTTCCTCGGCCACGGGAACATCCGGGGTCTCGAGCTCCTCATCGCCGAGCGCGTTCACTCCCGCCCACACCGAAGACACGCCAACTACGACGACGAGAATCCAGGGCAGGGCGTACTTCAGAATGGAGGTGTAGTAGCGCCACTGCCGAGGAGAGGAATGCCTCCCCACCGTTTACCTCCTCGGTGAGCCCTGCATTAGAACCACCGACCTAGCTCCGGTTCGACTGGTACTCCGCGCCCAGCAGCCGGGCGACCCTCTGCTTCTGCCGGTAACTGCGCAAGCGCTTGAGCCGCTTTATCAGGATCGGGTCGTGCGCCAGCGCCGCCGGATTCTCGAGCAGCTCGTTGAGGATCTGGTAGTAGCGGGTCGCAGACATGTCGAAGCGTTCGGAGATCGCCTGCTCCTTGACGCCGGCGTGCTTCCACCAGGAACGCTCGAAGTCGAGGATCTCGATGTCTCGCTGAGTTAGTTCGTCCATGCCGCACACTCTATGCCCTGATGAACCACAGGCATGTCATTTACCCCCGATTGAATGATCAGGGAAACAGGCCTCGGGTCAAGTGCGCCTCTGCGACCCTGCCGACTCCGATCCAGTGGGCGGCCTGGCGCATGGTGAGCTCCTTGGACTCGTGCAGCTTGAAGACCTCGTCGAAGGCCGCCTCCATGATCTCTCTGAGGCGGGCGTTGATCATCTCCTCGCTCCAGAAATACGCCTGGAGGTCCTGGACCCACTCGAAGTAGGACACCGTGACGCCGCCGGCGTTGGCGAGGATGTCGGGGACCACGAAGATGCCCCGCTCGTTGAGGATCTTGTCGCCCTCGAAGGTGATGGGGCCGTTGGCCGCCTCGACGATGATCGAGGCCTTGACCTTGTCGGCGTTCTTGGCGGTGATGACCCCCTCGATGGCCGCGGGGACGAGCACGTCGCATTCGACCTCCACCAGTTCGTCGTTGCTCAGCGCGTCGGCCCCCGGGAACCCGACGACCGTTCCCGAGTCCCGCTTGTAACGATTTATGGCCTCGGGATCGAGTCCCTTCTCACGGTAAAGGCCGCCCCCGACATCGGATACCGCAACGACGCGGCATCCGGAGTCATGCAGCAGTTGCGCGGCGAAGCCGCCGACCTTTCCATAACCCTGGATGGCGATCGACGCTTCCTCGACGGGGATCCCAAGCCGCTTGAGTGTCGCGAAGACCATGTACATGACCCCGCGGCTGGTCGCGCCCGAACGCCCCCTGGAGCCGCCGATGGAGACCGGCTTCCCGGTGACGACCCCAGGGACCGAGTAACCCTGATTGATCGAATAGGTGTCCATGATCCACGACATGATCTCCTCGTTGGTGTTCATGTCGGGGGCCGGAATGTCGCGCTCGGGACCGATGAGCGGAAGGATCTCGCTCGCGTAACGGCGCGTCATACGCTCGAGCTCGGCGCGGGAGAGCTCCTTGGGATCGATCGACACCCCGCCCTTTGCCCCGCCGAACGGGATGTTGACGATCGCGCACTTCCACGTCATCCACATCGCGAGCGCCTTGACCTCGTCGAGGTCGACCGACGGGTAGTAGCGGATGCCGCCTTTGGCCGGGCCGCGCGTGACGTTGTGGTGCACGCGGTAGCCCTGGACGACCCTGGTCGAACCGTCGTCGCGACGGAACGGGACCGCAACGATCAACGCACGCTTGGGAGATCGAAGCGTCTCGTGCACTCCGGGGGCCAGACCCATGAGCTCGGCGACCTCGTCGAGCTGAGCCAGAGCAGTCGCCCAGGGCGAGTCGCCCACGATCGCGGCTTCCTCGGTGAGAACCTCTGACCCCAAGACCTCTCCTTTGAGAAGGGTTGCGAACTTCCGTCACCATCGCCGGGACGATCGTTGCCCCGAGCCGGGTGTCGGATTCGAACCGACGGCCTAAGCATTACAAATGCTTTGCTCTGCCAGACTGAGCTAACCCGGCGTGAACCTGTAGACGTCCCAGGGTATCCGGTCGGCTCCCTTGTCCTCGTCGTTAGGCGGGCAGGGCCTTGTGGTCTGTCATGTGCTCTTCGAGTTTCCGTTTGATGCGTTGCAGAGCGTTGTCGATCGACTTGACGTGACGGCCCAGCATGTCGGCGATCTGCTGGTAGGACTTGCCCTCGATGTAATGCTGCAAGACCTCGATCTCGAGTTCCGAGAGAACTTGTCCCATCGTCGCCTTGATGTTCTGGACCTCCTCCGCCGAGATCACGAGTTCGGCCGGATCCGCCACCTCGGATGTCTGAATCGAGTCGCCGAGCGTGCGCTCGTCGCTCTCATCTCCTCCAATCGGCTTGTTCAACGACACGTAGGAGTTCAGTGGTTGGTGTTTCTGGCGCGTGGCCGTCTTGATCGCCGTCATGATCTGACGGGTGATGCACAGCTCGGCGAAAGCGCGAAAGGCCGTCTCATGCACGGGGTCGAAGTCCCGGATCGCCTTGTAGAGCCCGATCATGCCCTCCTGGACGACGTCCTCTTTGTCGCCTCCGGCGAGGAAGTACGAACGCGCCTTGCCGCGCGCGTAGTGTCGATAGCGAGTCAGGAGCGCATCGATGGCGAGGTCGTCACCCGTTCGAGCGCGTTCGACGAGAGCTTCGTCGCTATCGTTGGCGCCGGACTCGCTCGACATGACTCCCCCAAGTGACGGTCTCCACGAGAAGCGCCGACGTGGCATGTGGAGCCTCCTAGAGCGTATCGGATGAGGCCCGTCTCCGAGCCACTTCGAACATCGCCACGGCCCCGGCGACTCCAACGTTGAGGGACTCCAACGATCCGGTGTGGGGAATGCGCACGAGCTCATCGCACCGGTCGCGGATCCCCTTGGACAGACCCTTGTCCTCCGAGCCACACACGATCCCGACGGGGGGTTCGGCCAGGTTGGTCGACCACAGGTCGTTGTGTCCCTCGGCGTCGAGACCCAGCAACCACACGCCGGTCGCGCGCGCCTTGTCCATGGCCGCGCCGAGGTTGTTCACGCGCGCCACCGGAACGACCTCGGCAGCACCCGCGGAGATGCGCCGCACGGTCGAGGTCACCCCCACCGCTCGATGGGTCGGGACGACGACCCCGTCGAACCCGGCGCCGTCCGCGCTGCGCAAGAGGGAACCGAGGTTGTGCGGATCCATGATCCCGTCAAGAAACAGCAGCGCAGGCGAGGCGGTCCGTAGCAGCGTCTCGAGGGGCGTGTATCGGTAGCGCGCCGCCACTGCAACGACACCCTGGTGGTTGATGCCCGAAGCCAGACCGTCGATCTCGTGGCGGGGCACCATGCGAACCGGCACACCGAGGTCGTCCGCCCTGCGGCGGATCTCGTTTAGCGGGCCCTTCATGGCCGCGCCCTGAGCGATCAGCACGCGCTGTGGAACGGTGCCGGCCCGAAGCATCTCGACAACGGGCCGCCGGCCCGCGACCAGAGCGGAGTCGTCGGCGGGTCTACGCCTGTTAGGAGGCGCCACTAACGCGCCACCGAGGACCTGCAGGAGTGTCGTCGATGGCCACGCCCAGGTCCGTCAGTCGAGAGCGAATCTCGTCGGCGCGCTCGAACGCCTTCTCTTTGCGCGCCGCCTCGCGCAGCTCGAGCAGGTACTCGACCAGACCTCCAACGAGTTGCGAATCATCGGCCTTTGCGTCGAGCTTGAGGTTCAGTACTCCCATGAGCTCGAGAAAAGCTTCGAGCAGTCCCGCCAGGGATTTGCGTTCTCCCTCTTCTCTTCTTTGAGCGCCCTCGACGAGTCTGTTGCCCTCGCTCACGAGGTCGTGAACCGCGGCGAAGGCCTGAGCCGAGTTGAAGTCGTCGTCCATCGCAGCAATGAAGCGAGCGATGAACTCGGCCCCCCCACCCTCCGGGCCTGGACCGTCAAGTGGACGCTGAGCACGACCGGACGGGGCGGGGGCCTCGTCGCCGAGCGCATGACGAGCGGCTTCGAGGAAGGTCCGCCAGCGCTCGAGCGAGCGGGCGGCGTCATCGAGCGAGTCGTCGGAAAAGACGGCCTGACTTCGGAGCGAGGACGCCAGCATCCAATAGCGTCCCACTTCGCCGCCGTAGTGCGCGATGACGTCGCGCGCTAAGACCACGTTTCCGAGCGACTTCGACATCTTCTCGGACTCCATCTGGACCAGTCCGGCATGCACCCAATTGCGCACGAAGGTGCCCCCATGAAGCCCCTCGGCTTGGGCGAGCTCGTTCTCGTGGTGGGGAAAAATGAGGTCGAGCCCTCCGCCGTGAATATCGAAGCTCATGCCCAGGTACTTCGTCGACATGACGGAGCACTCGATGTGCCAGCCGGGTCGACCCTCGCCCCAGGGTGACGGCCACGACGGCTCACCCTCTTTAGCCGACTTCCATAGGGCGAAATCGAGCGGGCTACGCTTGCCTGCACTGGGTTCGATCCGGTCGCCTGCCCGCATGTCGTCGAGACTGCGCCCCGACAAGCCGCCGTAGCCGGCGAAACGCTCGACCGCGAACCAAACGTCCCCGTCGACCTCGTAGGCAACGTCTTTGTCGATGAGCCCTTGGATCGCAACCACCATGTCCCCGATGTGATCGGTTGCCCTCACGATCAGCGTCGCCGGCTCGGTGCCGAGCGCGCTCATGTCGGCTTCGAACGCCTGCGTGTACTTGCGCGTGACGCCCTCGGTCGGAATGCCCTCGATGTTGGCGCGCTCGATGATCTTGTCGTCGACATCCGTGTAGTTCATGACATAGGTGACGTCGTAGCCGCGATAGACCAGGTAGCGACGGACCATGTCGTACCACACCAAGGTGCGCGCGTTGCCTATGTGAATGAGGTTGTAGACCGTCGGACCACAGGCGTACATCGCGATGCGGCTCTCGTCGCGCGGCTCGAGCGCGACCAACTTGCGTTGCTTCGAGTCGTAGACCTTGATCATCGTCGCCTCAGCCTAACTTTCCGTTCTCATCTCTTCGCTCGACTAACACGACCGCCTGTGCGGCGATTCCTTCGCCTCTGCCGGTGAACCCCAAGCCGTCGCTGGTCGTCGCCTTGACCGAGATGTCGCCGACCTCGACGTCGAGCGTACGGGCGAGGTTGTCCGCCATCTCATTCTTGTAGGCGGCAAGCTTCGGCCGTTGTGCGATTACGGTCGAATCCACGTTGACGACGCGCCAGCCCGTCTCCCGAGCTCGCATCACGGCGTCGGCCAGGATCGAAAGACTCGACGCATCCCTCCACTCGTCCGTTGCCGGATACAGCGCACCCAGGTCACCCAACCGGACGGCTCCCAACAGAGCGTCGGTGACGGCATGGGTCAGGACGTCGGCGTCGCTGTGACCTCCCAGACCCGGCGACTCCGGGATCAAGACGCCGCCGATGATGAGGGGACGACGGTCGTCGAACGCATGCACGTCGAAGCCGCTCCCAACCCTGATCACCGCCCAGGCCCGTTCGGCTCGCGTACTGACCCGGTGGCTCGCTGCAGCATCGCCTCGGCGATCACGAAATCCTCGCGGTAGGTGAGCTTGATGTTCGCGCGCGTTCCGTGGACGACGACGACCCGCCCCCCGTAACGCTCGATCAGTGATGCGTCGTCGGTGACCTCTATGGCCTCGGACGCGGCCTTGTCGTGCGCCGTCCGAAGCGCTTCCGTGCGGAAGCTCTGCGGAGTCTGGATCCGCCAGAGATGAGCTCGACTCACGGTCGCCTCGACGAGGTCACCACTCACACGCTTGAGCGTCTCATCGAGAGGCGTCGCGACGATTGCACCCTCGGCTTCATCGAGCGACGCCAGGGTTCGTTCGATCATGTCCGTCGTGACGAAGGGACGAGCGGCGTCGTGAACCACAACGTAGTCGGATGTGACGTGGGCGAGACCCTTGCGGACCGATTCCTGACGGCTCGCTCCACCCGCAGTCACGACGACCTGGTCGCCGACAAGAGCGCGCGTCTCTGCGACCGACTCCGTTGGAACCACAACGACGATGGGATCGCAATTCGCCTCGACCAGGACATCGAGCGACCACGAGATGAGTGGACGGCCTCCGAGTTCCTGAAACTGTTTGAGCGTCGTGCTGCGCGCTCGCTCGCCTCGACCGCCCGCCGCGATGACGGCCGCGGCCGCTCGCGTTGAGGTTCCCTCGGCTATCCCAGCACCTCGTCGAGCAACTTCTCGGCATCTTCCTCGTTCACGTTCTTGGCGAAGGTGAGCTCGGACACGAGAATCTGACGAGCCTTCGTCAGCATGCGCTTCTCTCCTGCAGAAAGTCCCTTTTCCTGATCGCGCTGGTGGAGGCTGCGCACGACGTCGGCGACCTGGTAGATGTCACCCGACTTGAGCTTCTCGACGTTCGCCTTGAAACGACGCGACCAGTTGGTCGTGTTGGTCGTCGGCTCGTTCTTCCTGAGGACCTTGAAGACCTTGGGCATCTCCTTGGCCGGCGTAATCGGTCGAAGGCCGACTTCGTCGGTGGAATCGATCGGCACCATCAGCGTCAGTTCACCGTAGGCGAGCTGAAGGATGAAGTAGTCGCGCATCTCGCCCATGAGCTCGCGCTTCTCGCGCTTCTCGATGATGGCTGCGCCGTGATGCGGATAGACGACCTTGTCGCCGACTGAAAAACCCACGCGGATGGTTACCTCCTGCGAGACGATCGCGGAAAAAATCGGACCCTGACGGGCATTCAAGGGTTCATGCGTGACCCTTAGAAACGGGGCTACGAGGTTGCCAAGGATACCATGGGCTACCCGGGTGAAGCCCCGGAAATGCTGGTGACGGGCCGGGTCAGCGGGTCGTGTCCGCGGCGCGCGAGCGACAGCGCGGAGGCAACGTCCGCGACTTCGACGATGTCGAGACCAGACAGCGTCGAGCGCGTCCCAGCCGGCACGAGCGCGCGCCTGAACCCCAAGCGCGCCGCTTCCGCAAGCCGCCGCTTGAGACCCGGGACGCGACGGACCTCGCCTCCGAGGCCCACCTCGCCGATCGCGACCACGTCATCGGGCACCGATTGCCTGCCAAAGGCCGACTCGATTGCAAGGCAGAGCGCGAGATCCGCCGCGGGCTCACGCACGACCAATCCACCGGCGGCCGCCACGAAGACATCGAAGTCCGTGAGCTTGATGCCGGCCCGGCTGTGCAGCACACCGATCAAGAGCGCCAAGCGCCTGGCGTCGATTCCAATGGGGACGCGCCGAGCCTGTTGCGGCTGACCGGGGGCGACGAGAGACTGGATCTCGACCAAGACGGGGCGCGTCCCTTCGAGCCCACAGAACACGACCGAGCCAGGCACGCCCGAGCGCCGGTCCGCGAGCAGCATCGCCGAGGGATCCTCGACGGTCTCGAGCCCACGCTCGCCCATCGTGAACACGCCGGTCTCATCACACGACCCGAAGCGATTCTTAGTCGCTCGCAGCAGGCGCACGGTTCCCGTCCGTTCGCCCTCGAGCGCCAGCACGGCGTCGACGATGTGCTCCAGAGTCTTGGGCCCGGCCACCGTGCCCTCCTTGGTGACGTGTCCCACGATGATCGCCGCGGTTCCGGTCGTCTTGGCATGGCGAACCAGTTGCGCGGCGCACTCTCGCACCTGCACGACCGAGCCCGGCGACTGGTCGAGCGCCGGGTTCTCGAGGGTCTGAATCGAGTCGACCACGACCACGTCGGGACGCTCGGCCTCGGCCATCCTGAGCAGGTCGGTCACCGACGACGAGGACGCCACGCGGAAACGATCCCGAGCAACCCCGAGACGCGCTCCCCGCAGGGCGACCTGGCCCACCGACTCCTCGCCGGTTATCAGCAGCGCCTTGCGGCCGGACGCCAGCAGCCCGTCTATCAATTGGAGCACGAGGGTGGACTTCCCGATCCCCGGCTCTCCCGCAAGCAGCACGACGCCCGCGCCGACCAGGCCCCCACCCAGGACCCGGTCGACCTCGGCTATGCCGGTCGAGAAGCGTTCGACGTCGCGCGGTGAATCGGCCAGTGAGGTGATCTCGAGTGCGCCGGGGGCCGAGCCTGTGGAGGGCATCTCGGTGGCGGTGCTCCACTCGCCGCAGTCGGGACAGCGCCCGAACCAGCGAGCGGAGTTGAACCCGCACCCGGAGCAGTAGTGGACGTCGGCATTGCGCTGTTTAGTGGCCATCGACTCACCCTAGGAAGAGCCAGTGACAACTCCATGAGTGTTCGCGTCGTTCGTCATCTCGGGGCCCTCGAGCACGATGGCGGCCCGGCGGTGACTCCTAGGACTCGGAGCGAGATAGGTAGCATTTCGGACGCGAAATCCGCTGGCTGCACCGAACAACGCAACGATCCAAGATTAACTGCACAGAAGACAGAAGAGAGCACAACATCGGCTCAAGAGTTGTGATTCGCGCCGCTCGTCGAGCATGCCTCCTCGGATCGAGGTGCGCGACGATTCTGTTGGTGGCGCTTCGGGCGAGAATGTGGCGATGGAAGCCGAGAGGAGCCACGAGGTCGCCGACGAGGTGCTGTTCACCTACTCGCCCGAGGCGAGCTTCACTCGCACGATCGGGTGGCTGTTCGTGGGGATGCCACTGATAGGGGTGGTAGCCGCCGGCGTCGACCTCCTCACGGGACAGGCCATCCGCATCGTGTTGATCACGGCGGTCGTCTCGGTGGGACTGTGCGGGGCTCTCTATCTCGCCTCGCGCTCGGTCGACAGGGTGCAGGAGCGCATCCGCATCGAGGTGCTGTCAACCGGCGTCTTGCGCTTTCGCAACGTGATCGGCCGGGTCAGGGAGGTCCCCCTCCGCCGAGCAAAGTCGTTCGACGTCAAGGACCTGCGCGGCAAACCCAAGATCGTCAACACGAAGGGGGAGGGCGGTTCCCGGCGAAGGAATCCCTTCGCGGGCGACGTCGAGTTCAAGGGCCGCGCCGGCGACCGGCGCTCGCCTCACTTCACCGAGATCAGCGTGCGCGACTCCACAGGCAAGCGCCACGTCGTGACCCTGTCGGGGGCGATGCCGACGAAAGAGGTGCGGAAGTTGAGCAACGCTAT
>JALZIB010000020.1 GCA_030860505.1 Actinomycetota bacterium
CCTGGTGAGGGAGGCCAGCTTCCGGGCAAGAAGGTCTCTGCGGAGATCGCCCGTCTGCGGCACACCGTTCCCGGCGTCGCGCTCATCTCTCCCCCGCCGCATCACGACATCTATTCGATCGAGGACCTTGCGCAACTGATCTTCGACCTGAAGCAGGCGAACCCGCGCGCGGACGTTTCCGTCAAGCTCGTTGCATCCGAGGGCGTCGGCACGATCGCGGCGGGAGTCGTCAAGGCCCTAAGCGACGTCGTGCACATCTCGGGGTCCGACGGGGGCACGGGGGCCAGTCCCCTCAGCTCGATCAAGAACGCGGGCATGCCATGGGAGATCGGCCTCGCCGATGCCCAGCGAACGCTCGTCGAGAACGATCTGCGCGGGAGAACCCGGCTGCGCGTGGATGGTGGATTGAAGACCGGGCGCGATGTGGTGATCGCCGCGCTTCTCGGTGCAGACGAGTTCAGCTTCGGAACTGCGGTGTTGGTGGCCGAAGGCTGCATTCTCGTGCGGACCTGCCATCGCGACACCTGCCCGGTGGGCATCGCGACGCAGAACCCCGAGCTGCGAAAGAAGTTCGCCGGTACTCCGGCCATGGTCGCGCGCTACCTCATGTTCGTCGCCGAAGAGGCTCGACTGCTGCTGAGCTCCCTCGGGTTGCGGAAAATCGACGAGGCAATTGGGCGTGTCGACCTCGTGCGACAACGCCGGACCGGCAACCCTCGCCACGACGCCTTCGACCTCGGCCCCCTCCTGTTCGACACAGGCGACCGAGCTCGCAAGTTCACGGGCGGGCTCCCGCTTCAGCGGCCCCGTTCTTCACTGGGAGACCGCCTCTACTCAGACGGGATCGACGCCCTCCGCGCGGGACGAGACGCCGAGTTTCGCTACGACATCACGACGGCCGATCGCACCGTGGGCGCACGGCTCGGATGCGCGCTCGACTATGAGCTCGGCGACGATCGCGCCGGCGCGCGGGTACGAGCTTTCTTCGAGGGCGAGGCGGGTCAGAGCTTCGGCGCGTGGCTCTCGGACGGAATCGAACTGCATCTCACCGGAGAGGCCAACGACTACGTCGGCAAGGGCATGGGCGGAGGGCGCATCACCATCCGTCCTCCGGCAAACGACGCGGGTGAGCCCCACCTCGCCGGCAACACCGTTCTCTACGGTGCAACCGGAGGCCAGTTGTTCATCGCTGGTCGCGCCGGCGAGCGCTTTGCGGTGCGAAACTCAGGGGCGGTGGCGGTCGTCGAGGGCACGGGCGACCATGCCTGTGAGTACATGACCGCCGGAGCCGTCGTGATCCTCGGTCCCGTCGGTCGCAACCTGGGGGCCGGAATGAGCGGCGGCGAAGCCTACGTCTTCGATGTCCGAAACGAGCTACCCCTGTCGGTCAACCCTCAACTGGTGGCGTCCTTCGAGCCCACCCCGGGACAGCTCGAGTCGTTGCGGCGAGTCATCGCTCGGCACCACGACGCCACCGGCTCGTCCGTCGCCCAGTCGATCCTGGCCGACTGGGACAACGCGCTGCGGCACTTCAGACGGATCGCTCCGGTCGCCGAGGTCGCTCGGCTCGAAGCTTTGTTCGAGGGCACCTCTGCGGCCGCCGTCTAGGATTCGTCTTTCTCCTGGGCCCTCTTGCGAAAGAATCCCCCAAGGCCCTCGAAGTCGAACCACCGGTCCTCCTCGTAGGGCTCGAGCGAGGCCACCTCGGAGCGCGCGATGGACGTGTACACGCGCTGGGTCGTGATTCGATCGACGCGCGCGCCGGGCACCTCGACGAGGTCGCCACCATCCTCCGGCTTCATGGCAAGCCCGTGAAAGATGTTGACCTCGTCATCACCGAGGACGGCTGCGACCTCACCGAGTAACTCGCCTCCGGCCCCCACGACGGGGGCTTCCTTGGGCGTGACGGGCCACGCCACCTGCTTCTCCTCTGCCATACAGCTTCTCCTCGATCCCCTCGATAAGCGACTGCTTCCAGGCATTGTCGCGGACATCGGCGGGCGGGCGTTCACATCGCCAGCTCACGAGCGCGCCTGAAGACGGCGTCGAGCATCGCCTCCGTGAGCCTGCCGGTGAAGGTGTTCTGCTGGCTCGGGTGGTAGGAGCCGATCAGGGTGTAGTCACCGAGATCGCATTCCGCGCCGTGGCCGAACTTCGGCTTGGGCCGAGACCGAGTCCTGCCCAGTTCTGCGTGAGCACGCAAGAAGTTGTCCCACGCGAACCCTCCCAACGCGACGACCACCTGCAGCTTCGCCAGCTCTTGCAGCTCACGCAGGTGATACGGGAGACATGCTGCGCGCTCTTCGATCGTCGGTTTGTTGTCGGGAGGCGCACACCGAACGATGGCCGCGACGTACGCGCCGAAGAGCTCCAGGCCATCGTCGCGCGCCACCGAGGTGGACTGGTTCGCCCATTCCGTCCGGTGTAGTGAGGCAAAGAGCCAGTCGCCGGAGCGGTCACCTGTGAAGATGCGCCCGGTGCGGTTGCCTCCGTGCGCGGCGGGAGCAAGACCGACTATCAACAGACGGGCGCGCGGGTCGCCGAAGCCCGGGATCGGTCGCCCCCAGTAATCCTGGCCGGCGAAGCGCGCCACCTTGTCGCGCGCGACGCGCTCGCGCCACTCGACCAATCGGGGGCATGCCCTGCACACGACGATCTCGTCGTTGATGGACTTGAGGCCCAGTGCCGACACTCGCCTACGCTACCCTTCCTCGATGCTCCGATTCAGCCGCCTAGGGGTCCGGTGAGAGGCCTGGGCACCGTGATCAATCTCGTCGCCGTGGCGGCGGGCGGCGGTCTCGGTTTGCTCGCCGGCGACCGTCTCCCCGAACGCATTCGCCGCACGATTATGCAGGGCCTCGGTCTCGTCACGATCGCGGTCGCCGTCGTGGGGCTCGAGCCCCTCTACGCTCCCGACGCCGGCTTACGCCGCTTCATCATTTTGATCGCCGCGATCATCCTCGGGGGCCTCGTCGGCGAGGCCCTGCTCCTGGAGGACAGGCTCGAGGGCGTCGGTCTGCGCCTGCAACGACGCTTCGCCGCGCGTGCCGGCACGGGGGCTGAAGGCGACGCCCACGACTCGGGGACCAACTTCGTCGAGGGGTTCGTCGTCGCCTCGACCGTCTTCTGCACCGGCCCGCTGACCGTTCTCGGCTCTATCGAGGACGGGCTCGGCATCAGCATCCGATCACTGGCGATCAAGAGCGCCCTTGACCTCTTCGCCGCGATCGGGTTCGCCTCGGTCTACGGCGCCGGGGTCCTGGCCTCGCTTGCGACGATTCTCCTGTACCAAGGAGGTCTGACCTTGGCCGCGTCGTTGATCGAGCCGCTC
Organism: Actinomycetota bacterium; assembly: GCA_030860505.1. GTDB lineage: Bacteria > Actinomycetota > CADDZG01 > CADDZG01 > WHSQ01 > WHSV01. The sequence goes on from JALZIB010000020.1 coordinate 3,332, forward strand.
ATGACCGTCGAGGTGATCGCTCAACTCGGCGCGGTGGGCAGCCTCCTCGTCCTCGGCATCGGACTCCGGCTCCTCGAGGTCGCAAGAATCCGCATCGTGAGCCTGATGCCGGCGCTGATCATCGGCCCCGCGTTAGCCGGCGTCGTCGAGGCGTTGTTCCTCTAGCGACGCCGGCTAAGCCCTTACGCGCCGACCCCCACCAGCCCGCTGCGCAATCTCTTCTCCAGAACGTTCACCAGACGGATCAAGGGCAGCGTCACGGCGAGATAGCCGAGTGCGGTCATGATGTAGGCGGTTGCGTTGCTGGTGTTGGCGACCGCTTGTTCTCCGACGTTCATGAGGTCCCTCTGCTCGCTTGTCAGTCCGAGCACGATGATGAGCGCCGTGTCCTTGATGAGGACGACGAACTCGTTCATTAGCGGCGGGATCACGCGCCGGATTGCCTGCGGCAGGATCGCGAAGCGCATGGCCTGCATGTAGGACATGCCGAGACTTCGAGCCGCCTCGAGCTGGCCTCTATCGATCGACTGGATCCCCGCTCGGAAGACCTCCGCCATGTACGCGCCCGCGTTGAGGCTCAAAGCGATGATTCCCGCCTTGTAGGCGTCGATGTTGAAGCCGAGTCCGATGGGGAGGCCGATCCCAATGAACAGCATCTGCCAGATAAGCGGCGTGCCCCGAAAGAAGTTGATGTAGGCGCGCGCCGGCGCTCGCACCACCGCTCGCTTGCTGATGACGAAGATCGCGAGCACCAGCCCCAAGATGATGCCGAAGAACTCGGACGAGAACGCGAGGACGATCGTGTTCTTCGCGCCGTTGACGAAATCCCCCATGAGGGGTCCGAGCTTCTCGAGGTCGAGGTAGTTGAGAGCGAACAACTCGACCCTGTCGCCGTTCACGAACCACAGGAGAAGAGCTCCGAGTATCAGCGCTTCGGCGCCGAGCACGGCCCCCCCGATGCATTCCTCGCGGCTGATCTTGGTGCGCATCGACGAGAACCTCAACGCGCCCCAGCCGATCGCCAGCAGGCCAAGGGCCATGCCCGCAAGCAGCACGCCATCGAGCTCGTGCGACCTGAACCCACGCACGAGCGCCTCGAGCGGAAGGAAGCCGTGCGCCGCAAGCACGACCACGATCCCAACGAGGATCGTGGACAGCGCGAGCGCGCCGATTCCAATCGCGATCAGAGAGTGGGGCTCGCTGTCTCGCCTGACCAGCGCCAGCCCCGAGGGAGGCCGTTCAGCGGTCTCGACGGCCATATCTCCTCCTCTTCAGGGAGAGCGCGGCCCCTCGAGGCGCGCGCCCTCCGTGGTTGCGATCCGGTCTGTTATTCGGACGCGTATTCGGGGAGCTCTTGTTCGGGGAAGTACTGCTCGAAGATGGCCGCGAAGGTGCCGTCGTCGAACATCTCCTGGAGCGCATCGTCGACGGCATCGCGCAGCGCGGGGTTGTCCTTGCCGATGGCGATCGCGTACTCCTCGCCCGTCTCGACCTGCTCGACCACCTCGAGTCCCGGCTTGTCCTCGATGGACTCGATCGTGACCGGAAGGTCGTTGAACACCGCGTCGAGCTGGCCCGCCTGTAGCTGCTGGTACATCTGGGGCGCGTTCTTGAAGAAGACCAGCTCGGAGCTCGTGAGGTTCTCCTCGGCGTAGAACCCGCCTGTCGTCGCTCGTTGCGCACCGACCCTCGCGCCATCAGGCAGAGCGTCCACGCCGCTGATGTCCGGATTGGCCTCGGTATCGACCGTGAGCGACTGCAGCGACGGATAGTAAGGGACGGAGAAATCGACGATCTCCTTGCGCTCGGCCACGGTGTCTCCGGCGGCGGAGCCTTCGGGGGCATACGCGGTTACCGCGGCCACCACGATGTCGAACTTCGTTCCGGAGGCGAGTTGCTGGAAGATGGTGCCGAAGTCGGTCGAGACCCAATCGTCATCTGAGTGCTCGACTCCCATGCGATCGGCGAGCTCGCGCACGATATCGA
>JALZIB010000032.1 GCA_030860505.1 Actinomycetota bacterium
GAGATCGTCTTTCGCTTCTTCTACGGGAGCCTCAACCGTTTCATGTTATTTTCCGCCGATCCTCATCCCGGGAACTACTTGCTCCTGAAGGACGGACGGGTCGCGTTTCTCGACTACGGGCTCGTGCGGGCGATAGATCCGGGTACGCACGAGCTGCTCATCGAAACGTCGTTGGCCTTGATCGAGAACGACAAGGAGCGTGGGCGCGAGGCCCTCGAGGGCATGGGGATCCTGACGCGCAAGACGCCAGAGATCGATGCCGTGTGGGATCACATGCGCGAGATGAACAGACCTATCCTCGAGGATCGCCGGGTGAAACTCAGCGCCGAACTGGTGGCGGAGTTGGGCAGAGCGGGCTTCGATCCGCGCTCGAAGGCGTTCAATGAGCTCCGCAAGGTGGGCATCCCCGCGGTGATGGTGACGTTCAACAGGATGTCGTTTGGCGTCGCTTCGATCCTCGGCCGGCTCGAGGCGGAGAACAACTGGCAGGCGATAGGCAAGGAGTTCTGGTTCGGCGATGCGTCGCGGACGACCATCGGCAAGAAGGACCAGGCCTGGTTCAAAAAGGCCCACCCCGAGATCCCGCCGCCGATGAAGCGCGCCGCGCGCTAGAAAGTGCCGGCCTCTAGAAGTGCATTCCCGTGACGCTCGCGCTTCCGGTCACGGCGCGCCCGCTCGTGCCGGTGATCGCGGCGTCGGGAGTGTGAGCGCCGTACTGTTGCTGTCCACTTTCTTGGCGTTGTTGGAGCCACTGGTAATCGTCACAGTGAGTTGGTTCGAAGCGGCGGTCCAGGCAATCGTGGCCGTAAAGGTCGTGTTCGCCGTCACGAACCCGGCGTTGCCGAGGTTCACGTTGCCGAACTTGAAGGCGCCGCCGCAGACCGGCGTTGTCGTCGTCACCCTTAGTCTGTCGTTGCCCGATACGGCGTTGTCGTCGATCACCACGCTCCCGGCGGCCGTCTGGTTCCCGGCTCCGCTCCAGGTCGAGCACAGCGACGACACGTTCGGGGGAGCCGAGAAGGTGACGCTGATCGTGTCGCCTAGATCGATCTTCCTGGCACCCCCGCCCCCGCCGCCGTTGACGAACGCGAGGCCGGTGGGAGTCGGCGCCGGAGCGGCGACCGTGAAGGGCGCGCTCACGACGTCTCCGCCGTCACCCACGACGTAGAGGACGTAGTTACCGTCCGCCACCGTAATGGGAATCGTCACGCTCACGTCCGCGGTCCCCGATGCGGGGACCGGGCTCGGATTGAGGCTTCCCGGCACAACGGTTCCCGTCGCCGGATCGTTGAGCCTGAAGCTCACGCTCTGGCCGGGCAAGAAGTTGGTGATGCTGCCGTTCAGCGTTCCCGGAACGACGGTGATGTTCGTCGAGCCGGTGAGGGCGAGTTGCGGCGCGGCGATGGTCGCCGAGGTGCGCGGCCCTTCGGCCCCCTGCCAGGACTTGAACACCGGGGCCACCGCGTAGCGCCAGGTTCCGGGCGCCACGGCGATTTCCGTACAATTGAGAGCGGTGACGAGTCCGGCGCAGCCGGCGCCGACGGTTTGAGCAACGCCGCCGCCATCGTAGCGAGTGACTCTGTAGCCGTCGACGGGAGTGCCATCGGAAAGCATCACGGCCGGCCACGACACCGCTGCGTTGCGATTGGCGACGGTCACCGTCGTCGTCCCGCCGGCCGGCATCGTCGCAGCCTGACTTGCCCCGCCGCCGCCACCGGTGACGCTCCATGCTGCGGCGAATGCCGCTGAGCTCGCAGAAGTGACCACCGTGAGCAGGGCGACGAGTGGGATCAGGCGAAGAACGAGACCCTTCAAGGCCGGCTCCCTTTTCCCATGAAGCGCAGGGTCCAGCGGCTTCCCTGGCATTCCAAGGGAGCGCCCTCGAGCATCCTCACGGGATAGCCGACCGAGGCGCGGCTCCTGGGGGGAACCAGGACAGAGACCTTTACTTTGCGTTTGGGGCGGATCCACTCCGGTCCGCAGCCCTGGTTGTCGCTGCTACCGACTCGTACCTTCAGGGAGCGAACCTTGATGCGAAAACGGTGAGGGTTGTCCACGTGCAGGGTCAGAGGACGGACGGCGCCGGGATAGAGCCCGTCGACACCGCCGCTGATCGTGAAGGGAATGCGCCCCGCCTTGCCGGTGGAGGACTGCTTGCGCTGCGCTCGACTGGCTTCGAGATCGGAGAGTCGCTTGCTCTCGCGCTGCGCCATGATCAGAGGCCCGAGCAATAGACAGAAGACACAGAGCGTGACGATGCAACGAAGGGCTGCAATCGTCATGCTCTGCGTCTTCGGAGGAGTCATGGGGGCCGTCTTCTAAGAGAAGGAGCCGCGCGGGGTGGGCCGGGATGGCCCCACCCTGCGCGGATGAGGGTGAGCGTGAGTTAGGAGGTGGCGCTCTCTGCGGTGATGCTGACGGGCACCGTGAAGGTGGCGCCCTGACATGCGTTGTCCGAGGTGTTGTCCATCGAGGCGGCGTCGTCGAGGGTGACGGCTTCGGTCGCTCCGGCGGCGATGGTCATTCCGGTAACGGCGTTCTGGTCGGCGAAGCTGACTCCGGTCGTGGTGCACCCGGGGGCGGCAGACGTGATCGCGCCGTCGCCGACGATCGTCTTGACGTCGACGTCGAACGGGTTGGGGTTCTCGATCGAGAGCTTGACGTCGCCGTCCGCTCCAGGGAACAGGTCTCCGGTGGTGCTGCCGGCCGTTACGACGAGGTCGTCCGCGGTGGTGGCCTGCGCGGCACCGTTGCCTGTGCCCGTGACGAGCCATGCTGCGAACACGACGCTTCCAATGAGAAACACGGCCAACGTTGCGCCGACGAGACTTAACTTCCTTCCGTACCTTCGCATCCTCTTCTCCTTCTCTGCTTGCTGGTCAGTTCTTGCTTGCTTGATCCTTCGGTAGGGCAACGCTCACATTGAGGACCGCGCGCAAGGTTTCTTCTCAGTACTTCTGACTAGTTTCCCCGGCGCCTGCGGCGCTACCCCCGACGTATGAAAATGGGGTGGTCGCCTGGCCAGCGTCGGCGCTCAATGGTGCTTACGAGCCCGTGACTAGTTTGACGTGGGAGCTTCCAGGCACCGTGGACTGCTGCCTCGAGCGCGAACCCTAGATTCTTCGATCCGAGGCTCCTCCGGGCGGCACCGTTCGTGTCGGCCGTCGAAGGGAGGAGTGATGGACAGACTCGTCGAGCGCTGTGCCGGTCTCGACGTCCATAAGGACGCGGTGACCGCGACGGTGCGAACACCGGGGCCAACACCAGGTGAGCGTCATCAGGAGACCCAGACCTTCATCACCACCACGAAGGGCCTGCTGGTGTTGCTCGACTGGCTCCAGAGCCACAGGGTCACGCGCGTCGGCATGGAGTCCACCGGCGTCTATTGGAAGCCCGTCTTCTACGCTCTCGAGGGCGACTTCGAGTGTTGGTTGCTCAACGCTCAGCATCTGCGAAACGTCCCCGGCAGAAAGACCGATGTCGCCGACTCGGCCTGGATCTGCCAGCTCGTCGAGCACGGATTGGTGCGTCCCAGCTTCGTGCCCCCCAAGCCGATCCGCGCTCTGCGTGACCTGACCCGTTATCGCAAGTCGCAGATCGAAGAACGCACCCGTGAGGTTCAGCGCTTGGACAAGGTGCTCCAGGACGCCGGCATCAAGCTCACGAGCGTCGCGTCCGAGACCCTGGGGGCCTCCGCGCGCGCGATGCTCGACGAGCTCATCTCCGGCAACCACGATCCCAAGGCGCTGGCGGATCTCGCAAAGGGTCGCCTGCGGGCCAAGCTGGCACAACTCGAAGAAGCGCTCGAGGGCCACTTCGTCCCCGATCATCATGGCTTCATGATCGGCCACATCCTGTCCCACATCGACTACATCGACGAGACCATCGAGCATCTCTCTGCCCGCATCGAAGAGGTGATCGCCCCTTTCTCGGAGAAGGTGGAGCTGCTCAAGACGATCCCCGGGGTTGACCAGCGCACCGCCGAGGTCATCGTCGCGGAGATCGGTGCCGACATGAACCAGTTCCCCTCCGCCGCCCACCTGGCGTCCTGGGCAGGCATCTGCCCAGGCAACAATGAGTCCGCCGGCAAGCACAAGGCCGGTCGCGCCCGCAACGGCTCCAAATGGTTGCGCAAGAGCCTCACCCAAGCAGCCAAAGCGGGGGCTCGCACCAAGGACACCTATGTCCGCGTCCGCCATGCACGGATCCGGGCTCGTCGGGGTCCGGCCAAAGCCACCGGCGCCACGCGGCACCACATCCTCGTCGCCGCTTTTCACGTCCTCGACAAGGCAGTGCCCTACGAAGAACTGGGCGTTGATCATTTCGAGCACCGTCACTCAGACGAGCAGCGCACCAAGAGACTCATTCGACAGTTGGAGCAGCTCGGTCACAAGGTCATGCTCGAGCCGGCCGCGTAGAGAGGCGACTATGGTGATTCGGAACGGTTCATTTTCACCCTAGAACGAGGGGGGCAAAAATCCACGAAAGCGGGCATTTAAGACAGGGCGATGACTAGACACGTCTCCGACTAGGTCCGCCTGCGCTCACGAAGAGCGGGCCATATTTCTTCCAGAATGTGGGATCTCGATCAAGCCTGGTTCGGGCCGGTCGACAACAGTGACGAGGGGCGAAGCAAGGCACGCCTCCCGACAATGGGCAAACCCGCTGTGAGGCCGGGACGCAAAGCCAGGGGTCTCCCCAACAGGAGACGGCCCAGCCACCGAAGGAGACATGACCCTTGAAGAAGGCCCCTGCCGCCGCCCTCGTCGTCGCTTTTCTCGCGTACGCACTGATCGGTGCGCCGGCTCCCAGCCACGCCGCCGCTGTGACCGCCCGACCATCCGTTGTCCACAGCCGGCAGACGGCCTGGGTTCAGGTGAACGTCCCCGAGACGACCGCACGCAGGATCCGGATCGACATCGATACCCCGAAGGTCAACGGTTACAGGGAACGGTGGCAGTTCTGCGAGATGGAGTACGTGGGTCTCGGAACCTACAGGTGTGGACTTGATGTACGCCGCTCCACGCCGGTGAAGTCGATGACCGGGAAGTGGCTCGGCACCCTGAAGGTTGACGGCCGGACGCTTGGCACGGTGAGGTTCCGCACCTCCCGGTAGAACGTCTCTGTATCAGAATCCCGCTAGCATCAAGCGCGTGGATGCTCGAACCGTTGCTTACCAGGGTGAGGCCGGCGCATACTCGGAGGAGGGGGTCGTCGCCACCTTCCCCACTGCGGACCACCTGCCGCTGCGCTCGATCCGTAAAGTGTTCGAGGCGGTGGAGGTGGGCCGGGCCGATTACGGCCTCGTGCCCATGGACAACTCCCAGGCCGGGAGTATCAACGAGACCTACGATCTCTTCTTGAAGCATGGCCTGCACGTAGTCGCCGAAACCGTCGTACGCGTCAATCACTGCCTGATGGCGCTGCCGGGCAGCCAACCCGACGAACTCGACGAGATCATTTCGCACCCGCAGGCAATCGCGCAGAGCGAGGAGTTCCTTAACTCACTGGACGTTTCGATCCGAGCCGAGTACGACACTGCGGGTGCCGCCAAGAAGATCTTCGAGGGGAAGCTCGAACGTACGGGAGCGATCGCTTCGAAGCGCGCCGCCGAGGTCTATGGCCTCGAGATTCTCGCCGAACGCATCCAGACCTATCCCGACAATTACACGCGTTTCGGGGGCTTGTCGCGTGACCCTCACCCCCTGGCTGAGCCCAACAAGTCGTCGCTGGTGTTTGGGGTAGGTCACGTCGCAGGTTCTCTGTACCGGTGTATCGGGGCCTTCGCGGAACGCCACCTAAACCTCAACAAGCTCGAGTCACGTCCGCGCGCCGGCCGTCCCTGGGAGTACGTCTTCTACGTCGACGTCGAGGCCCCGGCCGATGCTCCGGCGATGGTCGACGCCCTCGCCGAGGTCAGCGACCACGCCACCTTCACCCGCCTGCTGGGCACTTATGCGTCGGGGATCGCCCCCCGTTAGACGACTCCGTGGGCGACCATTGCCTCGGCGACCTTCACGAAGCCGGCGAGATTGGCCCCCTTCACGTAGTCGACGGACCCGTTCTCACTTCCATGCTCGACGCACAACGAATGGATGTTGACCATGATGTCCTGGAGGCGACGGTCGACCTCCTCGTGACTCCACGAGATCCGCAGCGCGTTCTGGCTCTGCTCGAGTCCGGAGACCGCTACGCCGCCTGCGTTCGCCGCCTTGCCGGGCAGGAACATCACCCTCTCGCTCTGCAGCAGATGAGCGGCCGGAAGGTCGGTCGGCATGTTGGCGCCCTCGGCCACGACGCGGCACCCGTTGCCGAGCAACGACTTGGCGTCATCGAGACTGATCTCGTTCTGTGTGGCGCACGGGAACGCGATGTCGCAGGGGAGGCTCCAGGGTCGCTTGCCCTCGAGGTAGTCGCAGCCGTACTCCTCCGCATACTCGGAGATGCGTCCACGGCGCTCGACCTTGAGCTCCTTGACGAAGGACAGCTTGTCGGCGTCGATTCCATCTGGTTCGTAGATGGTGCCTCCCGAGTCGGAGAGACTGACGACGGTCCCGCCGAGTTGCTGCACCTTCTCGGCCGTGTACAAGGCGACGTTGCCCGAGCCCGAGACGGCGCAGCGCTTACCCGCAACCCCATCACCTATGTGGTTCAGCGCGTTCTGGGTCAGATAGACGCAGCCGTATCCGGTCGCCTCTGTGCGCACGAGACTACCGCCAAAGGTCAGGCCCTTACCGGTAAGGACTCCGCTGAAGCGATTCTCGAGCCGCTTGTACTGGCCGAAGAGGTAGCTGATCTCGCGCTGGCCGACACCGATGTCACCTGCGGGCACATCGGTATCTTCTCCGATGTGGCGGTGCAACTCGACCATCAGCGACTGGCAGAACCGCATGACCTCGCGATCCGACTTCCCCTTCGGGTTGAAGTTCGAGCCACCCTTTGCCCCGCCCATGGGCAGACCCGTCAGCGCGTTCTTGAAGGTCTGTTCGAATCCGAGGAACTTCAGCACCCCCTGGTCGACGCTTGGGTGGAAGCGCATGCCGCCCTTGTAGGGACCGATGGAGTTGTTGAATTGCACACGCCAGGCACGATTGGCGCGGACGTGGCCCTCGTCGTCCTCCCACGACACGCGAAAGATAACGATGCGATCGGGCTCTGTCATGCGCTCCAAGATGCCCTCTCTCAGATAATCCGGATTGCTCAGGACCGACGGCATGACGGTTTCGACGACCTCTCGAACCGCCTGGTGAAAGATCGCCTCGCCTGGATTGCGTTTCTCGAGGCCCTTCATGAAGTGCTCGACCGCGTCGCTTATCCGCTCGTTACCGGACAACAGGTCCATTCTCGGTCCTCCCCTCTCACGCAATGAGAAATGACGACATCTTCAGTTGTGTTATTCCGCGCAGATGGCGATGGCAGCGTCAATCGGCTTGGGCGGAAGATTAGGCCTCGGGGCTCGATATGCCGTAGGCCTCCGGGCGAGGAGAAGGCTCGGCCGAGGCGCGCCCGGTGATGCTGCGCGCGTTATTCCGTCCGAGCGGCGGGCTCGAGGGAATCCAGAGGCAAAAGATCGAGCCGCGTCTGTCGGAGCGCTCGAGCCACAGGCGGCCCCCGATGACGTCTGCCATTTTGCGACATATGTAGAGGCCGAGCCCTGTGCCACCGACCGCGCGCGTCGAGCTCTGATCTGCCTGGTAGAAGCGCTCGAAGACCTTCCCGTGCAGCTCCTTGGGGATGCCTCGCCCCTCGTCGAGCACCGACACCAGCACCCCGTCGCTTTGACGCTGCCCGCGCACCGTGATCCTTGATTCCTCGGGCGAGTACTTGAGCGCATTGTCGAGAAGGTTGCTGAGGATCTCGTAGACCTTGCTCTCGTCCGTCTTGACCAAGGGCATGCCTTCTTCGAAGTCGAGGTCGAGGAGGTGATCCGAGCGCTGGCGACCCTCTTCGACGATCTGGCGCGCGAGGTGGGGGAGCGACACAGTGGTGACAACAGGACCAACCTCTTGGGATTCGAGGCGCGCCACCTCGAGAAGATCCTCGATGAGGAGTCGGAGCCTCTCGGCTTGGCGTTCGATTGTCTCCAAGAACTGGCGTTCCTCCTCCGCTGCGAAGGTGACATTGGGTCGCAGCAGGGTTTTCGCAAAACCGAGGATGGAGGTCAAAGGGGTCCGCAGCTCGTGGGAGACGGATGCGACGAAGTCGTCCTTCAGTCTGTTCATCTCCGTCAAGTGGGCCAGCGACTCTTCGAGACGACCGACGAGACGTGCGTTCTCGAGCGACACGGATGCATGGTTCGCAAGCGTCTCGAACAACTTGAGGTCCTCGGCGTCGAAAGTGCCGACGTCTCCGATGTGATTCCCAACGAGCATCGTGCCCACGACTTCGTCTTCGCCGAACAACGGGGCGACCATCGCATCCCGAATGTCCCTGGACTCGAAGTGGGTGCGAATTCGCTCGTTCCGAATCGGGCGAGCGAATAGGATCGCCTCGCGCTCGGACGCGACGCGTGCCCACACGCCCTCTGTGGGATCCAGTTGCAGGGGAACCAAGGACTCCTCGACCGCTCCCGGTCCCAACGTCGAGCGCAGCGACGGCTTGCCGTCGGCCGCCGGGAACAAGGTGATCGAGGCGACCTCGGCGCGGAACATTCGGCGTGCCTGACCAAGCAGTGCGCTGCTCGCCGCCTCGACCTGCAGCGACCGGTTCAGCATGCGTGTTGATTCGTAGAGGAACTCGAGGCTCTCGTGTTTCTTGCGCTGTGACGTGTAGGCGCGATAGGCGAGGAACATCAGAGCAATCGGGATGATCAAGAGCCAGACCGCCACCGGTTCGAGCCACAGCACCGTCACTGCGGCGAGGGCGATGCTGGTGTTGGTGGTCGTGACCACCACCAACATGCGCAGCGAGCGTCCGAAGTCATCCGGCCGTGACCCGTCCGAGAGAGCAATGGCCCCCACAATCGCCAGGGCGCTGCCGAATGATGCAATCAACGTGCCGGCCAGCGTCGCGATCCAGCCACGCGGACCGATTGGATAAACGTCGCCGACGATGGCGTGGAAGACGACAGCCGCGAGCGCCGTGCCAACGGCGAAGTGGGACATGTTGAAGGCGAACTTAAGCGGCGGCTGTTTGCGGTGCAGCAACAAAGCTATGCCCGCTCCCAGCGCCTGCCCGGCGATCAGCTCCCACGGACTCGAGAAGAACAATCCCAGAACGAGGGGTATCTCGCTTAGCGAAAAGGAATGTGCGTCGTTGCGGAACTGAAGATGGATAACGAAGACCTCGGCGAGACCGAACAACAGCGCCAGCGCCCACCAAGGAACATGGATGTCGGTGGACCCGAGTCCCTCCATGTCTTTCAAGACGAGCGCGACGAGCAGACAGGCAGCGGCGGCGAGGGCCGCGTTCAGAAGCCAGATCCGGCCGGTACCGGGCATGCGAGCCTCCCGAGCGGGCGGCGTCGGGCCGTGCTCTCGGGTGTCTGTGCGTAAGGTGGGAGCGTTCATTCGTACCGTCCAAGATCACCCGGTTCGGCCCCTGTGACAATACCTATTTCGGGCATAGCCCTTCCGGACTACTCGGCGCTGGCCCCTATGGGCTACCAGATCGTGTCGCCCTGGGACGCGCAGGGCAGGGGCCGCCGCAGCACATTACTCTAGGGGTCTATCGAAAACGAGGCCCTCAGGAAGCGAAGGGCCGGGCTGGGAGGTCGGGATGGCGCAAGTCGAGGTGCTCGCGGAAGCGACGAAGTTCATCGAGCGAACCCCAAAGATGACCATCGGTGGCGCCGCCGCCGACGCAAAGTCGGGTGACACCTTCGACGTCATCGATCCCTCGACCGGCGCCAAGATAAGCGAGGTGCCGCGCGGTTCGTCAGAAGACATCGACGCCGCCGTGGCTGCTGCACGGGCCGCCTTCGACGACCGAAGGTGGAGCGGCCTTCGACCAGGGAAGCGCAGCGACGTTCTCTACAAGATCGGGGAGCTCATCAAACGCAACTCGGCCGAGCTCGCGCAGATCGAGGCGATCGACGCGGGGAAGCCCGTCAACCTGGCGTCCGGCGAGATATGGGCGGCCGGAGAAGCGTTTCGCTATTACGCCGGCTGGCCCACGAAGATCTACGGGGAAACGAACCCGAGCGACGACAACATGTTCATCTACTCGCTGCGGGAGCCACTCGGCGTGTGCGGCGGGATCATCCCGTGGAACTTTCCGCTCATCATGGCTGCCTGGAAGATCGCCCCTGCCCTTGCGTTCGGAAACACCGTTGTTCTGAAGCCGGCCGAGCAGACGCCGCTCACAGCGCTTCGGCTGGCTGAGTTGTGCCTCGAGGCCGGCGTGCCCGAGGGAGTGGTCAACGTCGTGACCGGCTTCGGCGAGGACGCCGGGGCACCGCTCGCGGCCCACGACGACGTCGACAAGATCACCTTCACAGGCTCGACCGAGATCGGGCGCAAGATCCTGGAGGCGTCGGCGGGAAACCTCAAGCGGACCACTCTCGAGCTTGGCGGAAAGTCGCCGAACATCGTCTTTGCAGACGCCAACCTCAAGCGCGCGTCGAAGGGTTCGATGCTCGGTGTGTTCCTCAACTCAGGACAGGTTTGCACGGCGGGGACTCGCATCTTGGTCGAGAAGTCCATCCACGACGAGTTCGTCGAGTCGCTCGTCGGAGCGACGCAGTCGATGAAGCTCGGACCCGCGCTCGACGACGCCACCGGCATGGGCCCCGTCGTCTCGAACGAGCAGCTCGAGCGAGTCACCGGCTACATTGACATCGGTCGCTCAGAGGGAGCCGAGGTCGTAGCCGGTGGCGAACGAGACTCTTCGCTCGGCGACGGGTACTTCGTGCAGCCCACGGTGTTCACCGGCGTTCGCAACGACATGCGCATCGCCCGGGAGGAGATCTTCGGTCCGGTCGCGGCGGTCATCGAGGTCGAAGACGTCGATGAGGCCGTCTCCGTGGCCAACGACACCATGTACGGGCTCGCGTCTGCCGTCTGGACCAGTGACCTGACCAAGGCTCACCGGGTGGCGCGCGGCATCAAGGCGGGGACGGTGTGGGTCAACACCGCCGGTCTCTACGATCCCGGGGTCAGCTTCGGTGGCTACAAGCAGTCCGGTTTTGGACGCGAGCTCGGCAAGCATTCGATGGAGGGCTACTCCCAGACGAAGTCGGTCTGGGTGAACCTGAAATAACTCAGCTCGTGGTGAATCCCTGCATACCCTCGGGCTCCTCTTCGCTCACGTCCACTCCGGTTACGTCTGCGTGAGGGGGGCCCGAGCGGCACCACTTGATCACCGCGTCGACCGCTTCTTGCTCGCCCTCGAGGATCACCTCGAGTCTGCCGTCCGAGCGATTGGCCGCCGAGCCGGCAACCTCGTGCTGTAAGGCGACATCCCTGCAGGAGTCGCGGAAGAACACTCCCTGCACCTCGCCTGAGACCACGACCCGGCGTCTGATCACAGGATCAACCCGCGGGCCGGACGACGATCATCTCGTGCTGTGGCTCGACCGCCACGACTGCATCCGGGATCGCCTCGATTACGCCGGGGTCGATGAAGAGCCGTACGTCGGACGCCTCGACCGTGGTCTCGCCTTCGAGCGGCCCATCGGCGAGCTCGACTTGAATGTCCAGCCCGCCGCCCAGCCCGTGCGCCGCCCTCAGACGGACACCCCCGCTGGCCGGGTCGATGTTGCCCAGCTCGAGCGAGCGGTGGAGAACCTCGACTGCTTCTTCGGTGACCTCGATCGGCACGGGGTGACGCTCCTTCTCGGTGGAATTGGCAGGGGCCAAAGTATCCCCTTGGGCGGGCCGCCGGGTTTCCGTTCAAGCGGCGCCTCGTGGGCTCCGATAACCAGGGCGAGGTCTCGTGCACGCCGACGGGACGAAAGGGTCGGGAGGACTCCGTGCTGGATTCGAAAATCGGGAGCCGGAAGGACGAGATCGAGGCGCGCCTCGATTCTTACAGGCGCCTGGCGGACGTCTTCCACCACGTCATGTCGGAGCAAAGCCTGGGAGCCCTGCTGGAACGGATCGCAGACACCCTCATGGACTTGCTCCAGTACGACACTCTGATCATCTACGAGGCCGACGACATCCAGCAGGTGCTGGTTCCCGTGCTGGCCCGGGACCAGTACGCCGACGAGATCATGAAAGACAGGGCCCCCTACGGACGCGGCATTACCGGTCATGCCGTTTCCAACCGAGAGCCCGTGCTGGCCAACCAGGCCCACTTGGACCCGAGGGTACAGGTCATTCCGGGCACTCCGCTCGACCCTGAATCGTTTATGAGCATCCCCCTTCTGACCAAGGGATCCCTCAAGGGCGCTCTGAACATCTACCGCCAGGGCGAGCACGTGACCTTCTCGCCCGAAGAGTTCGAGATCGCCATACGCTTCGGGGATGCGGCGGCTCTGGCCATCCAGAACGCCAACCACAGGGCCGAACTCGAGCTTGCGGCTCAGAGCGACTCGCTCACCGGTCTCTATAACCACAGGCATTTTCACGAGAGGCTGAGAGCCGAGCTTCATCGAGCCAGTCGCAGTCATGATGCGTGCGCGCTCCTGGTGGCCGACATCGACGACTTCAAGAAGGTGAACGACGTCTTCGGCCACGCGACGGGCGATGCGGTGCTCGTGGCGATAGCGGATCTCCTGCGAACCACGGTACGAGCGTCCGACGTCGCCTGCCGCGTCGGGGGCGAGGAGTTCGCGGTCATCATGCCCTCTTGTGACGCGGGTGACGCGCTCGGGCTCGCCGCTCGATTGGCGCTCGCTCTTCAACAGATGAGTTTCGATCCGGCCGGGAAGATCACTCTCTCGATCGGAATCGCACAGGGTCCCGATCACGCGGCCAATCCGAGAGAGCTCGTGGCCTGCGCCGACGCGGCCATGATGATGGCGAAAGCGCGTGGGAGAGACCGAGCGGTCATCTTCGAGGAGGAGACGGGTGAGCGCCCCGGCGAAGCACATCACGGACGGGACGTTCGTTCGATCGCTCATCTAAAGATGCTGCAGAGCCTCGCGGGCAAGTTGAACCGGCTCAACGACGTCAAGCAGATCGGCGGCACGATCGCGGACGAGCTTCGCACTTTGATCGACTACCACTCGTGTCGTGTGTATCTCACCCAGGGCGAGGAGCTCTTGCCGATCGCGTTCAGGGGTGAGGTGCTGAGCTCCGACGCGGATGTCGAGAACTGGAAGGTGAAGATCGGCGAGGGCGTGACCGGACGCGTTGCCGAGACCGGACGTCCTCTGCTCATTCCCAGCGCGCTCGCTTGCGAGTGGGCCGTCCAGGTTCCCGGGACTCTCGAGATCGAGGAGTCACTCGTCGCGGTTCCCCTCAACCACGGCAGTCGGGTCATCGGGGCCGTCATCATCTCGAAGCTCGGGCTCAAGCAGTTCGACGAGGACGATGTCCGTCTGCTCGAGGTGCTGGCGGGTCATGCGGCCGTGGCCCTCGAGAACGCCCGGCTTTACGAGAGTCAGAGACAAGAAGCGGAGCACGCCAAGGCCTTGCTCGAGTTCGCGGACACGACCTCAATGGCCCCGTCTCAGTACGCGGTCGGCAACGAAACCGTGCGGGTTGCCGCTCGCGTGCTGGATTCTAATCAGGCCTCACTGTGGCTTCAGGACGAGCGCGACGGCGGCTATGTCTGTGTCGCTCATTGCGGCTACATAGGTGACCCGACGGCCGAACCGGTCGTGCGCGAGCGAGTCCCCGAGGCGGACGGAGATGCTTTTCTCCTCGGTCACAAGGGCCCCTTCGTGATAACTCCACAACGAACCGATCGTTTCTTTGCCAGCCCTGCCGGCGTAATCAGCAGGACCCTGGCCATCGGGCCCCTTCACGGTCTAAAGGGTTGGATCACGGTGAGGCATCCCCGCTCCGACGGACGGGACTTCCCCCAGGACAGACTCAGGTTCCTCGCCGGCCTCAGCTACCAGGCGTCGACGGCGATGCAGAAGGCCATCTTGTACCGGGACCAGAAGGAGAGCGCGGACATCGCCAACTCCCTGCTGGACGTCAGTCGCGAGCTCGCCACAGCTCAGGACATTGGTGAGATCTTGGGCCGGACCGTCGAACAATCGGCCCGCATCCTGGGATCCCCTCGTACCACCGTGTGGCTGCCCCACCCAGACACCGGTGAGCTCGGCGCGGAGGCACAGGTCGGCTACGAGGGTGAGGAGCTGGCCGAGCTCCTCGTGACGCGCTTCTCGGAGGAGGCCGTCAGACCGTTGCTATCGATAGCCGAGCCCTTTCAGGCCGGTTCGGCAGAGCTGCAGGCTCGTCTGCAGTTGGGCGTCGATCTCATGTACGGCCACTTGGCGGTCGCCCCTCTGAAGCTCGACGGGGGAAGGGTCGGAGCGATCGTCGTCGGTGCACCCGCGCTGGGCGACTACGAGTTCTCGGAGCGAAAGATGAAGCTCCTTGCGGGGATCGCACACCAGGCGCAGCTTGCCATCAACAACGCCGGCAGCTACCTCAACCTCGAGCGAACCTTCATCTCGACGGTCGAGGCCCTTGCCAACGCGCTCGAGGCAAAGGATGAGTACACGTCGACGCACGCGCGCTGGATCACCGACATGGCGCTCGAGGTCGGTCACGAACTTCAACTGACCTCGCACAACCTGAAGAACCTCGAGCTGGGCGCGCTGTTTCACGACATCGGAAAGATCGGCATCCCCACAGACATCCTCTGCAAGGAGGGGCCTCTCACAGACGAAGAATGGGCGGTCATTCGCACTCATCCCGAACTGGGCGAGAAGATCCTCGCTCCGATCGAGTTCCTGGCAGAGGTCCGGCCCATCGTTCGGGCATGCCACGAGCACTGGGACGGAAGGGGCTACCCGGATGGGAAGCGAGGAGAGGACATCCCGCTGGAAGCTCGCATCATCCTCGTGGTCGACGCCTTCCATGCCATGACGAGCGATCGTCCCTACCGCTCTCGATTGAGCTACGACGAGGCCTGCAGGCGACTGGTCGAGGCACGCGGCACCGAGTTCGACCCCACGGTCGTGGACGCGATGATCGGACTCATGGAGGAGCGCCCCGAACTAACACTGGTTGACTAGCGACGCAAAACATGTAGGGCGACGCATCACCCCCGCCTTTACGCGCGCCCTTCGAACTCGGCGTTCTAAGCCCCCGATCCGGTGGGTCAAAACCGCAGAGCTTGTGTTATCTGGAAGCCCTAAACCCGTGAGTCGTTTCGGCGAGCTCAGACGGGTTTGAACTGTTCGAAGGGCTGGCGGCAGTCGTCGCAGTAGTACAGCGACCGGCACGGCGTCGGACCGAAGGGGTTCTCGTTGTGCGTGTTCGTGCTGTTGCAGAAGGGGCACTCCGCCCTCTTCGGAAGGCCGATCTCGGTGATCAGAACTGGGCCTTGGCCCGTTGGCGGCGCGAGACCGAAGGCTTTGAGGTTGGCTCGCCCTTGCTCGGTGATGCGGTCGGTCGTCCACGGTGGATCGAAGGTCGTCTCGACCTCGACCACCTCGACATCCTCGACTCCTGCGACGGCGTCGCCCACGTCCTGCTTGATGACCGGAATCGCGGGACAGCCGGTGAAGGTGGGGAGGACGGTGACGCGCACGTTGGAACCATCGACGTCCACTCGCTTGATCATGCCCATGTCCACCACGGACACGGCGGGGATCTCGGGGTCCGGCACGGTCGCGAGCGCCTCCCACACGGCGAGTTCCACGGTTGTTTGAGTGCTCATTACCAGCTCGCCCCCGGGTGCGCTTGATAGGTCTTCGTCATCTCGCCCCACAGTTGCTCGAAGTCACCGGTGTGTGTTCCGGCGCGGCCCCCGAGTCCCGTGGGCCCAGTGGGCTGCGCATCGCTCTGTTCGCTCGACGCGATGAGATCGCCCGACGACGAGGCGACGAACTCGGCCGACTCGTCGAGATCCTGACGTACCTCCGTCGGCAGGCCGAGGTCGTCGAGGAACCCGTTGGTCCGCTCGACGAACGCAGACTTGAGCTCAGCAGAGGGGACAGGGAGCCAGCCCTCGTCGACGGCCTCGTCCTCGAGCTCGATCTGTTCGAAGAGCCCGAGAGCCTCGGTTGACGCGCTCGACAGTCCGGTCTCGAGACGCGTCCTGCCCTCGACGGGACCGTGCGCAACACGTTTCATCCACATATCTGCGTGGATGAGGTGGTAGCGCTCCTCGCGTCGCATCTTCGTCGCAAGCTGCGCAAGCTCGGCATGCGCGCTGCGCTCGAGCGCTCCCAGGCGGATGTCGTCGGCCACGTCGTAGAGCCAGTGGCGCGCGAGCGTGTAGGCCCAGTCGCCGTTGGGCCGCTCGCAGATGATCGCGTTGCGGTACTGGGAAGCGTTGCGGCTCAGCGCGATGCGATCGGCGTCGTCATCGGTGAGCCTCGCCAGCAGCATGAAGAGGTTCGCGGCATGACCGATCTCGTCTTGTGCGATCGAGCTGAACGCGACGTCCTCCTCGATATGAGGTGCGAAGCCCGTCCACTCCGAGTGGCGGTGGCCGAGCACGAGTTCGTCGTCGCCGTAGGCGAGCAGCAGCGCGGCGAGCGACTCGCTGTGCTCGCTCATGCTCCTCCGCCCGTCGACGCGCTTGCTGCGACCTCTTTCGCCCGAGCGCGCGCTTTCTCGCGCATCGGCACGACGTCGCGGTAGGCCTCGGGAAAGCGGTAGCTCTTGTCTGCGGCGATCTCGAGCAGGCTCTCGTCGGAGAACGAATGAATATCCGAGCGCCGAGTAACCCACAGATGCTCACCCTCGCGCCGCCGCAGGAAACACTCCTTGGCCATGATCAAAGCCATATCGGCATCAGGCGCGATAACGCTCCCGGCATGACCGAAAGGCTCCTTATGCCCCGAGCGTTTGAAGACCTCGTAAACATCCATTACTGCTCCTTCTCTTTCTTCCTAGAGCTCGCAGCTAACTTGCCGGACGAGCGAGGACCGGCTTCGATGGCCCTCGTCGGCAAGGAGCGAGGATTGCCGTGGTGGAGCGCCGCATCCGCAGAAGGGAGGCGCCGAAGGCGCGTCCCTCCGAGGACCGCAAGCGGAACCACGGCCACCGCAGCGACGCCACGCGTGCAACGAAGCCGACCGCAGCGACACTAGGCGACGTGAGCCGCAGGCTCGGCCATCGCATCGCGCACCCAGCGATGTGTGTCGTAGACGTCGCGCCGCCAGGTCAACCTGCGTTGGGTCTCGGGGCCTTCGTTCTTCTTGATCGCGCCGAGGGGCTCCCAGTCGATGTCCTCGTCCTTTATGAGGTAGTGCTCCCCGTCCTTGAAGGGCACGGGCGTGGGGAAGGTGTAGCCGAGCTCGAGGATCTTCGGCACGTAGCGGTCGAGGAACTCCTGGCGCAGGTCCTCGTTGAGGCGGGTCTTGACCTTCCAATGGAGCAGCAGGTCTTTGGCGACGTTGGAACGGGGGCCGAAGAAATGAATGATCGGAAGCCACCAGCGGGTAAGCGCGTCCTGGAACATGGCGCGCTGCTCGTCCGTTCCGGCCGAGAGTTGCATCGTGATGTGCTCGCCGTGGCGGAGGTGAAGCTGCTCCTCGGCGCAGATGCGCTTGAGGACGCGGGCGTACGGCGCATAAGACGAGTCGCGCAGCGCGGCCTGGGTCACGAGAGCGGCACCGTCGATGAGCCATCCGATGATGGCGACGTCGCCCCAGTGCTTGACCGGGTAGTGAAAGACGTTATGGAACTTCGAGCAACCGGTGACGAGGTCGTGAAACATCGTGTCGCGACTCTTGCCGAGATCCTCAGCGACGCGGTAGAGCAACTGCGCGTGGCCGACCTCGTCCTGGATCTTGGCGGCGAGGCTCATCTTGCGTTGCAACGATGGCGCGATAGGTAGGCACTCGCGCTCTGGCAGCGCGCCCATGATCTCGGAGTTGGCGTGCATCTCGACGAACTTGAGCACGCCGCGCCTGTAGTCGTCCGGCATCCAGTCGTTGGTCTCGACCTTGCCGCCGGCCTCGATGTGCTCGTTGAAACGAGCGAGCTTGTCCTCGTACGTCATGACCCCACCTCCTAGTGGTCGGTGTTCTGCAATCCTCTTACGAGCAGTTCGGTGTAGCGATGTCCGATACCCGTCGCCGTCAAGGAGCCGCCGGGGTGATACCAGGCGTAGACCCAGTTGCCCGCCGACAGCACGAGACGCGCGGTCATGGCGACGTCTGCGTCGGCCCGGAACTCTCCCGACGCGATTCCGTCGGCCACGATGGTTCGAACGAGCGCCTCGTACGCGTCACGCTTGGCCTGAATGTCCGAGCGCAGGTCGTCCGAGAGATAGCGCCATTCGTTGAGGAAGACCGTGGCGGCGTCGAGGTGCTCGACGGCGGTCTCGATGTGGCCCACGAGAAAGGCCTCGAGGCGCTTTGACGCGGTTGCCTCCATGCGGACGGCGGCGCCACCGCGCTCGAGAAAGCGCTCGGCCCCCTCGCCGACGACGTCGTAAAGCAGTTCCTCCTTGGATCCGATGTGGGCGTAGAGCGATCCCTTGAGCATCCCCAGCTCGTCGGCCAGATGCTTCATCGACGTCCCGTGGTAGCCGCGCCGGGAAAAGAGGCGGGCGGCGGCCGCGACGAGCTCCGCCCGGCGGGGGCTGAGCACTCGCTCGGCGGTCTGAGCCACAGCTCTCCTCAGTAGATGTTCACAAACAAACGGTCGTTTGCTCACCTTAGCAGGTATTCTCGGAGCATGGCGACCGACAAGCGACAACTCCCCCCGCCCGAGCGGGTCAAGCAGATCCTCGGCCGGCTGGGGAGGGCTCATCCCGGGGCCAAGAGCGCGCTGAACTTCTCGAATCCCCTGGAGTGCCTGGTCGCCACGGTCCTCTCGGCCCAGTCGACCGACACCAAGATCAACGAGGTCACCACGACCCTGTTCCAGAAGTACCGGGGGCCGGAGGACTACCTTGCTGTTCCGGAAGACGAGCTCAAACAGGATCTGAAGCCGACGGGATTCTTCAATCAGAAGACCAAGTCGGTGAGAAACCTCAGCCAGAAGCTCATCGATGATTTCGACGGCGAGGTTCCCGGCACGATCGCAGAGCTCATCACCCTGCCCGGCGTTGCCCGCAAGACCGCCAACATCGTGCAGTCGAACTGCTTCCCGGAGGTGCTCAAGAAGGACCCGGACGCCGGCATCGCCGTCGACACCCACGTGGGCCGGGTCGCGGTCCGCCTCGGGCTGACGAGCCACGGCTCGAAAGATGCTCCCAAGATCGAACGGGACCTCATGGACCTCTTCCCGAAGAAGGAGTGGCCCACCGTCCCGGACCTCTTCATTCTGCACGGCCGCACGACCTGCGACGCCAAGCGCCCTCGCTGCGAGGACTGTCCGGTCGAACCGCTGTGCCCGTCGAGCCAGGAGGCGGGCCTGCCCGATCTCTTCAGGTCTTCAGCGAAGGCCAAGACCGCCAGATAGATGGCAGTCGAACGCCGGCGTTAGAACTTTCGACCGCATCGGCGTCAACCCGCTAGAGGAGGATGCAGATGGCGACTGAGCGCAAGACCCGGATACTCGCTCTCGTGACCGCCGGCGCGCTGGTCTTGGCGCTTGCCGCCTGTGGTGGCGAATCGGATGATCCGTCAACCGGGGGCGGGTCGGAGGACGACGACGCCGTGCGCATCAACCAGGGGACGAATCCGAACATCGAGGGACTATCTATCGGGCTCGCAACCGTCAGTGGGGACGAGGCAGGGCTGCAGATCGTCGGACACGCCGGCGACGAGATGACCATCGCCGAGGGCCGGCCTGGTGACAAAGTGGAGCTGGGCGATTACGTACTCGAGGTGCTCGAGGTCGGCGATGACGACGAGGGCGGCTACGTGACCGTGGTGGTCACCCCTCCCGAGGAATGAGGCCGTCCGGCTAGAGGACCCGTCCCGCTACCATGGGGGCGTGAAGAAAGTCATACTCGCCGCCCCGCGCGGCTACTGCGCCGGCGTCGACCGGGCCGTCCAGATCGTCGAGCGCGCGCTCGAGACCTGCGGCGCGCCCGTCTACGTCCGCAAGGAGATCGTCCACAACCGCTTCGTCGTGTCCGAGCTCGAGCAGCGCGGCGCGATCTTCGTGGAGTCAGAAGAGGAGATCCCCGAGGGAGCGGTGTGCGTCTTCTCTGCGCACGGGGTCTCTCCCCAGGTGCGCGCGAGTGCCGCCGAGCGGAACCTCCAGGTCATCGATGCGACTTGCCCGCTGGTCACCAAGGTGCACCTCGAGGCGAAGAAGTTCGCGCGGCGCGGGCGCAAGATCGTGCTCGTCGGCCATGAGGGCCACGAGGAGATCGAGGGCACCGCGGGCGAGGCCCCCGATTCCACCTACGTCATCGAGGACATCAACCAGATCGAGACGCTGCCGTTCGACCACGACGAACCCGTGTCCTATCTCACGCAGACGACGCTGTCGGTCGACGACACACGCGGCGTCGTCGAGGCGCTGAGGGACCGCTTCACGGACATCGCCGGCCCCCACAGCAACGACATCTGCTATGCGACTCAGAACCGGCAGGTGGCGGTGAAGGCGCTTGCCCCCGAGGCCGACCTCGTACTCATCGTCGGCGCGGTGAACTCGTCGAACTCGAATCGCATGGTCGAGGTCGCGATCAAGGCCGGAACTCCGGCTCATCTCGTCCCCGACGAGAGCTACCTGAGAGGCGAGTGGCTCGAGGGCGTGAACACGGTCGGTGTCAGCTCGGGCGCCAGCGCTCCCGAGGTTCTGGTCGAGCGACTCCTGACCAGGCTCGCCGGGCACGGTTACGACAAGGTTGAGACCAAAGAGGTGACGTCTGAGGACGTCACGTTCTCGCTTCCGCCGTGGCTGCGGGATCAAGTGGGCGCTACGACCGCGCCCGACTGACCGGTTACCTGCTCGGTACTCGCTCAGTACTCGTTTAGTACTCGACTCACTTAGTACTCGATCGACTGCTCGATCTCTCCCGCGACGTCGAAGTCGCGCGCGGTGAGCCCGCCCTCGGAATGCGTCGCCAGGACGAGCTTGACCTTGTTCCACCTGATGTCGATGTCGGGGTGATGGTCGTAACGGTTGGCCAGCTTCGCCACCTCGTTGACGAACTCGATCGCAGCCGTGAAGTCCTCGAACTCGAAGACCTTCTGGATAGCGTCGCCCTCACGCTCCCAGTCACCGAGCTCGGTAGCTCGTTGTTCGATTTCCTCTTCCTCAAGCAGCTCGGCCACGATCCTCCAATCGACTTGCGCATCCTTTCGAGCAGGTATGGCCGGAACATACCGCACGAGCGCGCCTGCGGAACCACTCGACCCTGACCGCTATGCTCGCCACCCCATAGCCGGAGAGGAAAAGGAGGGCCATGGACTACGGCATCGGCGTCGGCGGGCCCCTGAGCTTGATCGGTCCCATGGCGAAGATGGTCGAGGATGCCGGTTTCGAGTCCTGCTGGGCCGCGGAGACCACGAACACCTCCTTCGTCGCCGCATCGGTGGCCATCCAGGCCACGACCAAGATCAACGTGGGCACCGCAATCGCGCTGGCCTTTCCCCGTTCGCCGACGATCACAGCGATGACGGCGTGGGACCTCGATGAGCTCAGCGGTGGGCGCTTCATCCTCGGTCTGGGGAGCCAGGTCAAGGGCGTGAACGAGCGGCGCTTCTCGGTGAAGTTCGAGCACCCGGCCCCCAAGCTGCGCGAGTACGCCGAGGTCATGCGCACGGTGTGGCGCACGAGCAGGGGCGAGAAGGACCTCACGCACGAGGGCCGTTTCTACACCGTCACCATGCCCGGATTCGGAAACCCTGCGCCGCAACCAGACCGCCGTCTCGTGCCCGTCTATTTCGCCGCGGTCGGCAGGATCATGGCGAGGGTCTGCGGCGAGGTCGCCGACGGTCTGCTCGCGCACCCGCTCGCGTCGCCGAGGTATCTCGAGGAGGTCGTGAAGCCGGCCGTCGCCGCGGGGGCCGAAAAAGCGGGACGCAGTCCGAGCGACTGCAAGCTCACGTCGAGCCCCATGATCTCGATCTCGGACGACATCGACCTCGCGCGTCGCGAGGTCAAGCTGCAGATCGCCTTTTACGCCACGACGCGCACCTACAAGGGGATTCTCGCGACCCACGGCCACGAGGATCTGATTCCCTCGCTGAGGGACGCGTTCGACGCCCGGGACAAGGACCGTATGGTCGAGCTCATTCCCGACGACCTCTGCGACGCCATCGCCTGCGCCGGCACGGCGGCAGAGGTCAAGGACAAGGTCAAGGACTGGGAGGTGCACTCGGATCGCATCTCGGTGGGGGGGCCGTGGTACGGGCCGCGTCCTGAGCGCTTGTTCGAGAACTATCAAGCGCTGGTCGAGACCTTCGGCTCGGCCACTTCCGGGTGATGGTGCGCGTCCCGCGCGCCCCTTCGACCACCAATTTAGTCGGCGAGCGGGCCTCGCAGCGCCCGGCGGAGCCTAGAGCTCGCCGAGCAGCTCGAAGCCGTCGGCCTTCCAGGTGTCGTCGTGGCCCACGAGCGCGAGCCGGACGGTGAATCCGACGGTGCGGTCGGCTCCGTCGACCGATGAGCAGGGGGGTCACTACCTTGGTCGAGGTCGGCTGTTGATCCGGCTCGGCCGAGCTCATCCCGCGCTTCGAACCGTGTCGGTGAGGCCCCAGCGGGTGGCTCGGATCACGACCTCTGAGGTTCCTCTTCCGGAGCGCCCGCATGTCCTCCACCTCCTGGGCGGTCATCCCCGAGCGGACCTCGGCCTGGTGTCGTCTGAAGTGTTCTCGTCGGTGTCCTGGCCCATGTCCTTGGCGTCCTGCTCAGCGGACTTGGTCTGGTCCTTCTCCTCGGACATACCAATGGGTCCCTCGGTGTCTCCCGCGAGGAATTGGCGCACCACCGGGATGTCGGATTCGAACATCTCGTGGGCCGGGCCGAACTGAACGAGGTTCCTGCGATAGAGCATGCCGATGTAGTCCGACACGCGCTTGGCGGTGGAGATGTCGTGGGTGACGACCATGAAGGTCGCTTCGAGCTGGCGGTTGAGCTCGATGATGAGCTCGTTGAGGAACGCGGTGCGCACCGGGTCGAGGCCGGAGTCGGGCTCGTCGAAGAGCACGATCTCGGGATCGAGGACCAGCCCGCGCGCCAGCCCCGCACGCTTTTTCATTCCGCCCGAGATCTCGCCGGGGAGCTTCTTCTCGGCTCCGACCAGACCGACCATGTTCAGCTTCTCGTCGACGATGTCCCTGATCTCACTCTCGCGCTTCTTGGTGTGCTCGCGCAGCGGAAAGGCGACGTTGTCGTAGTGTTCATCGACCCGAACAGCGCGCCGTCCTGGAAGAGCACGCCGAACTTGCGACGGACCCGGTAGAGCTCCTTCTCGGACAGCGCGGGGACGTTCTTACCGTCGATCCAGATCTCGCCGCGGTCGGGTTTCAGGAGGCCCACGAGGTGTTTGAGAAAGACCGACTTTCCGGTGCCCGAGGGCCCAGAAGGACCGTCACCTTGCCCTTGGGCACGTCGAAGGTGATGTCTTCGAGCACGGTCTGGGGGCCGAAAGACTTGGTCAGATCCTTGATGCTTATTTCGACATCCGCTCAGATGACATTCATCCCCCAGGTATGAGTCCACGTTGCTCGGTCTTCGCGCCTCGCGAGCGACTCGGGCCCGCGCGAAAACGCGTTGCCACCGAGGCACTTATGGGGCGGACTTGCGAACGGGCGCTATGCCTAGCAAGTTCCTCGATCCGCCCGTTTCTCGCAAATGCCGCAAGTCGCGTTGGGTAGACTGCGCTGTCTATGGACTTCCACGACACGCCCGACGAGGCGGCGTTTCGCAAGGAGTTGCGCGCCTGGATATCCGACAACCTTCCGGATGGCTGGCGCGAGAGCGCTCCTACGAGCGGGCGCATGGACGAATCCGTGTCGCGCGAGTGGTCAAAGAGGCTCTACGACGCCGGTTACGCGGGACTGACCTGGCCCAAGGAGTACGGGGGCCAGGACGCGCCCTACACGCACCAGGCGATCTTTCTCGAAGAGAGTGCGCGGGCCGAGACGCCAGAGCACATCGGCGTCATCGGGCTCGGCATGGCGGGCCCGACGATTATCGCCCACGGTACGGACGAGCAGAAGTCGGCCCACCTCAGCAAGATTCTGTCCGGTGAGGAGGTCTGGTGCCAGGGCTTTTCCGAGCCCGGTTCGGGAAGCGACCTGGCCTCGCTGCGCACGAGGGCCGAGGATGCCGGCGACCACTACGTCGTCACCGGCCAGAAGGTGTGGTCGTCGTTCGCACACATCGCCGACTACTGCATCCTGGTCGTGCGCACCGACCCGAGCGCCGCAAAGCACAAGGGCATCACCTATCTGCTCGTCGACATGCACGCGGACGGCGTCGAGGTACGGCCCCTAGTGCAGGTCACGGGAGACCCGGAGTTCAACGAGATCTTCTTCAACGATGTGAAGGTCCCGAAGACGAACGTAGTGGGCGAGGCGAACGAGGGTTGGGGCGTCGCGATGACGACGTTGTTGCACGAGCGCGGCACGCTCGGGTTCTCGTTGACCGCAAGGCTCGAGGTCCTTGTTGCGAAGCTGATCATTCTCGCCAAGGAAACGGGCGCGCACGACGACCTGCTGATCCGCGACCGGGTTGCCCAGCAGTGGATCGAGTTGCAGGCTTTGAAGTTCACGAATTACCGGGCCCTGACGACTCTCATGCGAACCGGCATGCCGGGACCCGAGGGATCGATAGCGAAGCTGCACTGGAGCGAGTCCAACCAGCGGCTGGGCAAGCTCGCGCTCGAGATTCTCGGTCACCGGGCGCAGCTCGACGGCGACGACGGCGTCTGGTCGGGCTACTGGCAGTACCAACAGTTGCGCAGCAGGGGCAACACGATCGAGGCCGGCACGTCCGAGATCCTACGCAACATCATCGCCGAGCGCGTGCTCGGCCTTCCGAGGAGCCGATAGAAGGATGGACTTCGCGTTCACCGAGGAACAGGAGATGCTGCGCGCCCAGGTGAGGTCGTGGCTCGCCGCCGAGTGTCCGGCCGAGCGCGTGGCGGAGCTCGGCGAGTCGAAGGACGGTTGGGATGAGTCGTCGTGGCCCAAGATGGCCGAGCTCGGCTGGACGGGCCTTTCCATCCCCGAGGAGCACGGCGGCGCGGGGATGGGCTTTCTCGACGAGGCGGTCGTCTTCGAGGAGCTCGGTTACGGCCTCTATCCGGGCCCCTATCTCTCGACCGTGGCTCTCGCCGTCCCGGCTCTGCAGGCCGCGCCCGACGTGCTCGTCGCCGTGGCCGAAGGCAGGGCGCGCGCCACGCTCGCGACCGCCGAGGCCGAGCCATCCGGCTCCCGCGGCGGAGGTATCGGCGGCGGCGATGACCCGACCACTTCGGCCGAGCGGGACGGCGACGCCTGGACGATCACGGGGATCAAGGAGCCGGTGGTCGACCTTCAGCTTGCGACCCACGTCGTGGTGAGTGCGGCAACGACCGAGGGGGTCGGTCTGTGGCTCGTCGAGCCGTCGCCGAACGCCGTGACTCCTCTCGAAACGGTCGATTCGACCCGTCGCCTGGGGCGTTTGAACCTCGAGGCGCATCCGGCGACGGCCCTGATCGAGCCGGGCGGAGCGCGCGCCACCCTCGGTCACATCCGTCGCCGCATCGACGCGGCGCTCGCGCTCGAGGCGGTCGGGGTTGCGCAGAAGGTCCTGGAGCTGGCGCGCGACTACGCCTCCGAACGTACACAGTTCGACAAGCCGATCGGCTCCTTTCAGGCCGTCTCACACCAGATCGCCGATATCTACATGGGCACCGAGCTGGCGCGCTCGCTGGCGTACTGGGCGGCCTGGTCGGTTGCCGAGTCTCAGGCCGAGGCGGAGCGCGCTGCGGCTGCTGCGAGGACGATGGCAACCGAGGTCGCAGTGTCTGCCTGCGAGGCCTCGATTCAGGTGCACGGGGGCATCGGCTTCACCTGGGAGCACGTGCTGCACCGCTACTACAAGCGGGCTCTCGGCAACGCCGCCTTCGACGGCTCTCCCGCAGCCGGGCGGGCCACGGTCGCGGCCAGCCTCCTGGACTAGTTCACGCTCGCTTCACACATACGGCTCTATCTGTTCGCGCCGGGATATCCTGCTCCGACATGGGGGATAGCGCGATCGGACTCGTCGAGCGGTTGCCGGATCGATTGCGAGCCGAGCGCCCACCGACCAATGGTCGCTGGCGCATCCGCCTTGGACGGGCGGCGCGCGACGTCGTCGTCACCACCACCGGCGTCACCATCGAGAAGTCCGAAGGCACGGTCGATGCCGAGATACACACAGATCACGACACCTGGCGAGCGATCGATGAGGGCAGGATGTCGGGCATCGAGGCCTTCGTAGAGCGCAAGCTCGTCGTGCGCGGCAGCATCGTGCGAGCGCTTCAGTTCGAGCCCATGTTCGAGCGACCCGATGCGGGAGGCTTGCGCTACGAGCTGGAGGAGATCGACATCGGGCGCGGTGTCATGGTTTCGGCGCTGATCGCAGGAGACACCGACTCCGAGCCTTTACTGCTCGTCCACGGTCTCGGCGCGAGCAAGGCGTCGTGGCTGACCGTCGTTCCCCAACTCGCTCGTCACTACCGAGTGATCGTCATCGACCTGCCGGGGTTCGGAAGTTCGTCCAAGCCGATCGGACGCTACGACTCGGCTTGGTTCTGCGGCCATCTGTGTCGTCTGTTCGACGGCCTCGGCATCGACAGATGTTTCATTGCGGGTAACTCGATGGGCGGCAAGATCGCGATGGATATGGCGATGCTCGATCCCGAGCGGGTGCGCGCCATTCTGTGTCTTTGTCCGGCTTCGGCGTTCAGCAACAGGCCGATGCTGAGGCTCGTCAAGCTGCTGCGTCCCGAGCTTGGGATGGCGCTTCGCTTTCTCCCACGCTCTCGGGTGAGACAGGAGATCAGGTCTCTGTTCGCCGACTCGGACCGGCTCGAGGACGTCTGGTTGGAAGCCGCCATCGACGACTTCTTCCGTGTGTGGCGCAACCCGAGGGCGCGCGGCGCATTCTTCGCCGCGGCGCGCTCCATCTACCTCGAGGAAGCTCACGGCGACACCGGGTTCTTCACGCGTCTCGAGCTCATGGCCACGCCGGCTCTGTTCATCTACGGCGAGAGGGACTCGGTTATCACGCATCACTTCGGGCGCATGACACAGCAAACGCTGCCCGAGGCCGAGGTCCACGTGTGGCCGGATTGCGGCCACGTTCCACAGGTCGAGTTTCCCGACAGGACGGCCGATGTCATGCTCAGGTTTCTCAGCCGTTCGAGCGAGGGCCTGGCCGCAGGCTAATGGCCCGGCGCTCGACGGAATACTCGAGCCCCGGCGCGGTTCCCACCTTTGAGGAGTCCCACCAGAGGAGTTCGATGGACAACGTCTACGCCGATCGGTCCGAGCGAGGAAAGCTCAAGCTCACCGGCCCCCAGCGCGCCTGGTTCCTTCATCAGATCTTGACGCAGTCGTTCGAGGACATTCAGGCAGGTGAGGCGCGCGACACGGCTCTCATCACCGCTCATGGGCGCATGGTCGCCTACATGGAGGTCTATGCGACCGACGAGGCGCTGTTGCTGCACTACGAGCCCGAGCTCATCGCCACTCTGCCCGAAGCTCTGAGTCGTTACGTCTTCGCGACCCAGGTGGAGATCACCGACGTGACCGACGACTTCGGGCTGGTGCTGATCGTCGATCCGAAGTGGGCCGAGCTTGCGGCCGACCTCGGGCCGGGCGTCGTTGCTCACCGCACTCTGTCGCTGGGCGCGCCGGCTGGCTATCTCTGGGTCGAGAGGGACCGAGTCGACGACTTACCGGCCGATGTGAAGCAGCGAGGGCTCGTCGAGGCGTCCGAGGACGAGCTCGAGAAGCTGAGAGTCGAGCGCGGTATGGCCCGCTGGGGGCGCGACATGACCGCCAAGACGCTTCCTCCCGAGGCCGGTCTCGACGAGGTCGCAGTTCACTACGACAAGGGCTGTTACGTCGGCCAAGAGGCGATGGCGAAGATTCGCTTTCGCGGCAAAGTCAATCGCAAACTGCGCAGACTCCAGGGTGACTCTCCGCTCGAGGTGGGGGCCGAGATAAAGCTCGACGACGCTAAGGTCGGAATCGTGACCAGCGCGGCCGGAAACGCAGCACTTGCATTGGTGCGCTACACGGTCGAACCGGGTACACGGCTCGCCGCCAACGGAGTGTCGGCGACGGTAGTCGAGCTTTAGTCCTTAGGGGGCAAACAGTGGGGCATCACTACGAAGGCGACGATCTCATCGTCCGCAAGATTCGCGTCGGCAACATGGAGAACAACACCTACGTCATGGAGTGTCCGGCGACGCACGAGGCCCTCTTGGTGGACGGTTGCTTCGAAGCCGACGTGATCCTTGCGGAGTGCAGGGGAGCAGAGATAGTCGGAATCGTGCAGACGCACGCGCACCACGACCACATCGACGCGCTCCCGGCTCTCAAAGACAAGCTCGGCGTGCCGCTCTACGCGCACCCGGCCGAGGACTATCCGGTGCCGATCGAGGTAGAGCTGGCGGACGACGACGTGATCTCGTTCGGGAAAGACCACGAGGTCAAGGTCCTGCACACGCCCGGGCACACTCCCGGCGGAGTCTGTTTGTTGACCGGCAACCACCTCGTCAGCGGCGACACTCTGTTTCCGGGGGGGCCGGGCAACACCCGTGGCGACAAGGGGCTTTTCAAGCAGATCATCGACGGCATCGAGAGCAAGCTGTTTACGCTGCCCGACGACACGCGCGTCTATCCAGGCCACGGCGACGATACGACGATCGGCGCAGAGAAACCCCATCTCGACGAGTGGAAGCAGCGCGGCTGGTAATCGAATCGTAATGTCCTCGCCGCTCACGTTGCGGGCCGGCGCGCCCACAATGGTCAGGTGAGCCATTCCTCAGAAGTGACCGAAGAGACCCGTACCGCCCCCCTCGACCGCAAGCATGTGAGGCGCGCCGGGCTGGGGGCCATGGCAGTGGCCACGGCGTCGATGTGGCTCGCCTCCAGCCTCTACGAGGGCATCATTTTTCCTCCGGCCGCCCTGGCCGACCTGATCATTCGCACCACCCCAGGAGACGTCTCAACCTTCTTCATCGACGCGCTGAAGCACTGGTCGGTTCGTCTGCTGATCCTCGGCGTGCTCCTGGGTTCGCTGGCCCTAGGGGCCGAGATCCTGTGGCGCCGCTCGCGCGGCGGGCGGCTTCGGACGATCGAGACGGGCGCGTCGATCGCGGGCCTGGGGCTCATCGCGGCGCTGGGAAGCGCGTCTGGAACGGGCAACCTCTTGATAACGGGCTTCGCCCTGGCGCTCTCCGCTCTCGTCTACGCCGGCTTGGCACGGTCCATCTACGAGGTGGCCACCGCGCCCGCGGACGAGGCGCGCCGGCGTGCGCTGCGCCTCGGCTTCAGGGGCGCGCTCGCTCTTGCCTTCACCGGGGGAGCACTCGGATGGCTGGCCCGCGCGTTCTCTGGCCCCGACCGCGACGTCGAGCTTGTGACCCCCGCCTCGAGCGAGCCCCTTCCCCCGCAGGGCGATCTCTTCCCCGACCTCCAGGGAATGCCTGCCGAGGTCACGAGCGCCGCCGACCATTACGTCGTCGACGTCAACCTCATCAAACCGGCGATCGATGCAGGCGACTGGTCGCTGCGGGTGTTCGGCGAGGTCGACCAGGAGCTGACCTTTGACTTCGACAGCTTGCAACAGCGCTTCGAGGTCATCGAGGAATACTCGGTGATGACCTGCATCTCGAACGAGGTCGGCGGCAACCTCATCGGCACGTCGCTGTGGGGCGGCGTGCGGCTGCGTGATGTGCTCGAGGAGGCGGGCGCGCACGACGACGCCGTCGATCTCTTGCTGCGCGGCGCCGATGGCTACTCCGACTCGATTCCCCTTGACGTCGCAATGGACGAGCACGTGTTGCTGGCCGTGAGCCAGAACGGCGAGCCGCTCACCCAGGCCCATGGCTTTCCCTGCCGGCTTCGGGTTCCGGCCATCTACGGCATGAAGAACGTGAAGTGGATCGAGTCGATCGAACTCGTCAACTACGACTACCAGGGCTACTGGATGGAGCGCGGCTGGAGCGACGAGGCGGTCGTCAAGACCGAGAGTCGCATCGACGTGCTCGGCGAGGACGGCTCGGCCACGGTCGGCGAGGACACCTGGATCGGCGGGCTTGCGTGGGCTGGTGAACGAGGCATCTCAAAGGTCGAGGTCTCAACCGACGGAGGCGGCACCTGGAGCGAGGCGCTGCTGAAGAACCCGATCAACGATCGCATGTGGCGCTTCTGGGCGTATCGCTGGACCCCGGATGAGGCCGGCGATTTCGAGGTCGTCTGTCGCGCCAGCGACGGCAACGGCAACGTCCAGACCACAAGAGAGGCGGACCCGCACCCGAGCGGAGCTTCCGGCTACCCAAGCCGAGGAATCTCGGTCGGATCCGCCTGAGCCGCCTCTGTCGACGTCAATCGTCGTCCACGAAGGCCTCGAGCTCCACTTCAACCTTCCAGCGGTCGTCGACGAGGCCGGCGACCACCACCATCGTGGCGACCGGGCGCACGGCGCCGAAGAGGGCGCGGTGGGCGCGCCCGACCGCGTCCTGGTCGGCCGCATCGGTGATGTACATGCGCGTTCGCACCACATGGCGCACCGCCGCGCCCGCCCGGCCCAGCGCGAGCAGCGCGATCTCGAAGCTGCGGCGAGCTTGAACCTCGGGATCGGAGTCGCAGCTTCCGTCGGACCAGATGGGGCCGGTTCCCGCCGAGAGCACCCGGTCGCCGGCCCGGATCGCCCGGGAGAAACCGATCCGTGGTTCCCACGGGGACCCCGATGAGATGCGGTGGGTTGTCACGTAGACCTCCTCTGACTTCGTAGTCGTTTGCTAGGCCGGTTCGAAGTGAATGAGCACGGGCCCGATGCCGGGATGCGCGGCTCGCATCGCGCCCTCCATGCGAATCGAGGCGTCGTGCATCCGATCGAGCGGCAGGGTCCCGCGCCCTCGAACGTGTGCGACCACCGAGAGAGTGTCTTCAACCGAAGTGACGAGCACCTCGTGACAGTCCACGACGTCTGGTTCACGAAGCGCCACCTCGGTAATCAGCGCGACGATATCGGAACGCGACTCTGTGACGTCGCGCCCCGCCGTGGTGGACTGCAACGGCTCGATGTGGCTGTCGACGCGCACGTCGGGACCGAGCTCGGCGGTGATCGCATGTTCGATTCGATCGGATAGCTGATGCGCTTCGTGCAGTGAAGTCCCCGCCTCTACCTTGGCGTGCAGCGTGACGTGGAGTTTGGTACGAGCGGCTTCGGCGAATGCGTGAACCAAGACGTTGTGAACCTCGTGCACGCCCTTCTCCCGGCTCGCGGACGCCTGCACGCGCTCGACGACCCCACTGGTCTCTGATGCCGGCTCGACGTGGACGACGACGTCGGCGCCCGGAGCGACGCGTCTGATCTCGTGTTCGACGGCTTCGGCGATGTCGTGGGCCCGCTCGATGGTGGCGGTTCGACCCGCCGCGATGGTGACCTCCGCGAACAAGTTCTTTCCTCCCGAACGAAGTCTGACGCGGCGCGTCTCTGCGACACCCTCGGCCCCCGAAGCGGCGGCCTCGATCTCGGCGATCCGGGCATCCGGAGCACGGTCCATCAGCACGTCGACCGAGCGCTTGCCCAAGCGGACGGCGGCAACCGCGACCACTCCCGCCACCATGATGCCGCCGATCGCGTCGGCCCTGCCAAAGCCCGCCCTGGCGACGGCGAGGCTCACCAGCGCAATGAGCGCGGTGCCGATGTCGGCCGTGAAGTTGAGTGCTCCCGCTCGCAGCGCTTCGGAACCCTCGGTGCGTGCCGCCGCAAGCAGATAGCGCACCCGCACGACGTCGACCAGGACCGATGCGACGAAAAGAGCCAGAGCGTAGACGGGAACCTGCAACGTGCGGTCGTCCTCCAACAGCCGCACGCCGGCCTCGACCAGCACTCCGGCGACGACGACGCCGAGGATCAGCGTCTGGACGAAGGCCACCAGGTTCTCGGCCTTGGCGTGCCCGTAATGGTGCGACTCATCGGCCGGCTTGGTCGCGATGCGAATGCCCAGGAACAGCAGAAGCAGGGCCACGATGTCGAGGGCGGAGTCGAGCATCTGCGAGAAGACCGCGAGGCTATCCGTCGCAAGCCAGACTCCCAGCTTGACCGCGGTCAGCACCAGGGTGAGAACGAGGGCCGCGAGCGCCACCCGTTCGGCGCGTCGGGAGTGGGTTCCGATCATGAGTTGGAGACAGCGTAGGGCTTCCGAGAGCAGCTGGGGGCGACCCTGCCGGCGCAGATTGCGTCGAGATCCCCGTCGAGATCTCCAACGACGACACTATTTGTGGTCGTCCAAGTGGACAGGTTCCGCGCTCCGCCGCCCCCCCGGTCGGCCCGGTAAGACGGGCCTTGCGTCGAGATCCCCAACCACGACACCATTTGCCGTCGTCCGGCAACTGGCACGCCCGGCCAGATGCCCCAGAAGCCGCAAACCCGCTTGAACTTATTTATTAGTTGCGGCTAAATTGAGACGATGCCGCACTCAACTACGCCTGCGATCCAGGACTATCTCAAGGGAATCTACAAGCTCTCGGTCGAGGACTGCCTTACGGATGAGGCGGGCTCGGTGTCCACCAGCGCGGTGGCGACTCGCCTGGGAGTCTCGGCCGCCTCGGCTACGAACATGCTGAAGAAACTCGACGCGATGGGGCTCGTGAGCTACACGCGCTATCGAGGCGTGGAATTGAGCGAGGCCGGTCGCAAGATCGCGCTCGAGGTCCTGAGGCACCATCGACTGCTCGAGGCCTATCTGGCGGAGGCGCTGGGCGTCCCCTGGGAGCGCGTGCACGACGAGGCCGAGGTGCTCGAACACGTCTTATCGGAGGACCTCGAGGAGCGCATCGCGGCCCTTCTCGGAGATCCCACGACAGATCCGCACGGCCATCCGATCCCCACGCGCGACCTCGAGATGCCCGAAGTGCCGGCCCGGCGGCTGTGGGAGATGGACGAGGGCGAGAAGGGGGAGATCGGGCGCGTCTCCGACGACGCGACTGAGGTGCTCCTCTACCTTGGCGCCATGGGCATCAGGCCGGGGACCGAGATCGAGGTCGTCGGGCGCGGTCCGGTCTCTGGACCTCTGTTTCTCAAAGTTTCCGGAGGACCCGGCGAGGTCCAGGCGCTCAGCAAGGAGGTGGCTGAGTCCGTATGGGTAGCTTGATCCGTCTCGCAGCAGCGGCGCTGTTGTGCGCGGGAGTGACTGCGTGCGGCCCGGTGCAGGCAGGCGGCGGTCCCGATCCGCAGGAGATCGCCGGGCGCAAGATCAACGTGGTTGCGACCATCGGCCAGGTCGCAGACGTGGTCGACAACATCGCGGGCGATCGAGCGGAGCTGGAAGGACTGATGGGGCCGGGGATCGACCCCCACCTCTACCGGGCAAGCGAGGGCGACGTCGTTTCCCTCGCCGAGGCCGACATCGTCTTTTACAACGGGTTGCATCTCGAGGCGAAGATGGCCGACGTCTTCGAGAAGATGCGCGGCTCGGTGACCACCGTCGCCGTTACGAGCGAGATCGACCGCAACGAGCTTCTCGCTCCGCCCGAGTTCGAGGGCGCCTACGACCCGCACGTCTGGTTCGACGTGAGCAAATGGATGTCCGTCACCGAGGTCATTCGCGACGCGTTCGTGGAACTCGACCCAGAGCACGCCGCGGTCTACGAGGACAATGCCGACGCCTACCTCGCGGAGTTGGAAGAGCTCGACGGCTACGTCGAGGAGCAGGCGCAGCGCGTGCCCGAGGACCAGAGGGTGGTCATCACCGCCCACGACGCGTTCAACTACTTCGGCGATGCGTACGACTTCGAGGTGCGCGGACTGCAGGGCATAAGCACCGCAACCGAGACCGGTACCGCGGATCTGTCGAGCCTCGCCGACTTCATCGTCGAGCGTGAGATCCCCTCCATCTTCGTGGAGACATCGGTTCCGCAGCGCTTCATCGAAGCGCTCAGAGAAGCAGTAGCCGCGCGTGGATTCGACGTCAACATCGGGGGTTCGATCTACAGCGACGCGATGGGCGACGCGGGTACACCGGAGGGCACCTACATCGGCATGGTGCGCCACAACATCGACACGATCGTTGCGGGACTTCTCGAACGATCCACGGAAGGTGAGTCCTAGATGGCAAGAGGCCCCGCAGGACGGGAAGCCACGGAGAAGACGAGCGCGGTCGAGGTCATGGACCTCACCGTCGCCTATAGCGACAAGCCGGTCTTGTGGGACGTCGACCTGAGCGTCCCCCAGGGAGTGCTGATGGCGGTCGTAGGTCCGAACGGAGCGGGCAAGACGACGCTTATCAAGGCAATGCTCGATCTAGTCCCCATCTCTGCCGGACGCGTCCTGATCGCCGGACGTCCTTACGACGAACAGCGCCGCAAGGTCGCCTACGTGCCCCAGCGAGGAAGCGTCGACTGGGACTTTCCCACCACCGCGCTCGACGTCGTGATGATGGGTCGCTACGGCGCGCTCGGCTGGATCAAGCGGCCGGGAGCGCGCGAGAAGCAGGCTTCGATGGAGGCGCTCGAGAAGGTCGGCATGACCGCCTTCGCACACCGCCAGATAAGTCAGTTGTCGGGGGGTCAGCAACAGCGGGTGTTCCTCGCCCGCTCCCTCGTGCAGGACGCCGACGTCTATCTGATGGACGAGCCCTTCCAGGGCGTGGACGCAACGACCGAGCGCGCCATCGTCACTCTGTTACAGGAGTTGCGGGCGTCGGGCTCGACCGTGATCGTCGTTCACCACGACCTCCAGACGGTGGCCGAGTACTTCGACTGGGTGACTCTGCTCAACGTGAGAAGGATCGCGAGCGGTCCGACCGCAGAGGTCTTCACCGAACCCAACTTGCGCGCGGCGTACGGCGGACGCATGGCGTGGTTGCAGACCTCCGAGCAAGAGGCCGTCGCAGACTGATGTTCGACCTCTTCACCGACTACACATTGCGCACGGTCGCCATGGGGGCCGCGATCCTCGGCATCGTTAGTGGAGTGCTTGGATCCTTTACCGTGCTGCGTCAGCAGAGCCTGCTCGGTGACGCGATCTCCCACGCGGCTCTGCCCGGCATCGTCCTCGCGTTCCTCCTCACCGGCAGCAGCGAGCCGTTGCCGCTGGTCTTGGGGGCCGGGATCGCGGGTTGGATAGGAACCCTGTGCGTGCGCGCAATCGTGCGCAACACTCGGATCAAGAACGACGGTGCGCTGGGTCTCGTGCTGTCCGTGTTCTTTGGTATCGGCCTCATGCTGCTGACCTACACGCAGGCGCGCCCCGACGCGAGCCAGGCGGGCCTGGACAAGTTCCTCTTCGGCCAAGCGGCGGCATTGCTCCAGGACGACGTCATCACGATGGCCGTCCTGGGAGGCATCGCGATCGTTGCGGTGATGCTGTTCTGGAAGGAGTTCAAGCTGTTGAGCTTCGACAGCGAGTACGGCCGCTCGCTGGGGTTCCGCATGGGGGCAGTGGACATCCTCCTCACGACTCTCGTGGTCATCGCCATCGTGATCGGTCTCCGAACGGTCGGCGTCGTACTCATGAGCGCGATGGTCGTCGCGCCGGGCGCGGCGGCGCGGCAGTGGACCGACAGACTGGGAGTCATGGTCTGTCTGAGCGCGCTGTTCGGAGCTCTGGCGGGGATCACCGGCGCGCTGTTGAGCAGCACCGGCGCCCGTCTGCCGACCGGCCCTATGGTCGTGCTCTCGGCGAGCGTGATCGTGCTCCTCTCGCTTCTCTTCGCCCCCACGCGTGGACTCGTATGGAAGCGGCTCGGGAACCGCCGCCGAACCGCTCTGAGGACCGAGGGGGCGCGACCGTGAGCGAAGCGCAACTCGTGATCCAGGCGATCGCGATGGTGACCGCGATCGCGTGCGCCCTGCCCGGAACCTTTCTGGTGCTGCGCCGCATGGCCTTGATGAGCGATGCCATCAGCCACTCGATCCTGCTCGGTATCGTGCTGGCGTTCTTCGTCGTCGGCAGCGTCTCCTCGCCGCTCTTGATCGTGGGGGCCGCGCTCATGGGCGTCGTCACCGTGGTGCTTGTCGAGTCGCTGACCGCGACCAAGCTCGTCGCCAAAGACGCCGCGATCGGCCTCGTTTTTCCCGCGTTGTTCTCGGTCGCGGTGATTCTCATCGCGCGCTTTGCCGATGACGTTCACCTCGATGTCGACGCGGTGCTCCTCGGAGAGCTGGCGTTCGCTCCCTTCGAGCGCTTCGTCATAAACGGTTACGACTTCGGCCCCCGCGCTCTGTGGGTGATGGGTGGGATCCTGGTGCTGAACCTGGTCGGCCTTGCGCTGTTCTACAAGGAGCTCAAGCTCGCCACCTTCGACAGCGCGCTTGCGGCGGCTCTCGGATTTTCTCCCGCTCTCGTTCACTACGGACTGATGGGCGCCGTTTCGGTGACCGCAGTCGGTGCGTTCGACGCGGTCGGCTCCGTGCTGGTCGTCGCCCTGATGATCGCTCCGCCGGCGAGCGCTTACCTGTTGACGGACCGTCTCTCCCAGATGATTGGTTTGAGCGCTCTCCTCGGAGTGGCGAGCGCGATCGGCGGGTTCTGGCTCGCGCACCTGCTCGACGCGTCCATCGCCGGGTCGATGGCGACCGTTGCCGGTCTTGCGTTTCTTCTGGCCTTCCTCTTCGGTCCCGAACGAGGCATGGTCGCGCTGTACAGGCGACGCAAGCGTCAGCGATGGGACTTCGCTCAGGTGATGCTGATCGTTCACCTGCTCCATCACGAGGAGCTACCGGAGGCCGTCGAGGAGAATCGCGTCGCTCACCTCCAAGAGGGTTTGCGATGGGAGCACGACTTCACCGACGAGGTGGTTGGCCGGGCGCGCCGGCGCGGGTTGATCTCCGAGAGCGACGGGCTGCTCGTGTTGACGGCCCTCGGTCGAGATTCTGCGCGCCGATCCTTTGCGGCCTGATTCAATCAACCCATGGATCATCTCCACGACGATCAGTCGCGGGCCGGCTCGATGCTTGAGGCCCGGCTCCCGCTCGTCGTCGACGGACTGAGGCTGCGCGGCGGCGCCTACGTGCCTGCCGGTGCCAAGGGGCTCGTGCTCCTGCTCCACGGCATCCCCTCCGGTAATCCTCCGGACCCCGCCGACGGCGGCTATCCGAGCCTGGCGCGGCGGCTGGCCAAAGAGGGCTTCGCCGCGGCCTGGATCGACATGCGCGCGGCTCGGTCCTCGCCCGGCTATTTCTCGATCGAGGGCTGGGTGCGAGATGCGCTCGCCGCCGTGTACGCGGCCACCTCGCTCGAGGGCGCTCAGGGACTGCCCGTCGCCATCGTCGGGTCCTCGGCGGGCGGTGCGGTTGCGACCGAGGTCGCCAGGCGCGGTGCTCCGGTCGCCGCCCTGGTGCTGCTTGCCGCACCCGCCGCCTGGGTCTCGTTCGCGGGTGAGCCACGAGAGGGGCTCAGGCGCATCACCGAGGAGGCCGGCATGGCCGTCGCTCCCGAGGTGGTGGCCGATCCGGCGGAGTGGGCGCGGGAGTTCGACTCGGTCTGCGCCGAGAGCTCGATCGCACGCGTGGCCTGTCCCGTGCTGATCGTGCACGGGACGGACGACGACGTCGTACCCGTCGACCACGCCCAGCGCATCGCCGACCGGGCGCGACGGGCGGAACTGCGCATCATCCAGGGGGCAGGCCATCAACTGCGGCGTGACGACGGCGCCCTGGCGTTGGTGACCGACTTCCTGAGAAGGAATCTGACGTGAGCATCGCTGTGACCCTGCTGGTGGGCCTCGCGATCGCCTTCGTCGTGAGCGTCGGTCTGGTCGCCGGTCTCGATGCCTACGCGGCTGTGATGCTCGGGTTCATCCTCGCCTTCGGATGGCTAGCGGTGGCGGTGGCTCGTCGCTCTCGAGGCGGTGCCATCGTCCCGGCTCGGTGCCGGAACTGCGGCGGAATGATGTCGCGCAACGCCCCCTACTGCAAGCACTGCGGAGCCCGTCTCGAGCAGGGGGGAGGGCGTGCGGGCGGGGGG
>JALZIB010000097.1 GCA_030860505.1 Actinomycetota bacterium
ATCTTGGCTCCGTCACCTTCGATCGTGGTGATTCGTGCCTGCATAGACATGGTTTTCTCCTCTCCTTTAGCCCCATGCTAGCTGCGGCTCGGTGACCGGCGCTTCTCGATTCCTGATCGGTCTGGTCACCTGTTTCGCCACGCACGGCGGCATCCCCGCCGTCGCGCGCGTCGCGTGGTGCCGTTAGACGCTGGGCGGCACGCC
The DNA here is from genome assembly GCA_030860505.1 of Actinomycetota bacterium. Lineage (GTDB taxonomy): Bacteria > Actinomycetota > CADDZG01 > CADDZG01 > WHSQ01 > WHSV01. The sequence continues at coordinate 205 of JALZIB010000097.1, forward strand.
GACCAGCTCGGTGAAGCGAGTGCTGAAGGTGCCCAGCGACGAGCAGCCGACCGCGAAGCAGACCTCGGTGACGCTGAGGTCGCCACGACGCAGCAGCGCCATCGCCTGCTCGATGCGCCGCGTAATGAGATAGGCGTACGGCGCTCGGAGTATGCCTCGCGGAAGCGGCGGCTGAGTGGGCGAGCGCCTCGACGTCCAGCGGCTGCGCGTAGTCCCGGTCGATCCGGTCGGTGCTGCGGTGGGAATCTAGTGGTCCGGCAGGTAACGTTTGCGTGCTCTGGCGGTGCGAAACGCAAGTATGGCAAGGCCGCAGGGAGGCGGAACAGTAGAACTGTTCCGCCGACTGAGAATGCCGCCAGACGAAGCGGCTTTGCCGCCAGAGCACCCCTCAATGTTGCCTGTCGGGGCACTAGCCCCCGGGACATCCCAGAGGCGCCTTGCCGCGGGTCATGAGGTCGGTCCGCCCCTGCGACCCATCGAGCCACACGGTGCGTTGACCGTTGCCGATCGCAGGATAGGCCTGATCTCCCCGGTTACAGGTCACGCGGTGTGGCGTGCCTCCGGTCACCGGCACGATCCAGACGTCGCGGCCCACGAGAGAACGTTCGAAGTTCGGGTTCCCCGCTCTCTCGTAGCCGTACTCGTCGATGTAGACGACGAACTTGTTGTTGGCCGAAAGACGCGGGGCGCTGGGCGTGTGGCCCTCGTAGACCGGTGCCATCTCGCTGTTGTCCTTGATCAGAGCCTTCTTCTTGTTGCCGTTGTGCTTAGCGCGCATGATCGAGCCCACGCCGTCGTTATTGCCATCCTGAAACCAGAATACGAAGTCGTCGTTCAGAGCGGGGGGGCCGAGATAGGCGTTCGGGTTCGAGGCGCTGATCGTCGTCTTATCGCCCGTCTTGAAGTCCTTGAGAGCGATCCTTGGCGCCCGGGTGTAGGTGCCAAGGTCCCACCACGCGATCTTGGTGCCGGCCACCTGAGGAAAGATCTCGTCCCCGCGCGTGCTCGTGATCCTCTTGGGGAGCTTTCCAAGACGGCGCGCGTAGATGTCCGTCCCTGCGCTTCCGAAGAACTCCCACGCGACCAGCGAGTCATCGATCGAGGGCCACCACTCGATCCCCGGGGTGTCCCTCACGGTCCTGATGCCCTTTCCGAGCTTCCGGCTTTGGACGTCGAAGTCGATGTTGCCGTTGCCGGTCACGGTGCCGTGTGCCCACACGGTCTGTTCGCCACTGATGTCGGGCTGCTCGTCGTAGAGCGTGTCGAAGGTCGGCTGGTTCATCTTCGTGCGCGTCCCCGAACCGTTGACGTTGCCGACGAGGATGTCCTGTGACTCCTCGAACATCATCGTTTTGTCGGCGTAGTGGCTCGCGACGTAGCGGGAGCCGGACACCTGGGGCGACGAGAAGTAGAAGCCGAGAGGAGTCACGTCCTCGATGAGCGATAGCGCGTCGCTGCTCCCGGCGGCGTCGTCCCAGCTCTCGACGATGCCTCTCGAGTCGAACGCGTCGTCGATGACCTGGCGTTGCTCGGGAGTGAGGACGATCTCGCCGCTGAGCACGAGCGCTTCGGTCGCCGCTTCGACCGCGTTACGCCCGTCGACGAAGTCGTCAAGCGAGCTGTTGTACTCATTGAGGGCGGTGTAGACGATCTTGTCTGCAACCGCAGGGTCGAGGCGCTCTCTGATGTCCCACAGGGCCCCCGAGAACACCGTCGAGTTCAGGTGCACGCCGCCGTTGTCGTAGTCGACGAGGTAAAAGACGAAGTCCTCGGTCGTCGTTCCGTCGTTGAGGTCGCGCAGCGGGCAGTCCCAGCGAGCTGGGTTGCTAACGCGACAGAGATCCTCGCCGATGTGTCCTGCCGCCGGGTCGGTCATCGGTGTGCCCGTCACGCCCACATCCACGGCGTTGCCAAAGTAGTCCGCGTAGGCCTCGTTCATCGCGCCCGACTGATTCAGATAGACGAGGTCGGCGGTGTGGTCGATGACTCCGTGCGTCAGCTCGTGCGCCACGATGTCGAGGTCGGCCGAGAATGGATAGACCTCGCCGGCCGCGCCCGGCTCGGGGTTGCCGTAGACCATCTTGGTGCCGTCCCAAAAAGCGTTGTACATGGGTCCTCCACCGGCGTCGCCCGCGTTGACGACCGACACGATGTCCATGCCTGCGTCGTCGATGGAGTTGCGGCCGAGGGCTGTATAGAAGTCGAAGACCTGCTCCGACCCCCAGTGGGCGTCGACGGCGCCGCTCGCGGCGTGAGCTCCGTCGAAGACGGTCGAGGACGACGACACGACGGTTGCGTCCGTCGGCTCGAAGTCGTAGATGTCGCCGCCGCCGGCATCATGAGTGACGATCTGCACGGGCTCCTGCACCGGAAGCGGTCCGGGATCCTCCGGGCGCGGGACGAAGCCACGCATCTCGTAGGTGAAGTCGTCCCGCTGGAAGATGCTCAATTCGACGATGTCCCCGTGGGCGGTGACGCCACTTCCCAGCGCGGGATCGGCGAGGTGGAGGTCGTTGTAGCTCAGAGCCGGTACACCGCTCTCGGCGCTGATAAAGATCTGCTGCTTGACCGGCCCCTTCGGGCTAGTGCCCCAGATCGTGAAGTGGAAGGCGGCAACTCCCCCGCCGGACGGCAGCACGACGAGCCCATGGCGCTCTACGCGCGCCGGGGCGACGCCCCTCATCCCGGCGAGAGCCAGCCTCTCGGCACTGCCCTCGGAGATGCGGGGCTGGACGCTCGTGTCCAACTCCGTGAAGTAGTGACCGTTGACCGAGGTGACCTCTTGGCCCCCCTGCGTCTTCTGGAGGTGAACGAGATACTGAGCCCCGAACACCGGCACACCCTCGTAGACCTGACCGTAGCGAACCGTGGAACGCTGCTCCTCACGTCCGACGTCGATGACCTCGAGATCGGTAGCGGGATCGTCGATGTGATAGCGGGATTCATTCGAGTTCAGGTGAGAGAGCGCCACCTGTGTGGGCGGGCCCGGCCTCGGCCGTTCGTCGAGGCCGGTCACGAAGGCGGGAGCCTCGGTCCCGTCGCCCTCGACCACCTGGGGGCCTCGCTGAGCCTGCGCCGAACCGGGCGCGACGACGAGGATCGTTGCCAACAGCATGAGCCCGGCGGAAGCGGACAGCGCGCGGCGCAATCAATCTCTCCTCATGTGACGTGAATGTGCCCGTGTCGTGGGTTGAGGCTACCTAATCAGTTTCGACGCCTAAGCGGAAGGCCTTAAGCCGCGAAGCACCCCATTCGGGTCAGGAACGTCACCCATTTTGGGGGAGTTGAGACCGAGCCTCGGCCCTTTCGTCACGGAACCATCTCGGAGCACCATGCGTTTTGGGAAGTACAGGGCCCCAGCAAAAACTGAAATCATGCGAGTTTCCGATCCCGGCCGACAGCTTAGACGAAACGCAAAGAGGGGAACCCAACCGGTCCCCCTCTCGCCTTGAACTTGTGCGTCGTTTAGCCGACCGAGCCCTCCATCTGCAGCTCGACCAGGCGCTGGAGCTCGACCGCGTACTCCATCGGCAGCTCCTTGGTGATCGGTTCGATGAAGCCCCTGACGATCATCTGCATCGCCTCGGTCTCGTCGAGGCCCCGGCTCATCAGGTAGAAGAGCTGGTCGTCGGAGACCTTGGAGACCGTCGCCTCGTGGCTGACCGCGGAGTTCTCCTCCTCGATCTCGATGTACGGGTAGGTGTCCGAGCGTGACTTCTCGTCGAGGATGAGCGCGTCACAGATGACGTGGCTCTTCGCGTGGGTGGCCCCCTTGTCGATGCGCACGAGCCCGCGATAACCGCCGCGGCCCCCGTCCTTGGAGATCGACTTCGACGTGATCGCGCTCGAAGTGTTGGCCGCCGAGTGGATGACCTTGCCGCCCGCGTCCTGGTGCTGGCCCTCGCCCGCATAGGCGATGGACAG
>JALZIB010000112.1 GCA_030860505.1 Actinomycetota bacterium
CCGAACACATGCCACAGCAGGGTGCGCTCTTTGGGCTCGTCGAGCTCGATGAAGATCAGACGCTGCCAGCGCCCCAGCAGCGGTTCACCGGCCGCCACCGGAATGGCGTGAGATGTTCCTCCGACGATCATCTGAGTCACGTGTGACCATCCGTTGGCGCGTTCGTTGGGCTGCAGATTCTGGGTGCGTACGTCGAGATCGTCGTGCGCAAAGTAGTCGTCGGTGGGAACCAGGCGTTCGAGATGCCGGCGCAGGTCCTCGAGAACACCGTCCTCCCATTCGTTGATGATCACGCCACAGGTCGTATGTCTGCAAAAGACCACCGCGCAACCCTCGGTGACGCCGGAGTCCTTGATGGCGCGCTCCAGTTGCTCGGTGACATCGAAGAAGCTAGCTCGACGTTCGGCGACAATCACGGACTCAGTGGTGGTGCTCTTCATGAGAGTTCTCCTAGCGATAGGGGCAGGTCTCGAGCGCGGCCGCGCTCACTGGTGTGTTGTGGAGCACTTCTCTCGCAGCGTCGCGCGCCGCGTTGAACGACAGCACAGGCTCTCCATGGGCCAGTTCGCTTCGAAAACCGGCGAGCGCGCAGGAACGATGGGGCTCGGACAGCAACGACAAGGCGGGCACGGCATCGGGGCTCAACGAGCTCAGATACGAGACGTCGATGTTGCCGGTCGCCTCGAAGCGCTCGACATTGCGTTCGGCGATGAGAGCGTCGGGCCGCGCCAATGTAAAGATCACCAGAGTCAACGCAGAGAAGGCCACCACTGCTCTCGGCATCCAACCGGCGCTCCCACGGGCGCCGGCGACAGCCACCATGGCGAAGATCCCGGCGAACCACAGCAGGGCAACGTGGACGACCAGACGAAGGCGAGTGAAGCCGTAGGCCTCCTCGTACAGTGACAGGCGTTTGAACGCGCTTGCGAGCACCACCAGCGTCAGCGCGATGAGAACGCCGCCCAGAACCTTAAGCACGACAAGGTCCCGTCCGTCGTCCCGTCGTGCGTAGCGAGCTAGCAACCCGAGAACCGCGAGCGTCAGCGCCGCCACGACGACGAGTTGCCAGAAGCCCGAGCGCGCGTACTCCGCGTAAGTCAACCCAGACGTCGTGAGGACATGGTCCCTGCCGCCGAATAGCATGGCCACCTGCACCGCCACGAACGCCGCAAAGAGTGCGTCCAGCATCACGAGAGCGGTGATCCATTCCGTTCGTCCCAATCGTCGGCGACGGCGTTCTCCCAATCCAGCCGTCCACTCCGCCATCCAGACCACAGGTCCCCCATGACCGACCTCGAGGCGGGGCGCGAAGCTCGCGAGAGCACCGGCGAAGAGCGCGGCCAGGGCGGCGACGGCGGCGCGGGCGGGCAGGAGGCTCGTATCCACGTGGGGAACGAGCAGCATTCGATCGGCTAGTTGAGCGAACGCGCGGTCGGCCGACGCAAACAGCGCGCCGAAGACTGCAAGAAGCAGGCTTCCCAGGACCAACCCGCGCACGAGCGGCGCGACGGTGACCCGCCGCCGACCGGCCGCGCGGGGTCTCGAGCGCAACAGCCAGGCGCAGGCGCACGGCGCTCGCCACGCGACCGCCGTCACGCCGAGCGCCGTCTCGAACCAGGTGCTTCCCGGTGCAACGGCCGTCGACGCCAGCCCGAGTGCGACGAGAAGGCACGAGAGAAGTAGCCATTCAGCCGAGGAGTGCACGGAAGTCAGAACCAGCGCGAGGCTAAGTCCAGAGAACAACACAAGATGAGCCGAGACATCGTGGCTGAATGCGAGAGCGACGGGGAGCGCAACCGTCGCGGCGATGAGGATCCAGTTGACACCCGGCTGGAGGCCGACGAACAACGCTCCCGCGACGCCACCGGCGAGCGCAACGGACACTGCAACGAGGAAGGAAGCCGCCACCGGTTGATGGCCCGTTGCCCCAGATTCGGTGCTCAAGCCTCGCTCCGCGGCAGCGCGACGACCATGCGGCACCCGTGCGGCACCCGCTGCTCGGCTCGGATGTCGCCTCCGTGCATATCAACGATCCACTTCGCGATCGCGAGGCCGAGCCCGCTACCGCCGTCACTCGAAGTGCGGGCGTGATCGGAGCGGTAGAAGCGTTCGAAGACCCGGCCGGCCTCCTCGGGGGGTATGCCCGGACCTTCGTCCGAGACCTCGATCAGCACTTCTCCTACACCGGCGCGAGCGATGACCTCGACGACACCGCCTTCGGGAGAGTGTCGCATTGCGTTGTGCACGACGTTCGTCACGACTTGATGAACACGTTCGGGATCGCCGTTTACCAAGAGATCATCTGGCTCGACCGCCAGGGTCACATCGACGCGCGAGTGGCTCTTGTCGGGCGAGAGCTGAGACTCCCGCATTGTTTGCTCGAGCATCGGCTTAACAGCAAAGTACTGGCGCTCGAACGGAACCGACCCCGACTCGAGCCGGGAAAGGTCGAGTAGCTGATCGACGAGCCGGGCGAGTCGCTGCGTTTGGCTGAGCATGGTCTCGAGCGTGCGCTGGTCTGCCGGAACCACCTCGTCGATGATGTTCTCCAGCGTCGCTTGCAAGGCCGTCAAAGGGGTCTTCAGTTCGTGACTGACGTTGGCGATGAGGTCTTTGCGCATCCGGTCGACCTCGGCCAGCTCCGCAGCCATCCGGTTGAATGCTCGAGCGAGCTCTCCGACTTCGTCACGGGACGTGTCGGTGACGCGCCGGTCGTACTCCCCACGCGCCATGGCCCGCGTGGCGGCAGCCATGTCTCGCAGCGGAGAGGTCATGCCGCGTGCGAGAAGCTGGATCATGCCGAGCGAGAGGAGGCCCGCTATCAATCCGCACACGATGAGGGGAAGTCCCATCCACGTCCCGACGATCACCACCAGAACGGTCACGCCGACCGCCGCAACGATCACAATGCCGAGCTTGACCTTCAGCGATCCGAAGCGATCGAGCGGACGCATCTAGTGGCCCGCCCCCGTCGCATACCCCACGCCGTGCACCGTCCTGATGACGTCGGCGCCGAGCTTCCGGCGCAGGGCGGCAACGTGGCTGTCGACGGTGCGAGCACCGAAGCCATCCCGGTAACCCCAGACGTCCGCCAGTATCTGCTCGCGCGAGAAGACCATGTCGGGACGAGAAGCAAGACGATAAAGCAGGTCGAACTCGGTGGGAGTCAGGTGAATGTCTTCGTCGCCCCGTCGCACCTGGCGCGTTCCCGGATCGAGCTCAACATCAAGCAACGTGATCCCCTTCTCGCTCGAGTACTGCGATCTCCCGACGCGCCTAAGCAGCGCCTTGACGCGCGCGACCATCTCTCGGGGACTGAAGGGCTTGGTCATGTAGTCGTCGGCCCCGACACCGAGGCCGACCAGCAAGTCGGTCTCCGTATCCAGCGCCGTCAGCATCAACACGGGTACGGGACGTTCGCTTTGAATACGCCGGCAGACCTCTAAACCATCCATGCCGGGCAGCATGACGTCCAGAATGACGAGATCGGGAGCGACCTCGTCCACGAGCGCCACTCCCGTTGGCCCGTCCGCGGCCGTCGCAACCTCGTAGCCCTCGCCGCGTAGGCGAACCGTCACGGCATTGGCGATGGCGTGCTCGTCCTCGATAACCACAATTCGTTGCATTGGATGAGTCTAGAGAGCCGATGTCTCCCGAAGCCGCGCGAAATGAGGAGATTGTGTGAAGGCGGCTTCCCGCTCCCGCAAACGGGGGTTACATACTTGGGCTACTTCTTCGAAGACTGGAAGAAGGGGTTGCTACCGCTCGCGTGATCGGTCACATCGACGACATTCTTTATCTCAGAGACCGCGTCGGTGATCGCGACCTTGATTCCCTGGGTCAGCGTGACGCTCGCCATGGCGCATCCCTGGCACCCTCCTCCGAGCCGAAGATACGCAGTGTCGTCCTCGACCGCTACGAGTTCGGCTCGGCCCCCGTGTGACGCGATCGAAGGATTGATCTGGGACTCGATGATCTGCATCACCCGCTGGGGGACATCTCCCGAGAGGTCGGGTGCCGGCCCGCTTATCTGCGGTGACGCGGGGGCGGCATCGGGGCGTCGGAAGAGGCTGTCTTCGCCGATCATCGGCCCCGTAGGAGCGGGCTTAGGTGGCTTGTTGGGGTTGTGCAGCACCCAGCCCTTGAACTGCGGATCGTCGCTGAGATCGATCTTCGCGCCCTGTACGGGCTCGACCGTGGCGCGCGGGACGACGATGGAGAGATCGTCGTGCCGCTGGACGACGTCGCCGGGAGCAGCCTCGTCGATGTGCATCAGATAGAGGTCGTAGAAGTACTGGGCTCCGTCATCGCCGTCGACCTCGAGCCACAGTGCGAGATTGGCTGAGTCCTCCTGGCCCGAGCGCGCCTGTAGCACCGCTTCGCGCGCCCTCTGAGTAATCGTGACTACCGGTTCAGTCATAGCGTCGTCACCTGTTCTTCGACTTCGAGATGAGCGTCCATCGCGTCGGCGCCTGGCCCTTGCCTCCGGATGGGAACGCCCTCCGTTTGCGCCATCATAGGACGCATGGGCCGAGTAGTTCTCATTATCCCGAGCGCCACCTATCGTGCCACGGATTTCATGTCGGCCGCGGAGATCCTGGACGTCGAGCTGATCGTCGCATCCGACCGGCGACCCACTCTCGAGGCAGTCATGGGAGATCGCTCCCAGGTCATTCGCTTCGACCATCCCGAGGAGTCCGCCGCCCGGCTCGTCGAGCTGCACGACCGCTTGGCGTTCGACGCAGTGCTGGGGGTCGACGATCAGGGCGTCGTCATCGCGGCGCTGACGGCCGAGCGACTTGGCCTGCCACACTCGCCCTCCTCGGCCGTGGTCTTGACGAGGGACAAGGCGGCGTTACGCCGGCGCTTGGAGAGCGCGGGCATGCGCCAGCCGTCGTTCGCCACCATCCAAGCCCACGATGACGTTGTCTCTGCGGTCGCCGGAGTCGGTCTGCCGTGCGTCGTGAAGCCACTGTCGTTATCGGCGAGCCGGGGAGTCATTAGGGCCGACACGGTGGCAGGCGCCGTGGGGGCGGTAGCGCGCGTCCGGGCCCTGGTCGCCGCTGCGACGGGCGAGGACCACGCCGATGTCCTGGTCGAGGGCTACATCCCGGGCGACGAGGTGGCCGTAGAGGCCCTCGCCGAGGGTGGCCGCGCGACGGTGCTGGCCATCTTCGACAAGCCTGACCCTCTCGAGGGCCCCTTCTTCGAGGAGACCATCTACGTGACGCCGTCGCGCCTGGCCCCCCACCTCCAGCGCGCAGTTGCCGAGGAGTTGCAGCGAGCGGCGTTCATTCTGGGCCTGTCCGAGGGCCCGATTCACGCAGAGTTCCGGATCGACGGGGAGCGCGTGGTTCTGCTCGAGATGGCGGGACGGTCCATCGGCGGACTGTGCTCGCGCGCCCTTCGGTTCGGCGCGGGCACGACCCTGGAGGAGCTCATCCTGCGCCACGCGCTTGGTCTCGGCGGAGCCAGCATCACGAGCCGAGGGGCCTCGGGGGTCATGATGATCCCGATCCCGGACGCCGGGACTCTCCGCCGAGTGGAGGGTGCCGGCGCGGCCCGCCGGGTGCCCTCCATCCGAGGCCTCGAGATCACGATCCCCGTGGGGGAAAAGGTCGTCCCGCTGCCGGAGGGAGACCGCTATCTGGGCTTCATCTTCGCAGCCGGCGACGCTCCGGCCGAAGTCGAGGACGCTCTGCGCCGGGCTCACGCCCTTCTGGAGATCACCATCGAGCCCCCCGTTTAGGCAACTCTTCTCGATCAGCCGGCGACCCCTCGGGAACCATGCTCTTCGTGAACCAGATTCGACCGAGGATCACTTACGCGCTCCATGGACCCTGGCAGAACGGACCCTGGCAGAACGTCGCGTGACCACGTTCGTCATCCGAATGCTTTCTGTATTGTCGGAGTTGTGAGTCTCGAGGCGACATACTGGTTACTCCTGGGTTTAGGGCTGGGGATGTTGGTCCTCTCTTTGGTCGTCGGCGACCTCTTCGACTTCCTCGACTTCGACTTTCCCGGGGGCGACTTCTCGGCGACACCTGTCTTCTTCACCGCTGCCGCCGCGTTCGGGGGCGGTGGGCTCATTGGGATCCATGCCCTCGCCCTGGAGGTCGCAGGCTCCCTGCTGACCGGACTGGCCGCGGCGGTCCTGCTCGGGGGTCTTGCCGCCCTACTGTTCGCCGCGCTTCATCGCCAGGAGGCGGCTGATGGCTTCGTCACCGACCAGCTCAAGGGGTCACGAGGTCGCTGCACTCTGGCGATCTCCCCGGGAACAACCGGACGAGTGTCGATCACGCATTCGGGCATGACCCGGTCGTTCTCCGCCACGAGCGAGGAGGCGATCGCGTCCGGCGAGGACGTGGTGGTCATCGAAGCTATGGGGAACTCGCTCACAGTCACGCGGGCGACGAAGGCCAGCACGCAAGGCTGATCCAGAAACCGGCGTTGTCCATGGAGGTGGCAGCTTGGAAAACATCCCGATAGTCGTCGTTGCACTGATCGCGCTCGTTGTCGTGGTCATCGCCTTCGCAGCGAGCAGATACAAGGTTGCGAAGCCGAACGAGGCGCTGATCATCGCTGGGTCCAAACGTTCGGCGGGCGGCATCCGAGTGGTCGTGGGAGGCGGAGCCATCGTCTATCCGCTCGTAAACGTGGCGCGCCGAATCTCGCTCGAAACTCGCTCCATCGCGGTGGCGCTTGGGGGAGCGGTCACCTCCCAGGGCGTTCCCGTCTCGGTCGAGGGCATCGTGAACGTCAAGATCGCCGACGACGAGGACTCGATTCGTCAATCGGCCCAGCGGTTCCTGGACACACAGGCCTCGATCCCCGAGATCGTCCGCAACGTCATGGAGGGGTCGCTGAGAACGATCATCGGCCAACTGACCGTCGAAGAGCTGATACGGGACCGCGAGCTGTTCGCGGCGCGCGTCCAGGAGGTCGCCAATGGAGACCTCCAGGGCACCGGTCTCGCGATCGACGTGTTCACCATCCAGTCGATCTCTGATTCCGAGCAGTACATCGTGAACCTGGGGAGGAGCGCTGCGGCGTTGGTCAAGCGCGACGCCGAGATCGCCGAGGCCGACACCCAGAGGACTTCGCGCGAGAAGCAGGAGATCGCACGTCAGGCCGTGCTCGAGGCCGAGAAGGTCACGCGGCTCAAGGAACAGTCGATCCAGCAGGAGATCGCCTCGGCCACGGCGCGCGCCGACCAGGCAGGCCCGCTCGCGGACGCAGAGGCGCGCCAGCAGGTGGTTACGAAGGAGACCGAGGTGGCCGAGCTCGTTGCGCTGCGCCGTGACAAGGAACTCGATGCCGAGATCCGCCGTACGGCCGATGCGCAACGCTACGCCGCGGAGCAGGGGGCCGAGGCCGAGCGATACAGCATTAAGGCCCAAGCTGAAGCGGCGCGCGACCGCCGGTTGCTCGAAGCCGAGGCCGAGCGCGCCAACCTCGAGGCCGTCGCCGCCGGTAAGGCTTACGAGGAGCGAGAGCTGGGCAGCGCCAAGGCGGACGCGACCTACGCCGTCGGCGAGGCCGAGGCAAAAGCAATGGCGCAGAAGGCCGACGCCTACAAGGACTACGAGGAGGCTGCGACGCTCGAGCTGCTCGTGTCCAGGCTGCCGGAGGTCGCCCGGGCCATAGCCGAACCGATCGGAAACGTGAAGGACATCACGATCATCGACACCAACGGCGCGAGCAAGCTGACGCAGGTGACCGCCGACACAGTGCGGCAGCTCGATTCGGTGCTCGAATCGTTCACGGGTTCGAGCCTCAGCGAGATGATCGGTAGGAGGCTGTCGGAGAAGCAAGGAGACGGAGGCACCCCTCGTGACCCCGTCAAACCGGACGAATCCCCATAAAAGCCGCGCTGCGGCGGTCCCCTCCAGGAAAGTTCATCTAGGTACTACACATCTCGTAGGGATTCGAATAGCATCCGCTCATCTTCGTCTCGCGCTTTGTCGGGCGAACTCAGTCACTCGGAATCCAGGGGGCAACATGATCAGAAGCAAGTTTTGGGTGCTAATCGCGCTGCTGAGCGCTCTCGCTCTCGTGGCGGCCGCGTGCGGCGACGACGACGACAACGGCACTGCGGGAGGCGAGGGCGGCGAGGACATCGATTGCTCCTGGGCCATCGGGACGATGGGAGCGCTGTCCGGCGACTTCGCCTCGCTCGGAGGTCCCATTCGAGACGGTGTTGCGTTCGCGGTCGACCAGGCCAACGAGAACGGCGACGTCCCCTGCGAGCTATCGCTCGTGGAAGAGGACAGCCAGGGCAACCCCGACCAGGCCCCCCCACTAGCCCAGAGCCTCGTCGAGAACGAGGAGCTCGTTGCGGTCGCAGGTCCGTACTTCTCCGGTGAGACGCTGGCCGTCGGCGAGATCTTCAGTGAGTCCGGTGTGCTCATCTCAGGGACCGGAACCAACGAGACCATCGACGAGCAGGGCTACGAGACCTGGTTCCGAGCGGTCGCGCCCGACAACATCCAGGGCGAGGTCGCCGCGTCGTACATCGAAGAGGGCCTCGGTGGCGGAAACGTCGCCGTCATCCACGACAACCAGGACTACTCGAAGGGTCTCGCGGACTCCGTGCTGAGCAACCTCGGTGACGCCCAGGGTCCGTTCATCATCAACCCCGAGGAAACCGACTACTCGTCGGTCGTCCAAGAGGTCAGGGACGCCGACCCGGACATCGTCTTCTACGGCGGCTACACACCGCAGGCCGGACCGCTCCTCCAGCAGTTGACAGAGGCGGGCGTCGAGGCGCAGTTCCTGTCCGACGACGGCTCCAAGGACCCCTCTTTCGGTGAGCTCGCCGGTGCGTCCGCACAGGGCGCGCAGGTGACCTGTCCCTGCACCGACCCCACCAAGCAGGAGGGCGCTTCGGAGTTCGTGGAGGGGATGGGTTCCGAGTACGGCGAGAACGCTCCGGGAACCTTCGCAGCGGACATGTTCGACGTCACGAACATCATCATCGAGGCTCTGTCCGAGCTCAACGGTGATGAGGACATCGAAGAGGTGCGAGCCCACGTCATCGAGTACTTCGCCAGCGCGGACGGCATCGAGGGTGTCGCGAAGAGCTATAGCTGGGAAGACAACGGCGAGTTCGTCGGTGGGCCCGAGGACATCTGGGTCTACGAGTGGGACGACGAGGCGGGCGACTTCCTGTCGCTCGGCCCCGCATCCGACCTACTCGGCGGCGAATAACCACGGTTCACGCAGAGAAGCCCCCGGGGTTGTCCCGGGGGCTTCTCTTTTTGCCACTCCCGTGGAAACGGGGTTGGCGTTGCTCTAGTTTGCGTCCGGCCTGAAGGTGTTGAGGTCGGGATCGTCCGGTGTGTCCTTGCGAACCTGCGCGAACTCGTAGAACCGACCAGGCTCTGCACCCTTCGCACCGATGCCGAAGCCGGCGGCGATGAGTTGCTTAGCAGCGCCACC
>JALZIB010000126.1 GCA_030860505.1 Actinomycetota bacterium
TGCAGCCGGTCGACGATCGTCTCCACGGCGCTCCGATCGACGGCGTCAACGAACATGGTGCGCCCCGCGGCGATCGGATGGTAGCTCTCCTCGTCCGGCGGATAAATTTCGGAGTAGGGCATCGATCTCACCATGTCTGCGATCGGGGTAGCCAGCGCTCGGAAGGGTGCCAGAGCATGCTCACCGGCTTCCGTATCGCCGGCGTAGGCCATGATGGCCATCACGATCAATTGTCCGTGATGCTCCTCCGGCACAAATGGCATCGGCGGTGCCGGCATAACGTTGGCGATGGCCGAGAGCTCCTCCGGAGCGGCCTCCGCCTCGGCGATGAACGAGTGGATGACGTCGACCTCGTGCAGCCTGAACTGGAAGCGGGTCGCCACCCCAAAGTTCCCGCCGCCGCCACGGATCGCCCAGAAGAGGTCGGATGCGTCTCGGCGTCTACCCAGCGTAGTTCGCCGTCCGCCGTCACGATCTCCGCCGCCAGCAGGTCTTCGATGGTGAGCCCGTGCTTACGCACCAGGTACCCGACACCGCCACCGAGCGTGAGCCCTCCGATGCCGACCGAGCCGGTGTCGCCGAAGCCGGTCGCAAGGCCGTGGGCCCCCGTCGCGGTGGTGTATTCGACGGCGGTCAATCCCGTTTCGGCCCAGGCAGTGCGCCCCTCGACGTCGATCTGCAGCTCCTTCATGTCCGAGAGGTCGAGCACTATGCCTCCTTCGGAAACGCTGTAGATGCTGTGACCGCCGCTACGAACGGCCAGCTCTTGCCCCGTCTCGCGAGCGAGCGAGACGACGTGAGCGACGTCGGTGGCGTCTGCAGGTCGGACGATGACCGCCGGCCAGCGGTCGATCCCGCCGGGAAAGATCGTGCGCGCCCCGTCGTACCCGGCGTCGTCGGGGCCGATCACCCGCTGCCCCGCTACATCGCCCTCAGAGCGTGTGCCGAGGGGTGTAGCAACGGGACCAGCGGTTTCCAGTCGGTGCGCAGGACCTCGAGCAACGACGGCGGCGTGAGGAGTCGAGTGGTGACGCCGGGCGGTCGTGAGTTCCGCTCGACGTAGCCCGCAGCCGACCACCGCAGCAGCGAATCGGCCTGCACCAGATGAGGCGCGCCCTCGTGCAGCACGAAGGCACCGTCGGGCAGCGCATCGAATGTTGCTCTGTGATGGCGCTGCGAGCGATCGTCAGCGACGCGCTCGATGTGTAGCTGTGCGTCGATCGCGTCCGCACCAGTCTGTTCGTGGTGTGACGCCCGCCAGATCTCGAGGAAACGGTTGTAGTCATCGCGACGGCAAAGGGCGCACGGTCGATGCCCCGCAGCAAAGGCGGTTGCCTCGTCGAGGAAGAACAGTTCGGTGAAGCATCCCGGCTGCTGGAGCGGGTGCCGGCGCCAGCCGCGAAACCGCAGCAGGCACGCGATCCACCGCCTGCCGTTGTAGCGCCGGCGGATGCTGCCGTCGGCATCGTGAAGGCATCCGCGATCCCATAAACCAGCCCGCGCGCTGGGTCTGTCACGACTTCCCCGAGGGGCGTCACCCGATTCTGGAGCGGCATCCGACAACCCTACTCACGGTCGACAACGACCCCGGATTACGAGACAACTCTCGGCCGAACAGATCGAAGACGCCCGCGCGCTTGTTTGGATGCCGACGTCGAGGATAGAGGCCGTCTATGGCGCAGCACTCTGCTCTGATAGAACGCCGAATGCATCTCCCCGAAGCCCGTGGAGCGTTGAGCGATCATGTCATCCAAAGCTTGCGGGGCGGCGTGCACCCCGTCGAGGATCACCCGGCGATCACCGGCGACCCTCTGGTCGGTGACGACTTTCAGCTCGCCCTCTATCTCTGTTACGAGTTGTGCTACACCGCGATCGATGGGGTTGATCCGGCATGGGAGTGGGAGCCCAGTCTGCTCGAGTTCCGCCGCCGCCTCGAGGAGAGCTTCGAGAAGGAACTGTTGGCCACGGTTCCCCGAACCGATCTTGCGACCGGCGTCGCCGAGGCGCTCAAGTCCTTGCTCGAGCAGGACTCGAGCGGATCGCTGAGTTCCTATCTCGAGAAGCATCCGTCGCTCGAACGGTTCAAGGAGTTCGTGATTCACAGATCCGCCTATCAACTCAAGGAGGCCGACCCACACTCGTGGGTGATCCCACGCTTGAGTGGTCGAGCCAAGGCCGCCCTGATGGAAATACAGGCCGATGAATACGGTGGAGGCGACGCCGACGCGATGCATTCGGTGCTGTTCAGGAACACGATGTCCTCGCTCGGACTCGACGACCGGTACGGTGCTTACATCGGACGGCTGCCGGGGGTGACGCTCGCGGCGACCAATTTGATGTCCTTGTTCGGCCTACACCGACGCTGGCGAGGGGCGCTCGTGGGTCACCTCGCGCTGTTCGAGATGAGCTCGACCGAACCGAACCGGCGTTACGGAAATGCTTTGAGACGCCTCGGCTACGGACGGACGGCGACGTTGTTCTACGACGAGCACGTCGAGGCCGACGCGGTGCACGAATCGATCGCCGCTCACGACCTTGCGGGTGCATTGGGGACGGATGAACCACCGGTGGCTCCCGACATCATCTTCGGTGCCCGCTGTCTCCTGCATCTGGAGGAGTTGTGGGCATCGCATCTGTTGTCCTCGTGGGAAGACGGACGCTCGTCCCTGCTCTGAACGACATGCGAACCCACCTGTCGTACGTCCTTCCGTTTCGTTCTGCGGGCGAGGACGACATCCACGAACTCACCACCTACCTGACGTGGTTGTCCGGTGAGGTGGAAGTCATTGTCGTCGATGGCTCCGAGGCAGCTGCATTCGCTCTGCATCGCGACAAGTGGAGCAATCACGTCGTGCACATTTCACCGAACAACGCGCTTCACCATGCCAACGGCAAAGTCAACGGGGTCATCACCGGCGTCGCTCTGGCGAGCTGTGAGAGGGTCATCGTCGCCGACGACGATGTTCGTTACGATGCTCAGGGACTATCGGAGATGGCCCGCCGTCTTGACGGCGCGGACCTCGTGCGACCACAGAACTACTTCGAGCCACGTCCCTGGCATGCGGTTTGGGACACCGGGCGAAGCCTCCTGAACCGCTCGTTCTGGGTCGACTATCCCGGAACCCTGGGAGTGCGTCGCAGCGCGTTGTTGCAGGCCGGAGGCTACGACGGAGACGTTCTCTTCGAGAATCTCGAGATGATCCGGACGATCGAGGCCGCTGATGGTGTCTGCTCGTCGGCTCCCGGTTTGTACGTTAGACGCTTACCACCGGGGACACGCCGCTTCATGACGCAGAGAATCAGGCAGGCATACGACGACTTGGCCCAGCCATTGAGACTACTCACGTTCCTTGCAATCGGCCCAGCCGCAATCGCCGGAGTTAGACGAAGAAGGCTGTGGCTGCTAGCTGCGTCGTTGTGCGCAACGATCGGCATTGCAGAGCGAGGTCGACGTCGCGCCGGCGGACGGCGCGTGTTCCCCGCGGCGGCGTCGCTCGTAGCTCCGTTGTGGGTGATCGAGCGCGCGTTGTGCGTGTGGGTGGCGCTTGGTCTGAGGATATTCAGAGGTGGGGTTGCGTACGGGGACGAGCGGATCGGCCACTCCGCCAACAGCACGAGGACGATCAGGCGCCGGCTTCGGACTCGCGACCGCTCTCGGCCTTGAACCTCGTTGTCTTGTGGGTTCCGTCGCAAAACGGTTTGATTTGCGACTTACCGCAGCGACAAAGCGCAATGGTTCGACGATGTACCGATATCGCTCGTCCGTCCTGATCGACGAGCTCGAAGGGCCCCCTCACCAGCAAGGGACCGTCTTTGTAGGGGGTAATTCGGGCCTTGTCCATCGACAACTCCTCGGCTGCTCAGGACGGCGTGATAAGGCTGCGGCTACCCCACACCGGGCCACCGAAACGGAGACCATGATCGGCGTTCTTGGGTAGCAGCCCCGGCGAGGGGTAGCCAATGAACGTGACTCCGACCATGGGGTCCGAGAAGAAGCCGCAAATCGGAAGGAGAATCCAGATGAGCGAGACCAACACGCTTGCGCGCTCGATGCACGACCTTGGTGCAGCAGTGTGGACCGGAGGGTCACTGATGGGAGCGATCGGACTCAACGGAGCGTCCGAGGCAACCCGCGACGCCAGGGAGAGTACGAGAGTTGCCAACGCCGGCTGGAGCAAGTGGACTCCGGTCAACCTGGCAGCAATCGGCGCCCATGTGATCGGCGGAATCGGTCTGCTGCGCGGCAACAAAGGTCGACTCGTCTCGCAGAAGGGGGCCATGACGACCAACGTCACCAAGACTGTGCTGACGGCCGCGGCCCTGGGGGCAACCGCCTACTCGCGGATACTAGGTGAGAAGATAATGCGCAACGGCGACGTGCCGGCCCACTCGGGAGTCGACCCGGATAGTGGCACACCGGACGATGTGGCGAAGGCTCAGAAGCAGCTTGCGACACTTCAATGGGTGATCCCCGCACTGACCGGTTCGATAGTGATTCTCGGCGCGGTCATGGGTGAGCAGCAGCGCCCGACTTGGACCGCAAGTGGAATCGCAAGGCGGCTCCTGCCCAACTAGCGAGTCTCGCGATCTGTTGCGATGAGAGGTTAGGGGAGGGCCTGCCAGTCTGGGTCTACCTCGAACTTGTTCGGCGTGTCCGTGAGCTTGCGCAGCCCGCTCCCGTTGGTCCGCATCCTGAAGAGATCACTTCGTCCCTCGCCGCGCGAGCGAGTCACCACGAACGAGCGCCCGTTGGGCGAGAACTGGGCGTTGAACTCGTCCGCCTTGGTGTTGGTGATCCTGTCCTTGCCGGAGCCGTTCGGCTTCATCGTGAACAGATCACAGTTCGACTCGAAGCCACAGCGGCTGTACACGATCCTCGTGCCGTCCGGAGACCACGACGCCGTAACGTCCTGCCTGTTGTTATCGGTTAGGCGCGTCCTATTGATTCCGTCTGGATGGATAGTGAAGATGTCGATGTCACCGCGGCGTCGAGGCGAGCGTTCGTACACGATCACATCGTCGACGCCCCAGTCGGGCGCGATCTCGTCTGCCTTCGTGTCGGTCACTTGCGTCTCTGTGCCGGTCGTCAGGTTGATCGTGAAGAGATCACACTGGAAGCCGCACTTCTGGTAGACGGCGTGATCGCCGTCGGGGCCGAAGGCAACCTGGAACTCGTCCTTGTTCGTGTCGGTCACCCGAGTCGGGTTGCTGCCGTCGGCATCACGGATGAACAAGTCGATGCTGCCGTCGTCGTTGGAACGCGAATAGATGAAGCGGCTCCCGTCTGGATCCCAACTTGCGCCGAAGGCGCTTCTCGCCCGTCCGGTGATTCGTGTTGCATCGGACCCGTCGGGATTCATCGAGACGAGAAAGGTCGGTTTCTCAAAAGATCCACGGTTGAAGATGATTCGTCCGTTATCGCCGGGAAAGGTGGCGCTTGCTCCGAGGGGCGTTGCCGCCACTATGACGAGCGCCACGCTCGCCGCCGCGCAAACCTTGAGCCTGCTGTTCATCCCGTTGCCTCCCAACGCCGTTGAAGTGCTCAGTTTCGAACGTCCGAGGTGCGTCGGCAAGGCACTTGGGCGAGGTAATAATTCTCAGTTGTCGCGACGAGACGGCCTCATTGCGATTAGTTGTGCGAAAGCGTGCCGCATGCACTAACCAACAGACACCTATGAGCGGCGGCGGATCCTGGCACTCAGGACGTCGCGGAGGCTCACGACGCCGACGATCTCACTGCCCTTGGTCACAGGAAGGTGCCGAAACCCGTTGGTGAACATCACCACCGCCGCCTCCTCGGTGTCCATGTCCGGCGTCGCAGAGATCGGGTCTTTGGTCATCCACTCCTTCACCTTGATCGCGTTCAGATCTTCGCCGGAGGCAGCCGCGCGCAACACGTCGCGCTCCGTCACGATGCCCGCCAGCCACGCGCCCTGCATGATGAGGGCCGAGCCGAATCGACCCTTGACCATTCCCTGGGCCGCCTCGACCATCGACGTGTCCTCGCCGACGGTGAACGGTTCGCCGCTCATGACGTCCTCGAGAGTCGCCATAGTCAGTCGCTTCCGCCCACGTCGACGACGCCGTCGCTTGCCGGAGAGGCGTGGTCGTCGAGGTCTTCGTTGAGCTCCCGCCACAGAGATCCCGCCCACCCGCTTACATCCGGCCACTGGCGCCAGAATTGCTGAAGGGCCGAGTCGTCCATCGATTGGGCCGCCTCCGCGGGCGACATCTGGTCCGTGAGGTCCTCTAACTCCGACAACAACGCCAGGAAGCGATCTGACATCTCGCTCAC
>JALZIB010000036.1 GCA_030860505.1 Actinomycetota bacterium
TGCCTGTCGGGCCACTAGGTCTCGATCGAGACGACTTCGGTGACGCCCTCGATTCGTTCCTTCAAGAGACGCTCGACCCCGTGCTTGAGGGTCACCGGCGAGATGGGGCACGATTCGCAGGTTCCGAACAGACGCACGGTCACCGTGCCGCGCTCGACCGACTCGAGCTGAATGTCTCCCCCGTCCCTCTGAATCGCCGGCCGAATCAGCTCGAGAGCCTGGTTTATCTGCTCTTCGATCGTCTCCTCGTTCACAACCGCCTCGCTCACCTCTTCATCGTAACCGTAACGACGAACACTCCTGCGGCTGCGAAGACCAGGGCAAAGAGCAACAGTCCCCACGGAGCGTCGGGCGCCTCGGGCTCCCCCGCCGCCGCCTCCTCGGCGCGCTCTGCTTCGGGTTCACTCGCGTCTCTCGGCTCGGTCACGACGATCTCGACTGGATCGGTCTGTTTCGTCTCGGAGCCTGAGGATGCTTCGACGTGAACGGAGTAGCGGCCGGGCTCGAGAGGGGCGAGCCACGCCACCTTGGTCCTGCCCGCCCTTCGCACCGCCCCGGACTCCTCCAGCGAACCCACGTCCGCAGTCACGGACACCACTTGCGCGGGGCGCGATAAAGCGATGGTCAGCCACGCGGCGTGGCCCACCCCGGTGGCGTCGGGCGACTTGATCAGGCGCACGCTCAGCGGGGCTGTGCTCGCCGCCGGTGGGCTCACGGACATCGAGCCACTTCCGTTGAAGGCGAACGTCCACGCCCCCACCGACTCAGCGATAACGGTGCGCCCGCGCTCGTCGACGACCTTGAATGCGCCGGTGACGCGGAGACTCGAGCGCCCCCAATCAATCCCGACGTCGAGTGCGCCGGGGGCCCTCACACGTCCGAGCGTGACCCCCGTGTAGTAGTGCTTCAGGATCTCCCCGTATCCCGCTCCATCGAGCGCCATCCCATGCGCACCCCACTGCGACATGCCGACTCCATGGCCCCAACCCCGGCCACGGACGCGCACGAGCTCGTCCTCGGTCTCGATCGTGAGGCGGTTCGAAGGGAAGGTCTCCGGCAGCCGGCCGGATGAAGTGAGTCCTATCGAGGGGTACTTTTTCGGGAACAACTGGGGGCCGATCTCGCGCACGATGACGCGCAGTTCCTCCGCGGTCAGGCGCAGCCTGCCCTTCTTGCCACGAAACAGCACGTCCGGGTAGTGCAACCCCTCGCGCGAGGCGACCGTGCGAACCTCCCGCAGCGACCTCAGACCGGAACTCCAGCGCCCCGCCCGGTCGAGTATCTGCTGCAGGTCGTCGAGTGTGAATCCGACCTGCCACCGGTCGAGAGGAGAAGCCGCCTCGGTCGTGCTCGGGACGCCCTTGAGGTACGGATACGAGCCCTCCGTCTCGAAAATCTGCTCGTTGTCGAAGGTTCGTCCGCCTGAAACGGAGTGATAGCGAGCGAGGATCGGCTCGCCCTCGTAGAGGATCGCCTCGTCCGCCGTGGCGCGCACCGCATTCGCCCACCGTTGTCCGTCGGTCTGCTGCAGCACGGCTGCGCCCGAGAACACCTGGCACTCGATCGAGGCGCAGATGTCGAAATCGTAGGTCGCCGCCGCTCCGGCCGTCGGCTGCGCCAGGGTGCGCAGCGCGTAGGTTCGCGCCGCTATCGCCTGGGCCTTTAGCGCCTCCTCGGGCCAGTCGACGGGCACTTCGGCCAGGCCCAGCAGATAGCGTTCGAGGGGGAGCCGGTTGGCCACCACGATGCCGTCGGAGGCGGGCGTGAGCTTGATCTGGCCGACATACGAGCCCAGTCCCGAGAGCGCGCTCGGCTCAGGCCCGGTGGGAACGAGCCTCACCGTGCCCTTGATCATCCTGGTCTTCGCCTTGTCCGCCTGCGGCTTCGCCTGCACGGGCGCTCCGGCTGGAACGGCAAGCAGAAGCGCCAGCGCGCCGACGGCAAGGCGCGTCACCGCCTGCATAGACACATTGTGGCCGGGGTTGGAGCTTAGTGGCCCGCCCCACAAATACACGTGCGTTCTTTAGTTGTGGGACCGGCCCACTTAGCTGGACTCGAGCACTAGATTCGCTCCCAGGTCCGTCAACTTGTTCACGAAACGCTCGTAGCCACGCTCGATATGCCCAGCATCGTGGACCTCGGTTCTTCCATCGGCGCACAGCCCGCCAAGAACCAGCGCGGCCCCCGCTCGGATGTCGGGCGATCTCACAGGAGCGCCCGAGAGCTGATCCACTCCTCTGATGACGGCGTGGTGCCCCTCGACTCTGATGTTCGAGCCCATGCGGTTGAGCTCATCGACGAACAGAAAGCGTGACTCGAAAACGTTCTCGGTGAGGATCGATGATCCGCGCGCTTGGCTCAGCAAGACCATCATGGGCGGCTGCAGGTCGGTCGGGAAACCCGGGAAAGGTAGCGTGACGAGATCCAGCGTCGTCGGGCGCCGGTCCATGGACACTCGCACTCGATCCTCGCCTCTCGTGACCTCTGCCCCCGCGTCCTCCAGCTTCAGAAGCGGCAGCTCGAGATGCGATGGCTCACAGTCGACGAGAGTGACGTCGCCCATGGTTGCCACTGCGGCGATAGCGTAGGTGCCGGCCTCGATGCGGTCCGGCACTATCGAGTGCCTCACGGGATGAAGCTCGTCCACTCCGTTGACGACGATCGTGGGAGTCCCCACGCCGACGATAGAGGCACCCGCCTCGATGAGAAATGCGCACAGATCCTGGATCTCTGGTTCGCGCGCAGCATTCTCGATTACGGACACTCCCTCGGCAAGGACCGCGGCCATCAAGATGTTCTCGGTAGCCCCGACCGAGGGGAACTCGAGCAGAGTGTTGACGCCCTGAAGTCGGTCGCAGATGCCCTCGATGTAGCCGTGTTGGGTGGTGAACTTGGCTCCCATGCGCTCGAGACCGCGCAGGTGCATGTCGATCGGGCGGGACCCGATCGCATCCCCTCCCGGCATGGCGACGCGCGCGTGACCGAGGCGCGCAAGCAGGGGGCCGAGCACCTGTATCGAGGCGCGCATCTTCGTCACCAGCTCGTAGGGGGCCTCCTCGCAGAGCTGGCCCGAAGAGTCGATGACGAGGCGGCCGTCGTGGCGCTGCACCGAGGCACCAAGCCGTTCGACGACGTCGGCCATGAGATCCACGTCGGTGATCTGAGGCACGCGCTCGAGAACCACCTCGCCCGGCACCAACAACGCCGCAGCCATGAGTTTGAGCGCGGAGTTCTTGGCCCCGCTGATCCCCACCTCGCCCTCGAGCCGGCAGGGTCCGTCGATCACATATGCCTTCATGGACACATCCTAGGTCCGGGACGCAGAGCCGAGGCAGGCGCAAAGAAGCCGGAACGACTTTGGTAACGCTGATGATCTCGTCCACTTACCCAACAGCCATACAAATGACGTCGTCGTTGGGGATCTCGACGCGACTCACGCCCCACCGGGCTCGCTGAGCGGGAACGCCCGTAGGCGTCCCCGCTTCGTTGGGGCTAGCGCCGGCGCGTGGATTTGCGGCCGGTCGACTTCTTACGAGCGGTGGTCTTCTTGCGACCAGTGGACTTCTTGCGACCAGTGGACTTCTTACGGCCTGTGGCCTTCTTCCGGCCCGTGGTCTTCCGTGCAGTGGATTTCCGACCCGTGGACTTCTTGCGCCCTGTCGACTTCTTGCGCCCTGTCGACTTCTTGCGCCCCGTCGACTTCTTGCGCCCCGTCGACTTCTTGCGCCCCGTGGCCTTCTTCCGGCCGGTCGTCTTCTTCCGGCCGGTCGTCTTCTTGCGGCCCGTGGTCTTCTTAGCAGTTGACTTCTTGCGGGACGCGGTCTTCTTCGCGCCCGCCGTCTTCTTGCGAGCAGTCTTCTTGGCGGCTGTCGTCTTTTTCCGCGCGGTGCGCTTGCTCTGGCCCGTCTTGCGGTTGGCGGTCTTCTTGACGTCCGCCGCGGAGTCCTTCATGTCGGCTGCAGCGTCCTTCAAGTCGTCCACCGCGTCTCTTATCTCTTCAGTGACCGGGCCTGCCTCTGGGCGCGTTACCTCGGCCACGATGCCCACCGTCCCGGCCGCAGCGCGTCGAGCGCCGGCCACTACGCCACCGCTATCGGGTGGGGGTGCGACGACTCCCGAGACCAAGTCCTCAGCACCCGCAACCCTCTCGCGCGCGGTGCCGATGAGACCCTTCTCTTCGTCTGCCATGCGACCTCCTCTTGTAGCCGATTGTTCCTATTCACAAACTCGTACCCTCCATTCCCACGCAAAGCAAGAATGAAAACAACATTGCACATGCAATGAGTGGACAAAGAATCGCGACTGAAGGACCGTTGCGGCTAAGTGGTGATTAAAAGCCCGATCCAGGGTCGATGTCGAGACGAGTTTCAATCATCCAAAGGTTGCGTCGAACGCACTGCGGACAGAGCGCGATGTGACGATTGTTCGCGTCCGGCATCTCCTGCCACCCAATCGGAGAAATGCCCTGACGCTTGGTCCCGGACGAGCCGCACGACGAACAAAACACTCGATTCCGCAGTCCGTCCGGCTGTTCCCCGACCATGTCCTGCAGCTACTCGCCGCGAGCTTCGGCCAGTTCGGCGCGCGCCATCTCGATCCGCATGCGCGCCTCGGCCCTCTCGTCACTGGCCTCGGCTGCCTCCGCCTGCGCCTCTACGACTCGGCGGCGGGCTTCGTTCGCGTCGATGGAGCTAAGGTCCTCGGCATCGTCGGCGAGCACGATGACGTGGTAGTCGTGCTCTTCCTGTCCGTCCTGCGACGAGCCGGCGGCACCCCTCGAGGCCTCGAGGAAACCTCCGGAAACGAAGTACTCGTCTCGTTCGTTCGACGACACCACCGATACGCGCCCCGGCACGAGCGCAGCGAGAAACGGGATGTGGCCGTGGAGAATCGCGAACTCTCCCTCGGGCGAGCGGGCGACGACCATCTCGGCCTCACCACGCCACACCTCCGACTCGGGAGAGACGATGGACACGCTCATCGGGGTGGCCATCAGCCTTCGAGATCCTTGGCCTGTTTTTCGGCCTCCTCGATTCCGCCGACCATGTAGAAGGCCTGCTCGGGAAGGCTGTCGTAATCGCCGTCTGCGATCGCCTTGAAGCTCTGGACGGTCTCCTCGACCGGCACGTACTTGCCCTCGATGCCGGTGAACTGCTCGGCCACGAAGAACGGCTGACTGAGGAAACGCTGGATCTTGCGGGCGCGCGACACCGTCAGCTTGTCCTCTTCGCTGAGCTCGTCGACACCCAGGATGGCGATGATGTCCTGAAGGTCCGTGTAGCGCTGCAGGATCTGCTGGACACGCATCGCGACGCCGTAGTGCTCGTCTCCGACGTAGCGAGGGTCGAGGATACGAGAGGTCGAGTCAAGAGGATCGACCGCCGGGTAGATTCCCAGCTCCGAAATCGAGCGGCTCAGCACCGTGGTTGCGTCGAGGTGAGCGAAGGTCGTGTGCGGCGCGGGGTCGGTGATGTCGTCGGCGGGCACATAGATGGCCTGCAGCGATGTGATGGATCGACCCTTGGTCGAGGTGATGCGCTCCTGCAGCTCGCCCATCTCCTCGGCCAGCGTCGGCTGGTAGCCCACGGCCGAGGGCATGCGGCCGAGCAGGGTCGAAACCTCGGATCCCGCCTGCACGAAACGGAAGATGTTGTCGATGAACAGCAGCACGTCCTGGTGCTCGACGTCACGGAAGTACTCGGCCATCGTCAGGGCGCTCAGCGCCACGCGCAGACGCACACCGGGGGGTTCATCCATCTGTCCGAACACGAGAGCGGTCTTCTCGAGGACTCCCGCTTCGCGCATCTCGATCCAGAGGTCGTTGCCCTCGCGCGTTCGCTCGCCTACGCCGGCGAAGACCGACACACCTCCGTGCTGTTCGGCGACGCGGTTGATCATCTCCTGGATGAGCACCGTCTTGCCCACGCCGGCGCCCCCGAACATGCCGATCTTTCCGCCCTGGACGTAGGGCTCGAGGAGGTCTACGACCTTGATGCCCGTTTCGAACATCTCGGTCTTGGGCTCGAGGTCTTCGAACTTCGGAGCACTGCGGTGGATCGGCCAGCGCTCGACGTCGTCGGGAAGGGTCGAGCCGTCCACGGGCTCGCCCAAGACGTTGTAGAGGTGGCCCAGGACCGCCTTGCCCACCGGCACCGATATCGGTGCGCCGGTATTGGTCACGGTCGAGCCTCGCACGAGGCCGTCGATGTTCTTCATGCACACGGCTCGCACGGTGCTCTCGCCGACGTGCTGGCTGACCTCGGCCGTGATCGTGTCCGTGTCGCCACCGATCGTTCGCTCGACGGTCAGCGCGTAGCCGATCTCGGGCAGCTCGTCGGGTGGGAACTCGACCTCGATGACCGGTCCGGTTACCGACAGGATACGGCCCTCACTGGTCTTTCTCTCGCTCATTCGTTTCTCGGTTACGGCCATAAACCTCTCCTAAGTGGTCCGGCAGGTGACGTTTGCGTGGTCACTAGTCTTGTCCCGCGCCGCTCAGTGCCTCGGCACCACCGATGACCTCCATGATCTCGGTGGTGATCTCGGCCTGTCGTGCCTGGTTGTAAACGCGTGTCAGATCGTCGATCAAGTCGGATGCGTTGTCGGTTGCAGCCTTCATCGCGCGTCGCCGCGCCGCGTGCTCGGAGGCGGATGCCTCAAGAAGGCCCTGGAGGATATTGCCCTCGACGTAGCGGGGCACCAATAGACTGAGGATGTCCTCGGGCTCGGGCTCGAACTCGTAGCTCGGGCTCGGTCCCGTCTCTTTGGACTCCTCGGCCGACTCCTCGAGCTCTTCTTGCGGCAAGGGAAGGAGCTGCACCGCGGTCGGCCTCTGGGTCAGGGCGGACTCGAACTTCGTGTAGACGAGACGCACCTGATCGACCTCTCCATTCTGAAATGCCTCAGTGGCGGCAAGCGCCACCATGCGAGCGTCCTCGATGGAGGGGCGGTCGGAGATGCCCTGCCACGTGGTGTCGTTCTCGAACTCGTAGCCCCGGAACTTGAAGTAGGTGATCGCCTTCTTGCCCACGAGATAAAGCCGGTGGGTCTTCCCATGGGCCTCCATGTCGCGCTCCGCATAGCGCAACACGTTGGAGTTGTAGGCGCCCGCTAGTCCTCGGTCCGACGTCACGACGACCGTCCCCACTCGACCGACGTCCTCACGAGCCCTGAGCAAGGGGTGATCGATCCGGCCCGCCTTGGATGCGACAGAGGTCAACAGGCGCTGCATCTCTTCGGCGTAGGGACGGGCCGCAGCGACCCTTTGCTGGGCCTTTGCCACTCGCGACGACGCGATGAGCTCCATTGCGCTCGTGATTTTCTGCGTCGACTTGACGCTTCCGATCCGCCGCTTGATCGCGCGCAGCTGCTGGGCCATCTAGCTGCCGGCCCCCTTCTCTTGCGTTCCCGCCGCCGCGGTCTCGCTCTCTGAGTTCTCTTCGGTTGAGTCCTGACCCCCGTCGGGTTGGTCACCCGATCCGGCGTCGCCGCCCTCGGCTGCGGGACTGTCGCTTGTCTCCGGCACACCCTCTTCGGCGGCCACGGTGTCGACGGTCTCGACGTCCTCCGTGTCCACGTAGCTGCTCTTGAACTCCTCGGTCGCGGACTTCAGCTTCTCGGTGAGGTCGTCGTCCATCTTGCCGCTGTCGCGAATCGTCTCGCCGATCTGACTGTAGCGACTGCGCATGAAGTCGAGGTACTTCGCCTCGAAGTCCTGCACCCTCTCGACCGGCAGGTCGTCGAGGAAGCCGTTGGACACCGCCCAGATCGACAGGACCTGGTCCTCGACCGTGTAGGGCGAGAACTGCTTCTGCTTCAGGATCTCGACGACGCGGGCGCCTCGCTCGAGCTGCGCCTGGGACGCCTTGTCGAGCTCCGAACCGAACTCGGCGAACGCTTCAAGCGCTCGGTACTGCGCGAGGTCGAGACGCAGACGACCAGCGACCGATTTCATCGCCTTGAGCTGCGCGTTACCTCCCACTCGGCTCACCGAGATACCGACATTGATGGCCGGTCGCACACCCGAGAAGAAGAGGTCACCCTCGAGGTAGATCTGGCCGTCGGTGATCGAGATGACGTTGGTCGGAATGTAGGCCGAGACGTCGCCACCCTTGGTCTCGATGATCGGCAGAGCGGTCATCGAGCCGGCCCCGTTGTCGTCGCTCAGCTTTGCGGCGCGCTCGAGCAGACGGCTGTGAAGGTAGAAGACGTCACCGGGATAGGCCTCGCGGCCCGGCGGACGGCGCAGCAGCAACGAGAGCTGGCGATAGGCGATGGCCTGCTTGGAGAGGTCGTCGTAAACGATGAGCACGTCCTCGCCGTTCTCCATCCAGTGCTGGCCCATGGCGCAGCCGGAATAGGGGGCGAGGTACTGGAAGGGGGCCGGGTCGGACGCGGGCGCGTTGACAATTACGGTGTACTCGAGAGCGCCCTGCTCCTCGAGTCCGGCCACGACCTCGGACACCGTCGAGGCCTTTTGGCCGACTGCGACGTAGATGCACTTCACCGCGTTGTCGGTGCCCCAGTTCTCACGCTGGTTGACGATCGCGTCGATCGCGATGGCGGTCTTACCCGTCTGGCGGTCGCCGATAATGAGCTGGCGCTGTCCCCGGCCGATGGCCGTCATGGCGTCGATCGCCTTGATCCCCGTCTGCAGGGGCTCCTTGACGGGCTGACGCGCCGTCACTCCGGGTGCCTGCACCTCGAGCGGGCGCCGCGCCTCCGACTTGATCGGCCCCTTGCCGTCGAGCGGATTGCCGAGGGCGTCGACCACTCGGCCGAGCAGGCCGTTGCCCACACCGACCGAGAGGATCTCGCCGGTTTGCTTGACCGCGCCGCCCTCTTCGATGTGGGCCGCCTCTCCGAGGATGACCGCACCGATCATGTGCTCTTCAAGGTTCATCGCCAGTCCCACGATGCCGCCCGGAAACTCAAGCATCTCGTTGGCCATGACTTTGGGAAGACCAGTGACGCGCGCGATGCCGTCACCGACCTCGTCGACGCGCCCGACCTCTTCACGCTCGAGCGAGGGCTTGAAGTCCTCGACGTGGCGCTTCAGCGCGGAGGAGATGTCCTCCGGCCTGATCGTCAACTCACTCGCCACTACGCTCTCACCTGCTCTTTCTTTCTCTTCCTCTGCGAGCGGATACTCCGCTCTCCGATGGGAGAACCTACCGGCGGACAAGCCGCCTAACGGTTCTCCCCGACCCTCTCCCTCAACTGTTCAAGACGGCGTTTAATGCTGCCGTCGATGACTGTGTCTCCAATCTTGGCGACCACCCCGCCGATGACCGACGGGTCGACGAGCGCTTTCACCTCGACGTTCTTGCCGGTGGCCTGCCCCAGCGCCTCGGCCAGGGCCTTGCGCTGTTTGTCGTCGAGTGGCGTGGCGCTTCGAACCTCGGCCACAACCGAGTTGCGCGCCTCGGCAGCAAGCTCACCGAGCTCCTCGAGGATGTCGGGAAGCTGACGCCCTCGCTCAGAGGCAACGACGAAAGTGATGAGCCCCAGCGTGTGCGGGGACACCTTGTCGGCGAGCAGGTCCTCGAGCAACTTGACGCGCTGGCTCCTGTCGATGCCCGGCTCGGACAGCGCCTGCTTGAGGTCGTTGTTGGACTCGAGCAGCTTGCCGAACCGGTAGAGCTCGTCCTCGACGCGCTCGAGGTCGCCCTCGGCTTTGACGACGCTGAAGAGCGCCTCTGCGTATCCGGTGATGAGCCCGGCGCTGGCCATCAGTTGTTTCGACCTCCGTTGGTGCTCATGCCGGCGACATCACGAATGTAGGCGTCGACGAGGTCCTTCTGGGTCGAGGCGTCGATGCTGCGGCCGACGACCTTCTCGGCGAGCTCGATCGAAAGATTGCTGATCGTCCCCTGGAGCTCGGACACCGCCCGGGTGCGCTCGGCCTCGATCTGCTCCTGAGCGCGCGCCACAATGGCCTCGGCGTCGCTCTCGGCCTTGGCGACGACGTCCTTACGGACCTGCTCCGCCTGCTGGCGCGACTCCTCGATGACTCGGTTCGCCTCGCTCCGGGCGTCGGCCATCTGCTTCTTGTAATCGTCGAGCATGCCCTGAGCCTCGGTCTTGGACGCCTCGGCGCTCTTGAGGTTGCCCTCGATCTCGTTCTGGCGAGCCTCGACCGCCTCTCGTAGCTTCGGAAACGCCAACTTCGTCAACACGAAGAGGACGACGATGAAAGCGATCGTGCCTCCGACGACCTCCGCCAGGGGGGGCAGGACGAGATCGAGTCCGCTCCTCTCACCCTCCTCCGCTGCGAAAAGCACTGCTTGATTGATCACGTGCTATCAGCTCCCTACTAAAGGATGAAGGTGAGGACGAAACCGATGAGGGCAAGCGCCTCGATGAGGGCGAAGCCCAGGAACATGGTGGTACGGGTCTGTCCGGCGGTCTCCGGCTGGCGGGCCATCGCCTGAATGGCGTTGGCGAACACGTTTCCGATACCGATGGACGCACCGACGGCTGCAAGACCGAAGGCGAGACCACCTGCGAGAACCGACAGACCTTCTCCGGTCGAGACTCCTGCTTCCTGCGCAAGCTCGATCATGATGCTTCCTCCTCTTTCTCTGGCTTCTTAGGCGGGTGCGAGTTCTGTTTCTCTGATTGCTTCAGGCTGCTTGTCGTGCGCTTCGTGCTCTGCGTGCTCTTCCTCGCCGTGACCGTGCAATGACTCGGCGATGTAGAAGGCCGTGAGAGTCGTGAAGATGTAGGCCTGGATCGTGATGACCATGAACTCGAACACCACGAGCAGAATCGCTACTAAAAAGGTCACGAGACCCAGGGGCTTCCCGTAGATCGGAGCGTGCAGCAAGAGCTCCTCGGTGAAGAGAAAGAAGATTGTTAGCAGCACGTGGCCCGCCAGCATGTTGGCGAAGAGTCGCAGAGCCAGGGTGAGCGGACGGATCAAGAACACCGAGAAGAGCTCAATCAATGCGAGGAGCGGCTTGATAGCTCCCGGCACTCCGGGGGGAAAGAGCGTGTCCTTGAAGTAGCGCAGCCCCTGTTTGCGAATGCCCACGGCGTTGAAGACGACCCAACTTGCGAGCGCCAGGATCGCGGGCAGCGCCATCCGGCTGGTGACGGGGAAGCTGATGAACGGGATGATCTCGAGAAGGTTCGAGAAGAAGATGAAGAAGAACAACGACGCAAGGAACGGCGCGTACTTGGCCCCCGCGGGTCCGATGACGTCGATGGCTATGTTGTTGCGTACGAAGAGATAGCCCGTCTCGGCGTAGAACTGAATTCCCTTCGGCACCCTCGCCTGCTTGCGCGCTCCGAGCAAGAAGAAACCGATGGTGATCGCAGCCGCCAGATACATCAGCAGCACCACCCTGTTCAGCTCGAAGGGCGTCCCGGCGAAAGCGATTGGCTCCCACAGGAACAGATGGAACACGTCAAGTTCCATGCATCAACTCCTTGTCTTTAAGGCGTCCGACGTGGGTGTCTTCTTTTCTTCGGCGGGGAGTCTCAAGAGCCTGTCGGCCGCCTCCCAGGTCACCAGCGCGAGATGACTTCCGACGAGCGTGATCGCCGTCACCGGAAAGTCAATGAAATCTAACCGCTGGAGCGCGAAGAGCGCGCCACCCGTCGCCACGAAGGCCAGGACCAGTGCGACCATCGCGCCGGGCAGAAGCAGCTCGGGACGATTCTCGGCAAGGCCGCCCAAGATACGACCGCCGACCCAGAGGTTGACGATGGTGATGGCGAGACCGAGCGCCGCCGAAGCCGCGCCCTCGGGGCCGGCGAGAACAAGCGCCGCAAGGACGACAACCGGGGTGAGGAGCAGTCCCCGCTTGACCATATGACGCACCATCTCGAGTTCGATCATTCGTTGTCCCCGTCCCCTCGTGCCTCGGGGCGACGCCCGGCCGGCACGGAGCTGTGCTGCCCTCGTTGCGATGCGTAATAGACGTGAAGGACTCCGCCGATCCACCCCGTGACCCCGCCGACGATCTGCCCCCACGGCTCGATCCCCAGCCAGTTGTCCACGAAGCGTCCGAAGAACCAGAAGATGAACACGGCCCCGGCGAACTCGAAAGCCAGCGACATCCCCTTCGCCATGCCCGCTTTCGAGCCTCCATAGCCGCGGTTGGTGCTCACTCAGGAACGACTCCCCTGGTCCTCGTTCGCCTCTCCGTGCGCCTCGTCAAGCGCGCTCGGAAAAGGCGAGTGTGTGGGTGGGATCGACCCGCATCCTACCCCTCCAGCTCCTTGTGAATCCTTTCACAAAGTACCTCATCGCGAGCAAATGTTCAACTCCTCGAAACCAACAATTTGACGGCCCAAAACTTACCGCAGAAGGCGGGCCTCGACCGTGACGGTTCGCGGTCGCTCGAGCTTCTACTGACGTCAGGGGGCCGTGCGGTCTTGAATCACTTTCGTCAGCACCGGGAAGATCGTGTAGATCACGATCGCCGCCACCGCGATCGGCAGGGCGAAGATGACCTCGGAGCGGTCGAGGAACGAAAACGCCAGGCCCGCGCCGGCAGCAAGAGCCGACCACACGTACATCACGATGACCGCCTGGCGGTGGCCGTGTCCGAGGTCCATGAGCCGATGGTGCAGGTGCTCCTTGTCGGCATGAAAAACGCTCTTGCGCCGCCTCGCTCTACGGATGATTGCGAACATGGCGTCGAGCAGCGGGATGGCGATGACCGCGAGGGGAATCAACAGGGGGAAGTAGGCGAGGAAGACCTGCGACGTCGGGTTTGCGGTGACCGTCGAGACACCGAGGGAGCCCACACCCGCAACGGTTGCACCGCCGAGAACGAGCCCGAGCAGCATGCTCCCCGAGTCGCCCATGAAGATCCTGGCCGGAAAGAAGTTGTGGCGCAGGAAGCCGAGGGTGACTCCGACCGTGATGATGGCGACGAGCGGCGCGGACGAGGGGGTCACGAGAAACCCGCCGTCCTCGAGATTGAACGTGTAGACGAAGAACGCGGCTCCAGCGATGGACACGATCCCCGCCGCGAGCCCGTCGAGCCCGTCGACGAGGTTGACTGCGTTGATCATAGCGACGAGCCACGCGATGGTCAGCAGCACCGAGACGTCATCCGAGAGCGCGACCACGCCTCCGCCGGGCAGCAGCAGGAAACGCATCTGCACGCCCGAGAGATAGACGATCCCCCCGGCGAAGATCTGGCCGGCGAGCTTCACGGGGGCCGGAAGGTCCTGAAGGTCGTCGACGGCCCCCAAGAAAAAGATCACGAGCGACGCGGTTCCGATGCCGAGTAGCTCGGAGCTCTCGGTGAACTTCTCTCTGAACTCGGGCAAGAAGTAGGCGAGCAGCCCCGCGCCGAAGATGCCGAGCCCCATGGCCAGGCCTCCCATGGTGGGAGTTGGATTCGCATGCACCTTGCGATCGCTGGGTCTGTCGACCGCTCCCACCCGCACCGCGCCCCAGCGCACGATCGGAGTCACAACGAAGGTGATCGAGAGTGCACAGAGTCCGACGAGCAGGTAGGCGATCAATTCAGGGATCCCTAAGCGACGTCGGGGTAGGGACGGAAGCGGTCGGTCAGGTCGCTCACCGCGCGCCGCACTTCATCCGCGGCCGCCGGCGAGTCATCCTTGAGCACCCGGGCGATGAGACGACCGACCTCCGACGCGTCAGCCTCCTTCATCCCGCAGGTCGTGATCGCAGGAGTCCCGAGCCGGATGCCCGAGGCCACGAACGGTTTCTGTGGGTCGTACGGAATCGCGTTCTTGTTGACTGTGATTCCGATGGCGTCGAGACGAGCCTCGGCCTCCTTGCCGGTGAGCGACACGGGCCGGAGGTCGACCAGCATCAGGTGGTTGTCGGTACCGCCGGAGACGATGCGCAAGCCTTCGTCGGTGAGGGTCGAGGCCATTGCTCGGGCGTTGGCTACTACCTGCGCCGCGTAGTCCTTGAACTCGTCGCTCAAGGCCTCGGCGAAGGCGACGGCCTTGGCGGCGATCGAGTGCATCAGCGGGCCTCCCTGCCAACCGGGAAAGACGCTCTTGTCGATCGCCTTGGCGTGCTCCTCGCGACACATGATCATGGCGCCGCGGGGGCCGCGCAGGGTCTTGTGCGTAGTGCAGGTGACGACGTCGGCGTACTCGACCGGATTGTCATGCACGCCACCGGCGACGAGACCGGCGAAATGCGCCGCGTCGACGATTAAGACGGAGTCCACCTCGTCCGCGATGGCGCGCAGCGCCTTGAAGTCCCAGGGCCTCGAGTACGCCGTCGCTCCTCCGACGATGACCTTGGGGCGTTCCCGCGTCGCGATGGCGCGGACCTCGTCGTAGTCGATGAGCTCGTCCGACTCGCGCACTCCGTAGGAGACCACGTTGAACAACTTGCCCGTGAAGTTGACCGGCGAACCGTGCGTGAGATGTCCCCCATGGGCCAGCTCCATCCCCATAAAAGTGTCGCCGGGGGCGAGAAAGGCGAAGTAGGCCGCCGCATTTGCCTGCGCCCCCGCATGAGGCTGCACGTTGACGTGCTCGGCCCCGAAGATCTCTGCGGCGCGCTCGATCGCCAGGTTTTCGACGACGTCGACGTGCTCACAACCGCCGTAGTAGCGGCGTCCGGGATATCCCTCTGCGTACTTATTGGTGAGCGGAGAGCCCAGCGCGGCGAGGACCGCAGGAGAGGCGAAGTTCTCGGAGGCGATCAGCTCGATCTTGGTGTTCTCGCGATGGACCTCGGCGAGGATCGCCTCGGCCGCTGCGGGATCCACCTTGGCCAGCGCGGTCCAGTCGGACCAACCGGGATCACTCACTCGAATCCTCCTTTTGCGCGACCAGCGCGCACTGCTCTCGTTCGATCTCGGCGATCTGCGTGACTCGCCGTTCATGTCGCCCACCCTCGAAGCCGGTGGTCAAGAACACGTCCACGACCGCCAGCGCCAGTTCCCTACCGAGTACCCGGCCCCCGAGCGCCAGCACATTCGCGTCGTTGTGCTCACGTGCCAGTCGAGCCATGAACTCGTTGCAACACAACGCCGCGCGCACGCCGTGCACCTTGTTCGCAGCGATCTGCTCACCCTGTCCGCTGCCGCCGAAGACGATGCCTAGTTCGGCGTCGCCCGCCACCACCACCCGGCCTGTCGCGGCGCAGAAGGCCGGATAGTCGACCGACTCCTCAGAGTCGGTGCCGAGATCGATCACCTCGTGGCCCAGCTCGACGAGATGCTTGGCCACCGTCGATTTGAGCTCGTATCCGGCGTGATCGGATCCCAGAGCGATGCGCACACCCCGCATCCTAGGGTAACGGCCGCTCGCCTTTGCGGAGAATCGACTGTCTTGGCCCGCCGCTCCCTTAGATTCTCCGTCATGGTCACCATCGCAGAGCAGTCGGGCAAGACCGCCGTGGTGACGGGGGCCAACAGCGGCATCGGCTTCGTCACGGCTCTCGAGCTCGCGCGCGCCGGGGCCTGCGTGGTGCTTGCTTGCAGGGACCTCGCCAAGGGCCGCGCCGCGCTCGAGCGCATCTCGGTTGAAGTGCCCGGCGCCGAGCTCGATCTCGCCCACCTCGACCTCGCGGACCTGGGCTCGGTAAGAAGCTTCGCCTCCGAGGTATCCGCGCGACATCAGGGGATCGACCTGCTCGTCAACAACGCCGGAATCATGGCCGTGCCGCAGCGGCGCATCACGGCGGACGGCTTCGAGCTCCAGTTCGGGACCAACCATCTCGGACATTTCGCCCTGACCGGCCTCCTGCTCGACCATCTCCTTCGTCGGCCGGAGGCCCGCGTCGTGACCGTCAGCAGCGCGGCGCACACTTTCGGGCGAGTCCGGCTCGACGACCTCCAGGCTGAGAAACGCTACCGCCCGTGGCGTGCCTACGCGCAGTCGAAGCTCGCCAACCTGTTGTTTGCCTTCGAGCTCGACCGCATGATCCAAGCGAGTGGCGTGGATCTCATGAGCAGCGCAACTCACCCCGGGTATGCGGCGACGAACCTGCAGTTCTCGGGCCCGAGGCTCGGCCGAGGAGGACTCAGTGCCCTGCTGATCGGTTTCTCGACGCGTCTCTTCGCCCAGTCGGACACCGCCGGGGCGCTGCCCACACTCTATGCGGCGACCTCACCCGACGCGGTGAGCGGAGCCTTCTACGGCCCCCGAGGGTCGAGTCTCGCGGGCGGCGCCCCGGCGCTCGTGCGTCCCGCCCGGCGCGCCTTCGACGAGGCCACCGCTTCGCAACTGTGGGAGGATTCCGAGCGGCTCACCGGCGTGCGCTACGACGCGCTTGCGTGAGGCCCGCAGAGCAACTCGGCGAGTCTCTCGATGCCGTCGCGCAACTCATCTACGGTCCGCTCATAGGTTCCGAGCGGCATCCCCATGGGATCGTCGACATCGTGGGCTCGCACCGAAGTGGGGCGACGGCCATCGAGAAATGCCGTCAGACGCTCTGAGGTCGAGCTTCCTACGGGGAGCGTCGCCACGTCCGTCTCCCCGAGCTGCTTCAGGAGCACGATCTTGCCGGATGCGTCGGGCGCCATCTCGGTCAGCTCGCGCACGTGCACGCTCGTCATCGCCACGATGAGGTCGGCGGCTCGGATCTCGTCGACGGTCGTGGAGCTGGCCCGGTGCTCTCGAAGGTCGACACCGAGTGCCGCGACCGCCTCGACCGCCTCCCCGGTTGCCGGCGACCCGTCCATGCCCCAGGTCCCTGATGAGGCAACCTCCAGCGCATCGCATTGTCGCCGGCGCAGCTCGGCGCGCAACAGCACCTCGGCCATCGGCGAACGGCAGAGGTTTCCCGTGCACACGAACAGAACCTTCATCATGCGAGCAGCGTTACACGAAACCGGTGCGATTGGGCGATAAAGTCGCTGTCCATTGCTCTGACGACGTGAGCGTCGCCCGCCCTATCGATTAAGAAGACGAAAGGTGTGAACATGACTGAGGCGTGGAGCCGGCTCCAGAAGAGGCTCGAGGAGCTCACCGATCTCGGTGGGATCGCCAGCCTGGTCGACTGGGACCAAGCCGTGTTGATGCCGCCCAAGGGCGGAGCGAGCCGCGCGCGGGCCGCGGCCACCCTCGAATCCCTCATCCACGATCGCTTCACGGACCCGGCTTTCGGCGAGCTGCTCGCCGAGTTGGAGGACGACGGCTCGCTGGACGACATCGGCAAGCGCAGCATCGAGTTGTTGAGGCGCAACTACGATCGCGAGACCAAGGTCCCGGCTGATCTCGTGCGGGAGCTCGCCGAAACCACCAACTTCGCCTACCAGGCATGGACCGAGGCGAGGCCCGCGTCGGATTGGACCGCGTTCGAGCCGCATCTGACCAAAGTCGTCGATCTCAAGAAGCAGCAGGCGGACGCCATCGGTTACGAGGGCGAGCGTTACGACGCGCTCCTCGACCTCTACGAGCCGGGCATGACGTCGGTCGAGGTCGAGGCGATGTTCGAGGAGCTCGTGCAGGGGCTTCGCCCGATCGTCGATGCGGTCCTCGAGGCCAGGGCCCCCCGCCCCGAGTTCCTGTCCGGCAACTACCCCGAGAGCAAGCAGGAGCAGTTCAACCAATGGCTGACTCGTCACGTCGGCTTTGACGGTGACGCCGGACGCCTCGACGTCTCCCCTCACCCGTTCACCATCCAGGTCGGGCGCGACGACATCCGGCAGACGACCCGCTACAGCGCCGAGGACCTGCCCTCGTCGATCTATGCCACCCTGCACGAGACCGGCCATGCGCTCTACGACCAGGGCTTCAATCCCGAGTGGCACGACCTTCCGATCGGCAGCTTCGCATCGCTTGGGATGCACGAATCGCAGTCACGCATGTGGGAGAACCAGGTCGGGCGGAGCCGCGCCTTCACGGCCTTCATGCTTCCCGAGCTGAAGAAACTGTTCGAGGGTGAGCTCGGATCCGTAACCCCGGATGGGTTCTTCGAGGGCGTCAACTATCCCGAGCGTTCCATGATTCGTGTCGAGGCGGACGAACTCACCTACAACCTTCACATCGTGGCTCGCTTCGAGCTCGAGCTGGCGCTCTTTCGCGACGAGCTCGACGTGGCCGACCTTCCTGCCGCCTGGAACGACAAGATGGAGGAGCACGTCGGCATCAGGCCTCAAAACGACGGAGAGGGCGTGCTCCAGGACATGCACTGGGCGGGCGGCATGCAAGGCTACTTTCCGACCTACTCGCTGGGAACGATCTATTCGGCCGCGCTCTTCGACAAGGCGCACGCTGATCTCGGGGGCCTCGAGGAGGACTTCCGCGCCGGCGAGACGGCTCGCCTGCTCGAGTGGTTAAGAACGAACATTCACTCTAAGGGTCACATGCTCGATGCCAAGGATCTCGCCACCAAGGTGCTCGGTGAGCAACCCACCGCACAGCCGCTGCTCGACTACCTCAAGACGAAGTACTCCGACATCTACTCGATCACGCTGTGAATCTCCTCTAGAGAAACTGCCCCCGCACGCAGGAGCTCGACGTCGTCGACGAGTGAAACCACACTCGAGGGCGCGCCCTCGCAGCGGCCCCCATCGAGGTAGAGGGCAACGGCGTCTCCCAAGGCGGCGCGGGCCTCTTCGATCGAAGTGGCAGGTGCGGCCCCTGAGCGGTTGGCGCTCGTCACCGCAAGCGGACCGCTCAACTCGAGCAGCGCCCTGGTCGTCGGGTGGCTGGGAACGCGCACCGCGATCGTAGTGGGATCGGCGCCTCCGAGGTCGTAGGGCCAGCCCGCGCGCCGCGGGAGCACCAGGGTGAGGGGGCCGGGCCAGAACGCGCCTGCGACGGCGCGCGCCCGGTCGTCGAAGTCCACGACCTCGGCGAGATCAGCCGGCGACGCGCCCAGCACGGGGATCGCCTTGTCACTGGGCCTCTCCTTGACCGCGAAGAGCTCCGCCGTGCCCCCCTGTGAGCGCGGCAGCGCGGCGATGCCGTAAACCGTGTCGGTCGGGAGCACGACGAGGCGGCCCCGTCGCAGCGAGGCCATCGCCGCCCCGAGCTCATCCAACTTGCTTGCGTCCCGCGACGATGCGAGCGTGTCCCGCGAGGTCCTCGTGCACCGTGATCTCGACATAGCCGCTCGTCTCGAACAACTTCGTTACCGCCTTCGCCTGGTTGTGACCCACCTCGCACACGAGCCACCCCCCGGGACGTAACCAGGTCGGTGACTCCACGGCGAGGCGCCTCAGGATCGCCAGTCCGTCGGACCCGGCGAACAGTGCCCGGTGGGGCTCGTGCGCGACCACGTCGGCGGCGACGAGATGACGCTCCGACTCGGCGACGTAGGGCGGGTTGCTGACGACCACGTCGACGGCCGCCCGCAGCGCGCGCGGCAGCGAGTCGAGAAGCTCTCCGTGCAGGATCGCGACGTCGAGTCCCAACCTGGCCTGATTGACGCGCGCATATCGAAGCGCCTCGGCCGAGTCGTCCGTCGCCCACACCTGCGCGTCTGGGCGCTCCTGTTTCACTGCTAGAGCAATGGCTCCCGAACCGGTCCCCACGTCGACGAGACAGCTTTCCCCTTCGAGCCGCTCGAGCGCGATCTCGACGAGCACCTCGGTCTCGGGGCGCGGCACGAGCACGCCGGGACCGACGGCGAGCTCGAGGTGCCGGAAGGCGGCGCTGCCGAGCACGTACTGGAGCGGCTCACCTGCGGCGCGACGCGCGGCGAGAGCGAGCGCAATGGCCTCGGCCCCCTCACCCGAAGGCGCCCGCCGCGAGGCCTCCTCGACCAGCCAGTCCGCCTCGCGCGGGCCCACGTGGACGACCCCCGAAGCGAGGACTTGCATCACGCTCTCGACGGTCCCGCTCACACTTGCGCCGACCATTAAGGGCTGCGCCCCTCAGGCGGTCGCGGCGGCGGCGTCGCTCGGCCTCAGCGATGCGGTCAGGGCGTCGATGAAGTCGTCGAGATCGCCGTCCAGAACCTCACCGAGACGGTACGAGGTCAGCCCGATGCGGTGATCCGTGACGCGACTCTCGTGAAAGTTGTAGGTCCTGATCTTCTCGGAGCGGTCGGCGGTCCTGACCTGATCGCGGCGGGCCTCGGCCTGGGCCGCGGCCGCCTTCTCCTGCTCCGCCTGCAACAGCCTTGCCCGCAAGATGCGCAGGGCCTTGGCCCTGTTCTGGAGCTGCGACTTCTCATCCTGGCAGGCGACCTCGATACCCGTCGGAAGGTGCTTGATGCGCACCGCCGAGTCGGTCGTGTTGACGCTCTGGCCCCCCGGACCGCTCGAACGATAGACGTCGATCTTCAAGTCCCCGGGGTCGATCTCGATGTCGACTTCCTCGGCCTCGGGTAACACGACGACCCCAACCGTCGAGGTGTGGATGCGCCCCGACGACTCCGTCGCGGGGACGCGCTGGACCCGGTGAGTTCCGCCCTCGAACTTCAAGCGGCTGTACGCGCCCTTGCCCTTGACCGCGAAGGTCACCTCCTTGAAACCGCCGATGCCCGACTCGTTCTGGGTCAGCGCCTCGGTCTTCCAGCGGTGCTCCTCAGCGTAGCGCTGGTACATGCGGTAGAGCTCCGCCGCGAAGAGACCGGCCTCGTCTCCTCCGGCCCCCGCCCGCACCTCGATGATGACATCGCGCTCGTCGTTCGGATCCTTCGGAGTCAGCGCTTCGATCAGCCGCTCGCCGTGCGTCGCGATGACACCCTGCTGCGTCGTGATCTCCTCCTGGAGATAGTCGCGCTCCTCGCCCTTCGATCCGGCGAGCATCTCCTTGGCCTCACCGAGGTCGCTCGTCGCCTGCCGGTAGGTGCGCCAGTCCTCGACCAGCGCACGCAGGTCCGAGTGCTCCTTGCCCAGAGTTCGCAGGTCGTCGGGGCGCGCACCGAGAGCCGGGTCGGCGAGTAGCCGCTCGACCTCCTCGAAACGAGCCTCGATATCCTTTAGTTTGGCTTCGGGTACCCGCACCTTCGCTCCTGGCTTTCGGACCGGTTCTCATGAACCGGCTTCGGACGCGACGCGCTGAATAAGCGGCGCCGGGGGGAAGGCCAGGAT
Source organism: Actinomycetota bacterium (assembly GCA_030860505.1). Lineage (GTDB taxonomy): Bacteria > Actinomycetota > CADDZG01 > CADDZG01 > WHSQ01 > WHSV01. The sequence continues at coordinate 20,949 of JALZIB010000036.1, forward strand.
ACAACGAGAAACCCGTGACGCGCCCGGCTCTCGTCCAGTTGACCGAGGCGACATATGCCGTGGTCTGCGGGCAACCCCACCGAAGGAGCGCCTCCCTGGACCGGCGAGTGTCCTTACCCAGCGGTTGCGGAGCCCGTCTCCTACGGCTCGGTGCCGTCCAGCTTCCCCTGAATGGACGCGCACTCGGGAGCATCCTTCAGGAGAGGCTCGAGAGCCGGCACCTGGTTGAACATCGCCGCGTCCGCGCCGCTCGGGACGCTACCCTCGAAGCTCTCCCCGACCTCGATCAGCGCCTGCAAGAACGCGTCCTGGCTATTGGTGGGGAGGCCGGGCACCTTGCTCTCGATGTCCTTGATAGCTCCCTGAGCGGTCCCCATCGCCGCCAGCAGGTCCTGATGTATGGCGTCTCCGCCTTCGACCGAAGGAGGAGGGATCGATTCCAGTTGACCGATCGCGTTCGAAGTCTCCTGTCCGAGACCATGCACGAAGGTCAGCAGGCCCGCCTTCAGTTCCTCTGCGGGGGCGTTGCCCAAGAGCAGTTGGTTGAAGTCATCGTCCAAGGAGTCGGCCTGCCCGAAGAAGGGCACGAAGACGTCGCAGACCGCTGCCGCGTAGGCCTCGTCACCACCCTCGGCCGTTTCGGACTCGGTTGTGGGCTCGGCCTCCGGGGAGGGACTGCTTTCGACGTCCCCGGAATCCGCATCTTCCGAGTTCTCGGCGCTCAGATTCCCCGTGGTCGCCTCGCCCCCACATCCGGCCATCAGGCCCACCATGACGACGAGTCCGGCGGTCACTCTCCAACTACCCTTCATGCAACCCTCCTTGAAGCCCGGCAAGACGCTGTTTGGTCGACCAGGACAGGATCCCCGACGATCGTCCGCATTCCGTTACGAGAACCACGGTCGCACTCTTCTTCAATGCGGACCAGAGCCTTGGGTCAAGAATGAGCCGAAAGAGTAAGACGGCTCAAAAGAGAATGTTCAGCGCGCAGACGATTTTCTCGCCGAGGTCTTTATCGCCTTCGATCTCGACGAGACCGGCCTTAAGCGTGCGCTCCGGGGGCCAGCGTCCGCAGGTCAGGCAGACGAAGGTCTGAAGGTTCATGACGAGACGCACGTCCGCGCCGGCGGGAGCGGACTCGAGCGCATGCGCCCGGCCCCCGGTGACGCCGATGACAACCTCGCCGTTGGTGACCCCATCGACGTGGAAGGTAACCACCGAGCCGTCCGGCGCGGCGGCGTTCTTTCCCACCACCTTCGGCAGGCCGAGGATCAACCTGGCGTAGACGTGGTCCGGAATTGGCCCCGTGAGATGCCCGGGCACACCGATGGCCCGCCGGATGTCCTGTTCGTGGACCCACGTGTCGACGATGCGCGTGGACACGAAGTCGCCGACGGTGCCCTGGCCGACCGGGGTCCAGCTCGGTTGCTCGAAGTCCCCGTCGCTCATGCCTTCGAACCCACGAGCTCGCTCGGCGGCAACGACTCTGAACTCCTCGAGGACGTCCTCGGGGGGATGCCCTCTCCGAAAGTCGACCTCGATCTCATTGCGCTCGCCGAGGGGGTTCTTGACGTGGGTCTTGGGGGGCGGTTCGTGTTCAGGAGCGGCGTGGCCCGCGATCATGCGCTCGACCCCGACCAGATGGCTGATCAGATCCTTCACGTTCCAGCCGGGACAGTCGGTTGCGGCGCGCCACTGGTCCTCGCTGAGCGACGCACAAAGTGTCTCGAGAGTGCCCCATTCCCGACACAGCATGCTCGAGAGGTCACGTCCCGTCGTCATTTAGCCCTATGAAACCGGCGCTTCGGGCCCCTCCCCCGAACTGCGGGGGGATTCGACGTCCGCGGCCACGGCCTGCATGGCCACGATGGCGACTTCGATCTGGTCGAGGGTCGGCGGCTTTGTGGTGATGCGCTGGAGCGCCAGGCCGGGCAGCATCGAGACCTTGAAGAACAACGAGTCCTCGTTGCGACTAGCCAGCTTGATCGCCTCGTAGGAGATCCCGGCGAGCACGGGAATCGCGGCGATGCGAATGGCTATGCGAGGCGCTAGGCCGGCCCCCGCAAGCGCCAGATCCATGAAGAAGTGGGCCACGATGGTCAAGAACAAGACGATGAACAAGAAGTTCGTCCCGCAACGCACGTGCAAGGTCGGGTACTTACTATCGATGAGACCGGGGTCGAGGGGGTCGCCGTTCTCATACGCGTAGATGGTCTTGTGCTCGGCCCCGTGATACTGAAAGACGCGCCTGATGTCCTTGAACTGGCTGATCAACAGCAGATAACCGACGAACATGCTCAGACGAAAGGCACCCTCGATAAGATTGAAGAGCAGGGGCCGGTCGCTAAGCCCATCGATGAGCGTCTCGACCAACCTGGTGCCGAGCACAGGCAGCGCGATGAAGATGGCCGAGAAAAGCACCATGGCGGTGCCCAGCGACCACCCGAGTTGCTTGTCCGAGAGCTGCTCCTCCTCTTCCTCGAGCGAGTAGTTCGCCGAGATCATCAACGCCTTGATGCCTATGGCGAGCGATTCACCTAGCACCATGCAGCCGCGCACCAGCGGCCATTTCAACCACTTGTGACGCTCGGTGGTGGTGGGAAGAGGATGCTTTTCGACTGCGATCGTGTCGTCGGGCTTGCGGCAGGCGACCGACCACGAGACGGGCCCGCGCATCATCACACCCTCGAGCACCGCTTGGCCGCCGATCGAGGGGCGCGGGCCGTGCGCGTGACCTACGTGGTCGTCGGGCGCGTCGGCGGGTGCGCTGGTGTGCCCGGTACCGTGACCCGGCTGGTCGCTGCTGTCATCGGCCATCCGAGTCAGGGTCCCTTCGTCATGTCGTCGGCGAGCGTGGTCGGCTAGTGCGCGTCCGTGGACGACTCGGCCGGCGCCTCCGGCTCGGCCGCGGGGGCCTGAGCGCGCTTCGCGTACTTACGTTGGAAGCGCTCGACCCGGCCACCGGTGTCTACGAGCTTCTGCTTGCCCGTGTAGAAGGGATGGCACTTGTTGCACAGTTCGACGTGGAGCTCAGACTTCGTGCTGCGCGTCGTGAAGGTGTTGCCGCACGAGCATGTGACGTGCGTCTGGAAGTACTCGGGATGAATCTCAGTCTTCATAGGGTTTCTCCTTTTCGTGCTACTCGCTCTTCGTCCTCATCCGCCTCCTGCGATCCCGCCGAGCCGGCCTCGGTTTGTTCCTGCGATCCCGCCGAGCCGGCCTCGCGTGCCCGGCGTTTGGCCTCGTAGGCGACCGAGGCCTTCGCCATGATGTAGAAGGTGAGGATCAGCCCACCGACCAGACCGATGATAGTCAGCCACTCCGGTAAACCCAAACCGAGAAACACCCTGGTTAGTCGCCCTTGACGGGCACCTTGGCGATCTCTCGCAGGAACTGCGCGTTGCTGGCCGTCGACTTCATCTTGTCGATCAGAAGCTCGAGCGCGCCTCCGCCCTCGAGCCCATGAAGCACCCGGCGAAGCCGCCACACGATCTGCAGCTCCTCCGGTTTGAACAGCAACTCTTCCTTACGTGTTCCCGAGGCCTGAATGTCGATCGCGGGAAAGATGCGCTTCTCCGACATCCTGCGGTCGAGCTTCAACTCCCAGTTGCCCGTGCCCTTGAACTCCTCGAAGATGACTTCGTCCATGCGCGAGCCCGTCTCGACCAGCGCCGTGGCCAACACGGTCAGAGACCCACCGAACTCGATGTTGCGCGCCGCCCCGAAGAAGCGTTTCGGGGGATAGAGCGCCGTCGAATCCACTCCACCGGAGAGGATGCGGCCCGATGCCGGAGTCGCGAGGTTGTAGGCCCGGCTCAAGCGCGTGATGCCGTCCAGCACGACCATGACGTCGCGGCCCATCTCGACCAGCCGCTTGCATCGCTCGAGCGTGAGCTCGGTGACCTGGATGTGGTCGTCCGAGGGGCGGTCGAAGGTCGAGTAGATGACCTCGGCGCCGTCGACGCTGCGTTGCATGTCGGTCACTTCTTCCGGACGCTCATCGACGAGCAGAACGACGAGGTGAACCTCGGGATTGTTGACTCTTACCGCGTTGGCCACCTGCTGGAGCACCGTGGTCTTTCCCGCCTTCGGCGGACTTACGATCATGCCGCGCTGACCCTTGCCGATGGGCGCGATGAGGTCGATGATGCGCGCCGTGACCGCACGCGGATCCTCTGTGTTCTCGAGCATCAACCGGTCCTCGGGATACAGCGGTGTGAGGTCGCCGAAGCGCGGGCGATTCTGCGCTTGGTCGGGCTCGCGCTCGTTGATCTTCTGGATCTTGAGCAACGCCTGGTACTTCTCGGAGTCCTTGGGAGAGCGCACGGAACCGGTGATCTCGTCGCCCTTTCGAAGCCGGAAGCGACGTACCTGGCTTGCGGAGACATACACGTCCTTGTCGCCCGGCAGGTAACCAGAGGTGCGGAGGAAGCCGTAACCCTCGGGAAGAAGATCGAGGATCCCGGTGCGGATCTCGGCGTTTGGATCGTCCTCAGCCTCGAGATCCTCCCAGCTCTCGTCTCGCATGTAGGGCTGGCCGCCTCCGCCCCCACCGCCACCGCGCCGACGCCGCTTGCGGCGTCCACCGCCCTGCGGTTCGGCCTTCTCACGCGGACGATTGCGGTTGTCGCGTCCCTTGGGGCCGCGTCCCCGATCCTTGTTGCGCTCCTGGCGATTGTCATCGCGCGTGCCGGAGTCACGGTCGTCGACCGCGCCTTCGTCGCGCACGGAGGGGGAGCTCTGCCTGTTGTCGCTCGAGTTCTTCGGCGGCCGCTCCCCTCGGTTCTGCTGGTCCCCGTGGCCGCTCGTGGCCGGCGACTGGCTGGGTGTAGCGCCGACCCCGCCCGGTGTCAACGGCGGCGCCTGCTCGCGCTTGCGCTCGCCCGAGGACTCAGGCCCCCGAGATTGCGCCTGCGGGCTGCGCTCGGCGGCTTGGGGCACGGACTGCGCGCCGTTGTTCTCCTTGTTGTCGGACGCGGATCGTGGGGCGGGCGTTTGGCCGTTGTTACCCGCGATCTTCTCGATGATCTCCGCCTTCTTCAGTCCCGAGACCTTGAGGTCGAGAGACTTTGCGATTTGCTTGAGCTCGGTTACTGCCTTGGATTCGAGCACCGAGCGGTTCAGTGTGTCAGCCACTTAGGCCTCCTGCATTGATGGAAGTAGCTCACCGAGGTTGGGGATCGCCTTCTTCCAGTCGTCGGAAAAACGGTTGAAACCCGAATCGGTGAGCGGGTGTTTCACAAGTGATTCAAAAACCTTGAACGGCATCGTCGCGATATCCGAACCCATCCGAGCAGCCTCTACGATGTGCAGGGGATGACGCAGGCTTGCGGCCAGAACCTGGGTCGTGTAGCCCTGAACGGTAAAGATCTCGCAGATGTCGGACAGGCGCTGTAGGCCATCCGTCGCGATGTCATCAAGCCTACCCAAAAATGGAGACACGATATACGCGCCCGCTGCGGCGCACAGAATTGCCTGTGTCGCGCTAAAGCAGAGGGTCATGTTGACCTTGATGCCCTCGTCCGAGAGCGTCCTCGTTGCGGCCAGTCCGTTGGGCGTCGTGACGATCTTGACGACGGCATTGTCGGCGATCTGGGCTATCTCGCGCCCCTGAGCCACCAGGTTGTCCGTGTCGTTGCCTACGGTTTCGATCGAAACGTCGCCCTCGACGATCGAACAGATCTCTTTGACGAGCGGCAGAAAATCTGAGCTCTCCTTACCGATAAGAGAAGGGTTGGTCGTGACGCCTCGAAGGACGCCCCAGCGGACCCCCTCGCGGATCTCGTCGAGGTTGGCGGTGTCAAGAAACAGCTTCACGAGGTGTGCTCCCTTCTAGCTTCTCGCGGTCGACGACCTCGACGGCGCGGTCCAGCAGCTTGTCGGTGTGATCTCCTTCGTCGCCGCCCTCGACCACCCTGAGGGCCTGGGCGATGACATGACCAATGGTCTCGGACAGTGTTTGGTCCAAGTCCTCGTGCGAGATGATGGGCACTCCCCGCATCAACGCAGACGTAACCATGTACTTTTGGATTCTTCTGATCTTCTTGAAATTGTCGAGGTAGCGTCGTTCGCTCCGGTGCCTCGTGTCGCCGTTGCGGCGCAAGAAATGAGTGCGATGCAGGTCCTCGTCGTCAACGCTGATGAGAACAGACACGACCACGGCCTGGTCGTGATCTAGCTCGTCGAGCGATTCGATGAACCCAGGGACGAGGTGCGCCCCCTCCAAAATGAGGTCGGTTCCCTCGGCTATCGCCCTGGTGATGAGCGATTGTGCCCCGACCGAAACGGCCGCCGCCTGCTCGCGGAACCCAATGATGAGGCGATCGCCCGAGTGCGGAATCGGCTGACGCACGGCCTTGTCGGCCTCGAAGCTGGACGCATACAGAGTCGGAAACATCTCAGGCGTGAAGGCGCTGCGCAAGACCTCGCGCACAGCGTCGGTCGAGACCACGCGCGTGATGCCGAGCCGCGACGCGAGCTGCGTCGCCACCGTCGACTTGCCGACACCCGTCGCCCCGCCGATCAGAATGATCAAGGGAACGTCGAGCTCCGCAACCGATTGCCACTTGATGAACGCCTCTGCGTAGCGGTCGCCGGCCTCACGTCTCAGCACCTCGAGCGTGATGTCGACCAGTTGGTCCTGGCTCACCTGTTCGAGTCCGCCGGCTTGCATCTCCTGCTCGATCTTGTTGGCCACCTGATAGGAGCGCCCAGGCCCAAGCCCCGTCATCATGAGAGACGACGCGGTGAGACCCTTCGAATACGGCAGACCTTGCTCGCTGTCTGCAACAACTATCTGTTTACGTCGTGGCTCTTTCATGACTGCCCTTCGGATGGTTCAAACCGCTCCTGTGCTTTATCCGCCGCCCACTTGATGACTGCTCCGGGATCGTCGCCGTCTACCCCGAACGGAACGTTGTCCATGTAGACGACCTCGAGACCAGAGTCCAGTGCTCGCCTCGTGGCGACGTCTATCGCCGCCGCCTTGATCTCACACACCATGACGTCGGCCCGCCCTCGCAGATGTTCCAGCTCCGACGCAAGCCTCTTTCTGTCGGAAAGGGAATGGGATATCCCCACCACCTTTGCTCGGTGTTCTTGCTCCAGATGCCTCGTAATGGTTGTGCCCGCCGCCTCGGGCGCCGTGGTGGCGACGAAGACATCTGCTCCCTCGATGCTCTGTGAAGGAGTAGGTCGAAAGACGGTGCGAACCACTTGGAGTTCCTCCCTGAGGTTTCGCCCGCTTCCCTGACCTCGAAAGGCATGAGCGAGGAGCGAGGAGATCGAGGAAATCTGGGAGGGCGACCCGAAGGGGCTCTCACACATTGTAACCACCACGAAGTCCGCAAGCAACAACCTGTAGGGACCCATATATCCGATCAGGTACTCCTCGGGGATGTGAGCCGGTACCACGAGGCCCGTGACGTCGGCTCGAGCCGGGGGAATCGCGGCCCCCGAACCCTCCAGCAGCAAGAAATCGCCGTCGAGGGAGTTGGCGATGGCGATGCCCTCGGGCACATTCGTAATCTCGACTCCGCCCGCCAGCCCGCCTCCGCAGCGCCTGCACCCCACGGTCGGCACCCGTGCCAGCGCAGCGTCCTCGATGTAATCGGACGCGGCGTGCCGGCCGGCCTCGGCGAGGGCCAGGAGGTCGGCGGGCTCGAGCTCGATGCGGTCGCCCCGCAACACCTCGGGATGCTCGGGCCCCCCGCGGCCCATGGCCACCACGATCGGGCTGCGCCCCGCCTTCACGAGGGTTCGGGCCGCGTATCCGGCGACCGCCGTCTTGCCCGTGCGCTTTCCCGTGCCGATGATCGCTATCGAGGGCTTGGCCGCAAGCGGGGGCCGGGGCGGGGGCGAGAAGCGGAAGTCGGCGCCCTCGTACGGGACCCCGCCGTAGAGCGCTATCGCCGCCATCCGATGCCGTCGCCGGTAGTCGAGGACGGGCTCGTCGGAGAGATCGAGCACCGCGTCGGGCTTCAGGTCCGCTATCACGGCTGCCAGCGCCTCCCCGGGGTCGGCCGCACTCCGGACTTCCACGGAACCGATCCCTCTGAGGCCGGAGGCGCCGATCTTCTCGGTGCCGCCGGCCATGACGGCGCCGAGGATCTCGTGTCCCGCAGCGCGCATGGACTCGAGCGCATCCTCGATCACGGGAGGGTAGTGCTCGCCGTCTACGACCACGACGTAACGAATGAATGTTCCTTCCACAAGAAAGTTAGGACCGGCCCCCTGTGGGGACATTAAGGGAGGAAAGAATATTGACCTTCAGGGGGGTTCGCGCGTGTTCAACAAAAACAAGCACCAGAATGATCCGGATCGAAACGACAACGATCACACCCGCACCCGAGAAGGAGTGCCGGAAGACCGCATGCCCCTGGCCCGCGGGGGGGTTTCGTTCGGGGCCATTCTCACGGGAGTCGTGGTCTCCTTCGGGGCGCTGACCCTGCTCCTTGCGATCGCCGGTGGCGTCCTTGCGGCGACCGGAACGGCCGACGACATCGCCGACGTCTCCGGTCAGGAGGCCATCAACGCCGGCATCGGCGCCGCGATCGTCCTGGTCATCGCATGGTTTTTGGCCTACCTGTGGGGCGGCTACACCGCCGGGCGCATGGGCCGAGGCGCCGGGTTCCTCAACGGCCTGCTGGTTCCGATTGTGGCCGTACTCCTGCTCGTAGCGGTGGGCGCGATCGCCGCCGCCCTCGGAGCCGACGCCGAGCTCAACAATCCACTCGACACCGTCCGGCTTCCGGTCGAAGAGAACAACCTCCTCGACTTCGGAACCGGCGTCGGCATCGGCATTCTCGTAGCGATGCTCCTTGGAGCGATCCTGGGCGGCATGCTCGGGGCCCGCTGGCACACCAAGCTCGAGCGTCGAGTCGCCGAAAAGCATGCGGACGACGACCACGTCGACGACCGGCACGGCCGAGATGAGGACGAGCGCGCCCTCGAGGAACGCCGCAGGCTGTCCGATCGCGCCGACGAGCGCCGTCAGACCTCGGCGGCGCCCGCGGCCGCGCCGCCGCCCCCCGCGCAGAATCAGACAAATGCTCCGGCGCAGACGACGAGCCCCCAGGGCGAGCCGGTCGTAACCGATCACGGAACCTCTACCGGCACTCAGTCGACGACGCCGCAACGCACCCCGCGCTCGGCGCCTCCCGGCACCGATGCCCAGACCACGACGGAGAAGCCGTCGCTGAAGGACCGTCTCACTGGCCGCGGCTAAGGCTTTCTTCCACAGCTCAGCTAAGAAGCCGGGGCCGACACGGCTCCGGCTTCTTCATTCAGGCTATGGAACGGTCGTTGCGCCCGACGACTCCCACTCGCTCACGAACACGCGCCATCCCGCCTCGCGCGCTCTGCACACCCTGCGCACCTGCTCGGCGCGCGTCGCTGCATCGGGCCGCGGAACGACGATGAGAAGCGAGGGGCCGGCCCCCGCGAGCGCGACGGCAAGTCCTGCGGCGCGCAGCTCTGTATGCACCGCGAAGGTCTCGGGCATGAGCTTCAGGCGGTGCGGTTCGTGAAGGCGATCGTTCATCGCATCCGCCAAAACGTCCGCGCCCGCGCCCTGTGACATCGCTGCGACGAGCAGAGCTGCGCGCGACGCGGTGAACTGCGCGTCGGAAAAGGAGACGTCTGGAGGAAGAGCCTTGCGGGCTTTGATCGTCGAGTAACCCTCACGTGGCACCGCCACTATCGGGACCAGTCGCTCGGACGGTTCGGTCCGGTAGTGCCGTAGCTCGCTGCCGTCGTTCGACCTGTAACAAACGACAAGACCTCCTAGCAGCGCCGGCAACACGTTGTCGGGATGCCCGTCGAGTTCGGTCGCGAGCTGCATCGTCTCGATCTGCGACACGGTTCTGTTGGTCAGCGAACGGGCCGCCATGATGCCACCCACGACGGCGGCCGCGGACGATCCCAGACCCGCGCCCAGCGGGATCGGGTTCTTAACTCGAACGGCGTAGCCGGCGGGGCGTCGACCCACGTGGTCGAAGAAGACGTTCATCGAATGAACGACGAGGTTCGTGTCGTCGGCCGCGAGCTGCTCGGCCCCCTCACCCTCGACCATGATCTCGATCGAGTCTCGCCGCGGCTCGATCTCGATCTCGAGGTGCATTTGTAGCGCGACCCCGAGCGCATCGAAGCCGGGGCCGAGGTTGGCCACCGTTGCGGGTACTCGCACCTTTACTGCTGCCGGCATAGCAGGCCCCTTAGTTGGTCTCGCTCAAGCATGCTCAAGAGGATGACACGCTCGCACGTCCCGTGCAGGGCTAGGCGCGTCAGAGGCCGGTGACATTAACCGTGACCACGGCGACATCGAAGGCAAGCGCCACCGCAACTCACAAGCTACACGTGCGTTCAGGCGGCGAGAAGGCCGTGTTCGACACCTAGAAGACCGATCGCAGCGCGCCGATGCCGAAGCCGAAGAGCAGGAGTCCGCTCCACACCGCGAGCCCCACGAAACTCAAGATGAGGCCCGCAACCGCCAGCTCTCTGCCGCTCTCGCGCCCGCCTGAGCGATCTATCGAGCGTTTGGATCGTACGCCACAGATGATGCCGGCAAGCGAACCCACGAACGGGATGACGAGAAACCCAAGAACACCCAAGGCAAGGGCGACAAGAGCGAGGCGATTTGTATGCGACTCGATCGGAGCCTGTGAGGATTGCTCCATCGATCTCGTTCTACGGACTCGGTGTGGGCGTTGGAAGGTTCTCGAAGACCTCGGCCGTGCCTGAAAGGAAGGCCAACGCGCCCACGAAGAGAGCCAGGATTGCTCCGGCGATCAGGATGTTGAGGACGATTCCTATCCACCCGAGGACGACTCCCGCCTGCGCAAGGTTCTCTCCGCCCTCGCGACCCTGCGAGTCTGCGATCTGCTTCTTCGCCATGTTCCCGAACACGATCCCAAGAATGGGTCCGATCACGGGGAGGAGAAACAGCACGCCGATTATCGAGCAGATGAGCGACGCGATGGCGTAGCCGTTGTTGGGCGGCTGCGGGACGTAGGTCTGCGGGTAGCCGTACTGCGGAGGGGGCCCCTGATAAGGCTGGGGATAGTTCGGCGGCTGCTGGGGGTAATTCGGCGGCTCCTGGTGGGGTCCCGGCGGTGGCGGAGGCCGTCCTCCTCCGGCGGGCGAGTGTCCCTGCTGGTCGTTCATCGACTCAGGCTAAATCAAGATGCTCGAGGATGGAGTCCATGTCGGCGCGGACCCGAAACGGCCGAGGTGCGCCCGCGATGGCCCAGTCGGGATCCTTGAGACCGTGCCCGGTCAGGATGCACACCACCGTCGCACCCTTCTCGATCCGACCTTCAGCGCTTAGCTGGCGCAGGCCGGCGACGCTCGCCGCCGAGGCCAGCTCGACGAAGACGCCCTCCTGCGCGAGCGACCTGTAGGCCTCGAGGATCTCCTTGTCGCGCACCGATTCGATGGAGCCCTTCGAGTCCGAGGCCGCGTCCGTTGCACCCTGCCACGACGCCGGATTGCCTATTCGGATGGCGGTTGCGATAGTGCGCGGGTCGGACACCGGAGTACCTCGGACGATTGGGCTGGCGCCCTCAGCCTGCCATCCATGCATGCGCGGCAGCGCGTCGCTCCATCCCAGCTTCAAGGCATCTTTGTAGCCCCTCCAATAGGCCGTGATATTCCCGGCGTTTCCGACCGGCATGACATGGATGTCGGGCGCGCGCCCGAGTGCCTCGACGACCTCGAAAGCCGCGGTCTTCTGACCGTCGATGCGAAATGGGTTGATCGAGTTGACGATGGTTATCGGGTGGCTCTCGCCCATCTGCTTTATGAGCTCGAGTGCCTGGTCGAAGTTGCCTGTGATCTCGAGCAGGCGCGCCCCGTGCACCAGAGCTTGAGCAAGTTTTCCGAGCGCGACGTTACCCTCCGGGATCAACACCGCGCAGATCAGCCCCGCGCGCGCGGCGTAGGCCGCCGCCGACGCGCTCGTATTACCTGTGGATGCACACGCGACGACCTTGCTCCCCTCCTCGAGCGCCTTCGACACCGCGAGCGTCATGCCCCTGTCCTTGAACGACCCAGTGGGGTTGAGACCCTCGTACTTGAGCCACACCTCCGCTCCCACTTCGGCGGACAGTCGCTCCGAGAAGATGAGCGGCGTGTCGCCTTCGGCCAACGTCACCACGGGTGTGGCGTCGTCGACGGGGAGATGCCGACGCCAGCGCTCGATGATGCCCCTCTTGCCCGCGACCGTCAGAGCCTTCGTCGCAGTCACAGCTCTTCGGTACCCATGACTCGAATGCGAGACTTGATCGCCCTGACGACGTCGAGTGCCTGAAGCTCGCGAAAGGTGGTTCCGTGCTGGCCCTCCGTCCCGGCGTGGGTGATGAGTGCGAGCGATGCCTCGTCGCCCGAGCCTTCTTGACGCACACTGGCGATCGAAACACCGTGGCGCGCGAAGACGCCGGCGACGGTGGACAGGACACCGATCCGGTCGAGCACCGAAAGCACAACGTAGTAACGGACTTCGATGTCGTCCTGAGGAGTGATGCGAGCTCGCTCGCGATGGGTCCAGCCGATAGACGTACCTCCGCTAATGATGTGGCGCGCGACCTCCGCAACGTCGCCGACGATGGCCGATCCGGTCGGTCCCCCGCCTGCGCCGCGGCCGAAGAACATGAGCTCGCCGGCTTCCTCAGCCTCGACGAACACGGCGTTGAAGACGCCACGCACGCTTGCAAGCGGGTGGGTGCGCGGGATCATCGCCGGGTGGACGCGCGTCGCGATCCGACCGTCCTTGACTTCGGCTACCGCCAGCAACTTGATCTCGTAGCCCAGCTCATGGGCGGCGGCGACATCTGTCGCACTCACACGTGCGATGCCCTCGCGATGAACGTCGCCGGCAACGACGATCAAATTGAATGCAATCGACGCCACAATGGCGGTCTTCTGCGCAGCGTCGAAACCCTCGATGTCCGCGCTCGGATCGAGCTCCGTGTAGCCGAGCGTCTCCGCTTCCCCTAGCGCCTGCGCGAATCCCTCACCCCGCTCGGACATGCGCGTGAGAATGTAGTTGGTGGTGCCGTTGACGATGCCCATGACTCGCCGGATCCGATCTCCCGCGAGCGACTCTTTGATCGGCCGAAGCACCGGGATACCTCCGCCGACGGCGGCCTCGAACAACACGTCCACACCCGCACCCCCTGCAGCCTCCACTATGTCCCGGCCCATAGTGGAGATCAGCTCCTTGTTCGCCGTGACTATGTGCTTGCCGTTCTTGATCGCCTCGAGAACTAGGTCGAGAGCCGGCTCGACACCACCGATCACCTCCACGACGATGTGAATCGATGGATCTCCCACGACCTCCCAGGGATCGGTCGTGAACAGTTGCTCCGGTAGGTCGACGGCACGCTCTTTGGACAGACTTCGCACGGCAATGCGTTCGATCTCGATGCGCGCTCCACATCTCTCTTCGAGCGCGCGCGCGTGATCGGCAATGATGCGAGCCGCGGCACCTCCCACCACTCCGCAGCCCAGGAAACCGACGCGTATGGACTCGCTCACAACGATGCTCCCGTCCCTATCACACCTTCGGGCCGCACCGCTCGCCCGACAAAAAGTACGTTTTGTTACTGAAGGCGCTATGAGGGATCACGCTATCAAGCGATCGCCTCGCCGGACATAGGGATTCGAGCGGGCGATGGGCGTAGGCTGCGAACATGACGGCAGAGTTGGGCGTCCGAGAACGCAAGAAGCTGGCGGCTCGCAAGGCACTCACCGACGCTGCGTTGACGTTGTTCGAGCGCAACGGCTTCGACGCAACCACGGTCAACGACATCGCGAGCTTGGCGGGGATGTCACCACGGACCTTCTTCCGCTACTTCAACGCCAAGGAAGACGTCGTCTTTCACAAGAGTGGGCAGCACCTGGAAGCGCTGCGGGCCATCCTGCGCGAGCGACCGGCGAGCGAAACGAATAGCGCCGCCCTTCGTCCCGCCCTCGTCACCTTTGCGGAGATCCTAGAGGAAGAGCAAGACGAGATCCAATGGCGGGCCCGACTTGCGAACTCGTCGCGCGCGCTGACGGAACGGAACGCGATCGAACTCCAGAGCTGGTGTCTCGCGTTGGCCGAGGAGCTCCTGCGCCGGCCCGGCCGGCCCGACGTGACTCGCTGTCATCTCCTCGGCGCGGCGGGAGTTCAGGTCCTTTCGATAGCGATCATGCTGCGCACGGACAGCGAACAAACCCTTCCCCAATTGACCGACCATTGCTACAACGAGTTGGTCCACGTCATCTGCATCACCTAGCGTGCCGCCCGGAGAATAGCCTCCGCTCCTAGAGGCGGATGCCGCGACCCACTAAACTTGCCGACATGCCGGAACTTCCGGAGTTGCAGGCACTTGCCGAGCGCTTGACCAGCGCGCTCGCAGGCAAGGTGCTGGCTTCGGCCGACGTCCTTCAGTTCTCGGCGCTCAAGACGGTGGCGCCCTCACCTTTCGATCTCGCGGGAAAGACAATCGCCCGGATCGGCAGGCGCGCCAAGTACCTCGACTTTGATCTCGACGACGTGCACGTCCTGATTCACCTTTCTCAAGGAGGACGCGTCGACATCGAGGACCCGCCGAAGAAGACTCGCCCCAAGGGCGCGGTGCTGCGACTCGCATTCGAGAAAGCCCCCAGCATTCTCGTTAAGGAGTACGGCACCGAGCGCAAGGCCGCGTGCTGGGTCCTGGAAGCTGGAGAACCCGGCCCCCTCGAAGGCCTGGGGCCGGAGCCCGACTCCCCTGAGTTCGCAACGCTTCTGCGCGACGGTGAGGACAACCGCCAACTTCACACCTTCCTGAGGGATCAAAGAGCGGTTGCAGGTATCGGCCGGGGCTTTTCAGATGACATCCTCCACGCCGCCATGCTGTCTCCCTTTGCGGCGCTGTCGAAGCTGAGCGGTTCGGAGCGCGAGCGCCTGCTCGAAGAAGTCAGGGCGGTATTAGCTGCGGCCACCGAACGAGAGCGCGGGCGAAGCGGTGGTCTCCCCGCCAAGATGGGCGACCGCTTCACGATTCACAACCGGCACGGCGAGCCGTGTCCTCGCTGCGGCGGCGCGATGCACAGGGTGTCGTTCAACGCTCGAGAGATCACCTACTGCGCCTCGTGCCAGACGGACGGGAAGGTTCTGGCCGACCGGCGCATGTCGCGCCTTCTGCGATGACGAACGATGCCGATGGTCCGAGGAGTTTGATCGACCAGGTCAATCCGTCGCTATCTCGGGGGTCGGGAGAGGGCGAGGCTCGCGCGTGCGGCCGCGCGCCGACAACACGACTCCGACCAGTATCAACACGACGCCCGCGATTTGAAGCAGCGACGGGTCTTCTCCATAAATGAGGGCTCCCAGCGCCATGGCTCCCACCGGCTGGAGAAGCAGCAGCATCGAGGTCATCGCAGCCGCCATGCGCGGCATCGAGCTCGCGATGAGGAGCCACCCGATGACCTGCGACGAAACGGCGAGCACGACCAGCCAGCCGTGCGCCGGCCACGACGGCACGAGGTCGACATCGCGCACCAGAAGGCCGAGCACAAGTGACCCGATCGCCGCCGCCACCGTCGCATCGAACAACGGGCCGCCGAAACGCCGCAGGTCCGAGGAGCCGTGGCGGAGGATCAGGATGAAGCCCGCGTAGGCCGTCGAACCGAGTGCGCCGAAGACGACGCCGAGCACCGGATCGTCGCCGTAGGCACCCGCGCCGACGAGACCAGAGATCAGAATCACGCCGAACAGCACGATGGGAAGAGCGATCAAGATGCTGCGACCAAGTCGCTCTTTGAAAATGAGCCACGCCGCCACTCCGACGAGCAGCACCTGCAAATTGCCGAGGACGGTCGCAAGGCCGGCGCCCACGGCCTCGATCGCGTAGTGCCAGAACACGAGGTCTGCGGCTAGGCACAGCCCGGCGATGAGCGCAAGCCGCCGATCTCTCCGGCTGCGCGGTCCGAAGCGCCGGTCCTCGGAAGTGGACAGCAACCAGAGAAACGGGAGCGCGTAGAGGCAACGCCACACCGCCGCGGTGGCGGGCGACACATCGGCCGCGCGCACGACGACGCCCGACGTGGCTATGAACGTCACTCCGGCGACGGCGGCCGCCATGGGACGCCTCGTGAGACGATCGAGCCACCCCACTAGCTTGTCAAAGGGATGTCGAGCCCCAGCACGTCGTCCAAGGTTTCGCGCCGGACGATCTCGGTCGCCCGTCCGTCATGCACGAGCACCACGGCTGGGCGCGGTGTCCGGTTGTAGTTGGATGCCATCGAGTAGTTGTAGGCCCCCGTGGCCGTCACGCACAGGAGGTCGCCCACTGCGACGTCGGCGGGCAGCTTGGCATCTCGAATCAGCACGTCGCCGGACTCGCAGTGCTTGCCGACGATCGTCACCGAGCCGTCGTCGTCGGCGTCGACCCGATTGGCGAGCAACGCTTCGTGACTCGAGCCGTACAACGCCGGACGCATATTGTCGCTCATGCCTCCGTCGACCGACACATACGTTCGCACTCCCGCGATGGGTTTGACCGTTCCCACCTTGTAGATCGTGAGTCCGGCAGGCCCGGCAATGCTCCGCCCCGGCTCGACGAAGACTTCGGGGGCGGATAGCGAGCGCTTCTTGAACTCGCGCCTTACGTCCCGGACGACCCCGCGCGCAACCTCCTCCAGCGGCAACGGGTCCTCCCACTCGACGTACTGGATCCCGAAGCCGCCTCCCATGTTGACCTCACTGACGGCGACGCCGAGTTCGTCCGACACGGTGGCGGCGAAATCACTCAAGCGCTTGACGGCCAGATTGAAGCCCCCGAGATCGAAGATCTGTGACCCGATGTGAGCGTGCAGGCCGGCGAAGGAGCAACCCGGGAGCTCGATGACTCTGCGCACCGCGTCGAGGGCGACGCCTCCACTTATTGGGAATCCGAACTTCGAATCCTCCTGGCCCGTCTGAACGTACTGGTGGGTCTGCGCCTCCACGCCCGGGGTCACGCGCACGAGCACCCGAGTCCTCAGGTTGGCTCGCGCAACACGCTCGATCTCATCGAAGGAATCGATCACGATGCGTCCGACACCGGCCGCCCCCGCCGCCTCGAGTTCCTCGAACGACTTGTTATTGCCGTGAAAGATGATGCGGTCGGGAGGAAAGTCCGCAGCGAGGGCGGTTGCAAGCTCGCCGCCCGTGCACACGTCCAACCCAAGACCGAGGGACTCGATCACCCGGCACAGCGCGATGCACAGAAAGGCCTTGCCCGCGTAGAAGACTTTCGAGGGATCGCCCAGCTCGGAGACGATCTTTGCGGCGTTGGATTCAATCGTGGTGCGGTCCATGATCATGACCGGCGTGCCGAAGCGCTCGGCGATCTCGACCACGTCGCAGCCGCCCACGACGAGGCGGCCGTCGGAGGATGCGGCCGCACCGGCCGGCAGGATCGAGCGCAACCGCTCGAAGCTCACCTGGTCGGAAGCTCCGCCAGCGTTCCGTCGAAGACGTGGTGACAGGCCCCGCCGACGTGGACTTCGCCCTGCTCGGCTCGCACGAAAAGACGGGACGGACGGCCCATCTCGACACCCTGCGCCACTTCGAACTCGACGGAGCCGATGCGATCCGCGAGATAGAGCCCGAGGTCCGCCGCTGCGGATCCGGTCGCGGGATCCTCGGGCACACCAAGTCCAGGAAAGAAGCCGCGCGCTCGAACCCGGCCCGCCTGGACCGCCGTGAAACAGTAGAACCCTCCGGGCGAGACGTCCGGCAGCGCCGCCAGGTTCGGCCGGGCGCGACCGAGCGCGTCAAGATCGCGCAGCGGAATCATCAGATGACGAAGCCCCGCGTCCGCGAACGCGGGCCGGAGATATCCCGAGCGCCCCAGTTCCCTGGCCTCCAAGCCGACCGAGGATGCGTCGAGCCCCAAGGCCTCGCCAAGCCGGCGCGCGAAATCGGGGTTGCGGTCCTCCTCGTCCGGCTCGCTGCTTCCGCTGCGTGTGAACCAGACCTTGTCGCCGGCGACTCGCACCGGCGTCTGTCCCGCGCGCGAGCGCTGAGTGAGCTCGTCGACGTCGGTCAGGCCGAGCCGGCGTACTACCCAGGCTGTGCCCAGGGTCGGATGTCCGGCGAAGTCGAGCTCCTCGTCCGGAGTGAAGATGCGGACGTCGTAGGAATCGTCGGTGTGCGCCGTCACGAAGGAGGTCTCGGAGAGGTTCATCTCGGAGGCTATCGTTTGCATCTGCGCGCCGGCCAGCTCTCCCGCGTCCGGAAACACCGCCAGGGGATTGCCGCGGTAAACGGTGTCCGCAAAGACGTCGACCTGGACGAACCGCATCACATGCGCTCAGGAGCGGTCACGCCGAGCATGCTCAACCCGTCGGCTATAACCGACTTCGTGGCGACGCATAGCGCGAGCCTGGCGTGGGATCGAGCCTTGTCGTCCGTCAGCACCTGACAGTCCCGGTAGAAGCTCGAAAACACCGACGCCAGCTCCTGGATGTAGCGAGCAACTCGTTGCGGGGCTCGCCTCTCGGCCGCCTCGAGAACGACTTCCTCGTAGGAGTCGAGCTTTCGGATCAAGAGGTCCTCCGAGTCGTGGGTCAGCAACTCGAGAGGAGCGTCGCCGGGCGAGGTTGCAGCATCCTCGGTGGTCGCCCGCCGCAAAATCGAGCAGATTCTGGCGTGCGCGTACTGAACGTAGAAGACCGGGTTCTCAGGGGCCTGCTCCTTGGCAAGCTCGATGTCGAACTCGAGCGGAGCGTCCATGGATCGGGTTAAAAAGGTGTAGCGGGCCGCGTCAACGCCGACTTCGTCGATCAACTCATCGAGCCTCACGATCACGCCCGCGCGCTTCGAAGCGCGCACGGCCTCTCCGCGACGCGACAGTGACACCATCTGCACTATCGGCACCTCGACGCGCGCCCGCTCAAAACCCAAAGCATCGACGGCGGCGAGTAACCGAGGCACCGACCCATGGTGATCGGCCCCCCACAAATAGATGAGCCGGTCGAAGCCACGCTCGAACTTGTCGCCGAGGTACGCGACGTCGGCCGCGAAGTAGGTCGACTGTCCGGTGGAGCGCACGAGCACGCGATCCTTGTCGTCGCCGAGATCCGTCGACCTGAAGAACTCGGCCCCCTCGCTCTCGTAGGTCCATCCCCCTTCACGCAGCTTCACGAGGCCGGCCTCGACTTCGCCGGCCTCGTGAAGTGAACTCTCGAGCGTCCACACGTCGAAGGAGGTCCCGAACCGAGTCAATGATGAGCGCGCCGCATCGAGCATTCGGCCCATTCCCAGTTCTCTCATGGCGCCATCGCGCTCGTTCGGGTCCGCGTCGACGTACTTGTCCCCCACCTCCTCGGCGATGGCTCGTGCGATGTCGATGATGTAGTCGCCGCGATAGCCGTCTTCTGGAAGGGTGCCCTCGCCGCCGAAATACTCGAGGTATCGAACTGCGATGGAACGGCCGAACAGCTCCATCTGGCGTCCCATGTCGTTCCAGTAGAACTCGCGCGTGACCGCATAGCCTGCGGCCTCGAGCAGGTTCGCCAGTGCGTCACCGACCGCCGCGTGCCGGCCGCTCACCACGTTGATGGGTCCGGTCGGGTTAGACGACACGTACTCGAGGTTGATGGCTTGACCGTCCCCGACCCGGTGACGACCGAAGCCTGAGCTCGGATCGGCGGCGCGACGTACGACCTCGTGCAGCGATGAGGGAGCGAGATGGAAGTTCATGAAGCCCGGGCCGGCGACCTCGACGCGCTCGATGATGCGGTTGGCGGGAAGCCGCTCCACTATGGCCTCGGCGATGGCGCGCGGGCTGCCCTGACCTCGAGCGGCGGCCAGCGCCACGTTGGTGGCCCAGTCTCCGTGCTCGCGCCTCTTCGGGCGCTCGAAGGTGACCTCCGGCATCGTGTCCAGGGTCAGCACCCCATCGGAGGCGGCCGCCTCGAGTGCGTCGCGAACCAGCTCGGCCAGGGATGCGGTGATCATGGCCACTATTGTCGCGGCTAGCCGGTGAAGCGCTGCACCACCTCGAGCAACTCGCTCGGGTCGAAGGGTTTCGTCAGGTAAGCGGACACCCCATGCTTGAGTCCCCGGTCGATGTCTGACTGTTGAGCCTTGGCCGACAGAAACACGACCGGTATCGAGGCAGTGGACTCGTCGGCCTTCAGCGCCTCGACCGCCTGATAGCCGTCCATCCTCGGCATCATGATGTCGAGGATGATCAGGTCCGGCACCTCGTCGAGTGCGGCGCGAGTCGCCTCCTCACCGTCATGGGCAAGCAAGACTTCATAGCCCTCGAGTTCGAGGTTGACCTGCAGAAGGCGCAGGATCACAGGATCGTCGTCACAAATGAGGATTCGTCGTTGGGACATTCAGTCAGGAGCCTAGTCGTTTGGGTTTCACCACATAAGGCGTTTCCCGACAAAAAACCCAGAAAGAGAGCAAGCGCCGATCGCTTAAGGTCCCTAGAGATCATGTCCCGAGCCCCCGTAGCTCAGGGGATAGAGCACTCGCCTCCGGAGCGAGGTGCGCAGGTTCGAATCCTGCCGGGGGCACAAGCAAGGTGAACTTGTGAAGGCGCAGGTCAAAGTGCATCTTTTCGTGCGCAGGTTTGAATCCTGGTGGGATTCGCACCTGTCCGCGGGACGACACCGTCGGCGCGCTGCACTGCAACCCCTCATCAACATGTAACGGGACGCGAACCAACGACCAGCGATAG